>JBEQBV010000040.1:0-19036 GCA_041639635.1 Novosphingobium sp.
AGTGGTGCAATTGCCAGTTTGGGCGCTGATTGCCCTTTGGGGTGTTGTCGTTCCGCTGGTGGTGACGATGGCGCTGCGCTTTGCCAAGGCGGCGGCACTGATTGCGCGACTCGACAAGGAAGGTTTGCTGTGATGCGGCGCGTGCCGATTATCTCGACCGTGATCGTGGCCGCTGCGGTGGCCACGATGATTGCGCTGGGCGTTTGGCAGTTGCAACGCATGGACGAAAAGCAGGTGATGCTGGCACGATACGCCACTGCAATTGCCGATGGGGCAACCGTGGCGTTTCCTGATGCCGATGGGACGGCGGTCGAGAAAGCGCTGTTCCATCGTTCGGAAGTGAATTGCCAGTCGATCACGCTGCCATGGAATTCCATCGCAGGGCGCAATGCCAAGGGCGATACGGGATATGTGCATCTGGCCAACTGCGCGATTGGCGGTGGCCGCACGGCGCAAGTGCAGGCAGGCTGGACCAAAGGACCGGACCATCCTGAATGGGCTGGTGGGAAGGTAACGGGGCTGATTGCGCCCTATACTGACGGCGCAGCGCGGCTGATTGCCGATCCGCCCGTCCCCGGTTTTGCCGCCAGTGCGCGGCCCGATCCGGCAGACGTGCCCAACAATCATCTGGCTTATGCGGTGCAGTGGTTCTTCTTCGCACTGGTGGCGCTAGTGATTTATGGGTTGGCGCTGCGCAAGCGGTGGCGGGAGCGGGGATAGCCCTCGCTAGCCCGCTCGTCCTGAGCCTGTCGAAGGGTGCTGGCACAGTACGTGGTTCGGGCACCCTTCGACAGGCTCAGGGTGAGCGGTGTGAAGAGGGGCGCTCAGGAATAGCCTCCCTACACCCCAGAATCCTTGCCACACTGGTCTGTGGCCGCTAACCGCCCAATCCCATGAAGTATGTCAGCACTCGGGGGCAGGCACCCTCGCTCGATTTCAAGGGCGTCACGCTCGCAGGCCTCGCTTCGGATGGCGGTCTCTACGTGCCTGAGACCTGGCCCCAGTTCAGCGCGGATGAGATCGCGGCGATGGCCGGGCTGCCCTATGCCCAACTGGCGCAAAAGATCATGTTGCCGTTTGTGGGCACCTGCCTGACGCCGGAGCGTTTGCTGGAACTGTGCGAACAGGCCTATGGCCGCTTTGCCCATGCCGCCGTCGTGCCGCTGAAGCAGTTGGACGAGACACAATGGGTGCTCGAATTGTTCCACGGCCCTACGCTGGCGTTCAAAGACGTGGCGCTGCAACTGCTGGGCCTGCTGTTTGAAGAGTTTCTGGCAGATGGCGATGACCATCTGACCATCGTCGGCGCCACTTCGGGCGATACCGGCTCTGCCGCGATTGATGGCGTGGCAGGGCGGGCGAAGATCGACATCTTCATGCTCCATCCACATGGCCGGGTGTCAGATGTGCAGCGCCGCCAGATGACCACGGTTATTGCGCCAAATGTGCATAACATCGCCATCGACGGCAGCTTTGACGATGCGCAGGCGATGGTGAAGCGCATGTTCAATGACAGCGCGATGACCAGCCGGTTCGGGATCGCTGCGGTCAATTCTATCAACTGGGCGCGGCTGATGGCGCAGGTGGTCTATTATTTCTACGCCGCGCTGCAACTGGGCGCACCGCAGCGCAAGGTCGCGTTCTCGGTGCCCACCGGCAATTTTGGCGATGTGTTTGCGGGCTATGTCGCGGCTAAGATGGGCCTGCCGATCGAGCGGTTGATTGTTGCGACCAACGTGAACGACATCTTGCATCGCGCGCTCTCGACCGGCGATTATTCGGCCAGCACGGTGACGGTCACCGCTGCGCCGTCGATGGATATCCAAGTCTCGTCGAACTTCGAACGGCTGCTGTTTGATGGCTGCGGGCGCGATGGGGCGGCGATGGCTGCGCAGATGAAGCAGTTTGAAGCCACCAAGGCAATGCAACTGACCAATGCGCAGCGCGAATCGGCAGCGGCACTGTTCACCTCGGAACGCGCCGATGCAGGTGACATGGCCAATGCCATGCGCTGGGCGTTTGAGGCGTGCGGCGAAGTGCTTGATCCGCACACCGCGATTGGCCTTCATGCAGCGCGCCTTGCACAGGGCATTGCTGCAGGCGTGCCCATTGTGACGCTGGCGACGGCCCATCCGGCCAAGTTCGTTGATGCGGTTGAGCGGGCCACGGGCCTGCGCCCCGGCTTGCCCGCGCGGGTGGGCGATCTGTTCGAGCGCGAAGAGCGCTGCGACCGGTTGCCGGGTGATTACGATGCGGTTGCGGCTTATGTGGCCGAGCGGGCGACCGCACGGAATACACAAGCGCATGGCTGAGCTGGACCTTCAGCCCAAGCTGATGGTGGGTGAGGGCTGGGCAGACTTTGCCCTGCTCGATTCCGGCCATGGGCGAAAGCTGGAGCAATATGGCCCGCACCGCTTTATCCGCCCGGAGCCACAGGCGATGTGGACGCCACGTCTGGCCGAGTGGCAGGCGGACGCTGAATTCGTGCCGGGGTCTGACGAGGATGGCGGCGGGCGCTGGATGTTTGACCGGCCCGTGCCGCGCGATGGCTGGCAATTGGCGTGGAACGATGTGCGCTTTACCGCATCGTGCACGCCGTTTCGGCACCTGGGGTTCTTTCCCGATATGGCCCCGGTGTGGGACTGGATGGGGGAGCAGCTTGAAGGAAGAACCGAAGCGCAGACCATGAACCTGTTCGGATACACCGGCGTCGGCACACTTGCTCTGTCGGAGTATGGCCCGGTTACGCATGTCGACGCTTCGAAGAAGTCGGTGGCGCAGGCCCGCGCCAATGCCCAGCTTTCTGGCATGTCTGAACGCCCGGTGCGTTGGATGATCGACGATGCGGCCAAGTTTACCGCGCGCGAAGTGCGTCGCGGGCGGCGCTATGACGGGATCATCCTTGATCCACCCAAGTTCGGGCGCGGTCCCGATGGCGAGGTGTGGCGGCTGGAAGAAAGCCTGCCGGGGCTGGTGGCCGATTGTGCAAAGCTGCTTGATGCCGACAGCCGGTTCCTGTTCCTGACGGTCTATGCCGTGCGCATGTCCTCGCTCGCAATTGCGGGCTTGCTGGCGGAGGCCCTGAAGGACCTTGGCGGCACGATCGAACATGGCGATCTGGCGATTCGCGAGCAAGGTGAGGGTGGGCGGCACTTGCCGACAGCGATCTTCGCGCGGTGGAAAAACTGAAAATCTGCGCGCGCGATGGACTCGCCCTCGCACTGATGCCAAAGGCGCGCGCATGACTGACAGCCTGATCCTTGAAGTGGCCAATCTTGAAACCGACGTGCTCACCGGAATCTATTCCGAGGAGACCGGGCGGCCGCAGCCTTTGCGCATCACCATGCGGGTGGGCCTTAAGCAGCAGGATCGCTACACCGCTGATTGCCCGTTGGCGGCCAGCAAGAATTACATGGACCTGAAATTCGCCGCGACAGATGGCTTGCCCAAGGGGGTGCATTTCAAGCTGATCGAAGCCGTGGCAGATCACATCATCGAAACGCTGTTGCTGCAGGATGATCGGGTAATGTGGGTAGAGGTAAAGATCGTGAAGCTGGCGATCAGCGAAAATGGCGAGGAAATCGGCATCACGCTGCGGCGTGAGCGGGCGGCTTGAGCGTGGAGCCACTGTCCCGGCCCTTGGCGCTGGTAACGGGCGGATGGCGACGGATTGGTGGGGCGATTGCGCGCAAGCTGGCCAGCGAAGGCTGGGATCTGGCATTGCACGCGCATCGCACTTCAACCTTTGACGCAGAATTCAAAGCACAGCTTGAATGGCTGGGGGCTGCGGTTTTCCCGCTGGCGGGTGATCTGGATGATCTCGCGTTCCCCGCGCAGATGCTGGCTGAGGTGTCTCAAGCTGCCGGGCGCTCTCCCGATCTGCTGGTAAACTGCGCGTCGCGGTTTCATGATGATACGGTCGATACGATCACGCTGGACGAACTGGAACAGCACTTCCGTGTGAACCTGTTTGCGCCGTTGCTGCTGACAAAAGCGTTTGCGGCGGCGTTGGAGGATCGGGCCGGTTGTGTCATCAACATCCTCGATCAGCGCGTGGTCAACCCTGTGCCTGACCAGATCAGCTACACGCTTTCGAAGCAGGCGTTGCACGCGGCGGTGCGCACCTTGTCACGCGCAATGGCGCCGCAAGTAAGGGTCAATGGCGTGGCGCCGGGGCTGATCCTGCCGACAGCCGATTACGATGCTGAACAGTGGCGGCGGCTGGAGGGCGTGATGCCGCTGAAACGGCTGCCGGGCGCAGACGAGATCGCCGATGCCGTCCACTACCTCGCCACCGCCAAGTCGGTGACCGGGCAAACTTTGTTTGTGGATGCAGGCGCAAGCCTTGAATCTTATCCGCGAGACTTCGTATACATGGGCAAGTGAACGCGCCTTTGCCCCTGATTGATCGGTTTGCCCGCCGGATCACCTACCTCCGGCTTTCGGTGACCGATCGCTGCGATCTGCGCTGCGCCTATTGCATGCCTGAACGCATGACGTTTCTGCCCAAGGCCGATGTGCTCAGCCTTGAGGAACTGCACCGTCTGTCGCTGCACTTCATCGCACGTGGCGTGCGGAAAATCCGGCTGACCGGGGGCGAACCGCTGGTGCGGCGTGACATGGTTGATCTGGTGCGCGCGTTGGGCCGCAAATTGGGAGATGGGCTCGACGAACTGACGCTGACGACCAATGGCACGCGGCTAGCCGAATTTGCCGATGATCTGGCAGCGGCGGGCGTGAAGCGGATCAACGTCTCACTAGATACGCTGGATCGCGCGGCCTTCGCCAAGCTTTCACGGCGCGATATGCTGCCACAGGTTCTCGAAGGCATTGCCGCAGCCAAGGCGGCAGGGCTCAAGGTCAAGATCAACGCGGTGGCGCTGAAAGATATCAACGAGGCCGAACTGCCGTCGCTGATTGCGTGGGCGCATGGCGAGGGGCATGACATGACGCTGATCGAGGTCATGCCGCTGGGCGACGTGGAGGGTGACCGGTTCGACCACTATCTGCCGCTCGATGCCGTGCGCCGCGATCTGGAACGGCGCTGGAAGCTGGTGCGCAGCGATGCCAGCTCGGGCGGGCCAGCGCGCTATGTCGACATTGCTGAAACTGGCGGACGGCTGGGCTTTATTACGCCGCTGACGGGCAACTTCTGCGAAGGGTGCAACCGCGTGCGCGTGACCGCCACCGGGCAACTCTACATGTGCCTTGGCGGAGAAGGTCGCGTGGATTTGCGTGCAGCGCTGCGCTCGGATGATCCCGATGGCGCGCTGGCCGATTGCTTTGCCCGTGCGATGGGCGAAAAGCAGGAGCGGCACAGTTTCGTTATCGACAAGCCGGGCGGCGCACCTGCCGTATCGCGGCACATGTCCACCACAGGCGGCTGATCCGATGGCGCGGCTGGTGTTCATGGGGCGGCTTGAGGATGTGGCTGGAACGGGCGAGATGACTGTCGCACCGGGGCCGGTCGATCAAGTACTCGCCGCGCTCGATCCGGCACTCGCCGTGCAATTGCTGGGCGAGAAGGTGCGCATGGCGCTCAACGGGCAGTTGTTGACCGATATGGGCGGCGTGATGCTGGGCGAGGGTGATGAACTGGCCTTCCTGCCGCCCGTCAGCGGGGGCTGACATGCTGGATATACGGCTGGCGCTGGAGCCGTTCGATCCCGCTGCCGAAATCGCTGCATTCAATGCGCGCCATTCCTTTGCCGGTGGCATCGTCACGTTTCTGGGCCAAGTGCGCGATTCGGGCAGCGTGGAGGCGCTTGAGCTGCAGCACTATGCCCCGATGACCCTGCCCGGCATGGAGGAACTGGCCCGTATCACGCAGGCGCGCTGGCCGGTTGAAGGACTGCTGATCCTGCATCGTAGCGGCGTTATGCACCCCGGCGATGCCATTGTGCTGGTCTGTGCTGCAGCACGCCACCGGCGCGATGCCTTTGCCGCTGCCGATTTCGCGATGGACCATCTGAAAAGCGAATCGTGGTTCTGGAAACGCGAAAAGACCGCCAAGGGCTGGCGCTGGATCGAACCGCGCCCTGAGGATCGGCAGGACCTGTCGCGCTGGGGTTGAAACCTTAAACTTCAGTCCCGCTCATGCTGAGCCTATCGATGGATACGAGTTGGGCGGGTGATTTCAACACCCTTCGACAGGCTCTGGCTGAGCGGTGATTGGGTCAGGCGCCCAGCTTTGCGCGCAGCGAATCAATGATCTGCGTTTCGGCTTGAACCAATTCGTCCACTTTCATCCGCGTCTCGCGCACGGCCTTGAGGTCGGCGTCGGAACCCTCGACGGCCCGGTTGCTGGCTTCGGCTTCCATCCGGTCAAGATCGGCGAGCGGCAGGGCAGCCATCGAGCGGGCCGCTTCAAGGCCCGCCAATGCAACAGAAGCAACCGACCAACGCTCGGTGCCTTTGCCCGCTCCGGCAGCGGCATTTATAGTGCGCGTGGCTGATGGCTGACGCGATTGAAAAGTCTCATGCGCTGTGTTTGCCTGCGCCAGCAGGTTGGCCAGGCGGTCGGGCAAACCATCGCTCACCACTGCAGGTGGCACAGGTGCAGGCTTTGGCGCCGGCACGGCGCGATAGGCATCTTCTGCGGGCCGGCGTGCCAGCGATGGGAAATCGCTTCTTGGCGCACAGGCGGCGGCCAGCAAGGGCAGGGCCAGAATTGCCATTGCAGCGAAGCGGGAATTGCGCTTGATCATGGCGGAGCCATAGCATGACCTTTGCAGGTGGCCAGCGTCCGCGTGATGCCCGCGCAGCAAACCTGCCTGATTTCAGGCAAGATCGCATTGACACCGGCCCCGCGTTTGACTATCCGCGCCACTCTTTCCGGGGCCCTGCATCCAGCGGGGAAACGGCATGTTGCCCTCAGTCAGCGATTCGCAGGCGTTGGGCGCCTCATTTGGAATCGCCTCGGGCAACCGCAGGCTTTTGGAACGGATACACAGAACGATGTTCGCAATCGTGCGCACAGGCGGCAAGCAATATCGGGTCGCCGCCGGAGACAAGATCGCAGTCGAAAAGCTGGCAGGTGAAGCTGGCGACACGATCACGCTGGGTGATGTCCTGCTCGCCGGTGAAGGCGATTCGCTGGCTGACGCCGCGAAGATCACTGTTTCGGCAGAGATCATCGCACAGGCGAAGTCGGAAAAGGTGATCGTTTTCAAGAAGCGTCGCCGCCACAACTATCGTCGCCGTAATGGCCACCGCCAGCAGCTTACCCTGCTGCGCATCGTTTCGGTCGCCTGAAGCCCCGCGCTCAGCAAGAATTCGGAGTAATCTGAGATGGCACATAAGAAAGCAGGCGGCTCTTCGCGCAACGGTCGCGACTCAGCAGGCCGCCGCCTTGGCGTTAAGAAGTTCGGCGGTCAGGAAGTGATCGGCGGCAACATCATCATCCGTCAGCGCGGTACCCGCGTATACCCGGGCGCCAACGTCGGCATCGGCAAGGATCACACCTTGTTCGCGCTGACCGAAGGCCGCGTGCGCTTCCATGGCGGAAAGCTTGACCGCAAGTATGTGTCGGTCGACATTATGGCCGAAGCCGCAGAATAACCGGATGGTCATGCAAAGGGCCGTCCCGATGGGGTGGCCCCGCCAGCTTTCATACGCTGGCCGATAGAGGGAGAGGGCCCCGCCCATCTCCCTCTTTTCATGTCTCCCTCGGACGCAAACCGCGTTCCCTCGCAATCGGACCTGTTCCCCGTCCGGTCCGGCGCAGGGCGCAATACCTTTGTCATCGCAACTGCTTAGCTGCGCGGACAAAGGCGCCGAGTACGGAGACTTTGTATGTTCATTCGCAGTGAAAGATTGTTCCTGCGGCCCGGTTGGCCAGAGGACTGGGCCGAGCTCCACGCGCTGATCGATGATGAGGCGGTCGTGCGCAATCTCGCGCGTGCGCCTTGGCCTTATGGCCCGGACGATGCGAAGAACTTCGCGTCCTTGGCGCAGGATCAAAAGCACCCGCACTTCTTCATCACGCTGCCCGGGGCGCACGGATCGCGATTGATCGGATGCATCGGTCTGGCGCAATTCGGTGCCGAAATGGAGCTGGGTTACTGGCTCGGGCAGCCTTTTTGGGGGCAGGGCTTTGCCACCGAAGCAGCCCGCGCCGTGCTCAGCCTTGCGCAGGCACTTGGCCATCGCCGCGTGATTGCCACGCCGTTTGTGGACAACGCTGGGTCTGCGCGCGTGCTTGCCAAGGCTGGGTTTCGGCCCACCGGCGAAGTCCGCAGGATCCAAAGCCCTGCACGCAGCGAACCGGTTGCCGCACCCGTTCAGGCCATCGATCTGGCAGCGCCACTTGATTGCGATGGGCCGGGTGACGGCAATTTTGCAGGCATGCGCCGCGCGGCGTGACGGTATGAGAAAAGGGCTCCCCTTGGGGAGCCCTTCACACTTCAGCGCTTCATCACTGCATCGGGAAATTCGCTGTCGGCCTTGTTGATCAGCGCGCGGTCGTCATGCTGCCAGGGGTGGAAGCCGGGCAGGAAGTAGCTGATCCACGCAGGGAAGATGCGGCGGACCACGCCGGGCTTCCACAACAGATAAGCCGCCAGCTTCCATTTCCACTTCGCGCCAGTCAGGCCATCCTGTTCCAGCAGATCGAGCGTGTCCTCGATCCGGTGCGTCAGGAAGTTCTTGGTCACGATCACCATCATCAGCGATTTGACCTTCCAACGCTTCCACCTGCTCCAATCGCGCGTTGCGTGGAGCCAAGTGTCATAGGCCACGCCCTTGTGTTCGATCTCCTCGATCGCATGCCAGCGCCACATGTCGGCAGGTTCCTGCTCGGAACCAGCAAAATGCGCAGGGTTGGCAAGGAATTCGTGCGCCATCATCGCGGTGTAGTGTTCCAGCGCCATTGTGGCCGCCAAGTTCAGGATCACCGGGCGATCCTTGGTCAGCGCCAGCATTTCCTCAACGCGCTTGTCGATGCGGGCTATGTCATAGCCTGCGTTCTCTGCCGCGCGATTGAACGCGACATGTTCGCGCGTGTGGTTGATTTCCTGCCGCACGAAGGCGCGAATTTCAGCTTCAAGTTTGGGCGGCACGCCATCGCGATGGGCTTTGACCGCTTCGATGAAGAAGGCCTCGCCACGCGGGAAGGTTGCCGACAGCGCATTGTGCCAAGCGGTGGCGATCGGATCGTTGTTCAGCCACCAGCGGCCTGCAGGCTCATTGCGGCCAAAGCGGCGGTCCCGTATCGTGATCGTCAGATCGCTGGGCGTGGGCACAGCCTTGCCGGTTGGGGCGCTGCGTTCTAGTGCGATAGTAGGGGTCATGGCGTTCATGGGCCGAAATCTAGGCATGCTTACACCAATGTCAATAAGAAAGCGTCTCCCGCCAGAGGAAAGCCGGATGGCTGCACTCGAAGCCGCGCGCGGATTGCTGGTTGAAACCGGGCCGCAGGCTGTCACGCTCAAAGCTGTGGCAGGGCGGATTGGGCGTACCCATGCCAATTTGCTGCACCATTTCGGATCGGCCGCCGGGCTGCAAAAGGCACTGGCCAAGCATCTGGCCGAAACCATCTGCGCGACGATTCGCGATGCGGTGATCGCCAGCCGCTCCGGCATCGGTTCCCCACGCGACGTGGTGGACCTGACGTTTGATGCCTTTGACAAAGAGGGTGCAGGCGCGCTGGCATCATGGATGCTGCTGTCCGGCAATGAAGATGCGCTCGATCCGATTGTCGATACCATTCACGATCTGGTGATTGATCTGGACGAATATCAATCCGGCACCCAGCGCAGCACAACGCTGGCGCTCGTGCTCATGGCATTGGGGGATGCGCTGATGGGCGGGCCCTTGGCGCAGGCGCTGGAACTGCCACGCGATGCGGCGCGGGATCGGGCCGAACAGATGCTGATCGAAGGGATCGTGCAGGCAGAGGTTACTCAACAGCCTTGAGCGACATCCATGCCGGAGCGAGGGTATCGGCAATGTCCTCAATACGGCGGTGATCTACGGCCAGCCCGAGATCAGGATAGGCCGCCCGCTGCCGGGCCGTATCAGACTGCGCCAGTGGCACTACCAACAGCCGGCGGTTGACTTTCTGCCGCCAGTTCATCCGCGCGGTGTTTTCCTGCCCCACATAGCAGCCCTTGGTAAAGCTGACGCCGTTCAGGTCGACCGCGTTGCATTCCAGCCAAAGCACTTCGCCATTGCCAAGTTCGGCTTGCCCCTCTGTCACGCCCAGCGAAAGGCGATGCGCGCGCCATGCGTCATCGGCAGGTGCATCGTCTGCCGAAGTGGTGCCGATCCAGCGCTGGCCGAGTGCGGACAGGCGCGGATCGTTTGCGCCACCGTCGCCCGGATGGTCCTGCCAATAGACGCCAAGGTTGTCAGCGCGCGCGATCCCGATCTTGCGGCGCAGGCGATAAAGCGTCAGCCGCTTGGCTAAGGCATCTGCCTGCGCTGCTTCACAATCGAGCAGCAAACCGCCTGCACCATCGGGCCAGACGAGGAAATCGAATATCACCTTGCCCTGCGGCGTCAGCAGCGCGGTCCACACCGGCAGCGTGCCTTTCACATCGTTGGTAACGAGGCCCTGAAGGAACCCGGCGACGTCCTCTGCCGGTTCCAGTGGCGAAAGCCGGATCAAGGCGCGTTCGAAGAGGCGGAAAGGTGCTGTTGTCATGGCTGGTAGATAGGGGCCATGCTCGCTAAGGGAAAGGCCATGACGACTCCTGCCACCACGCTCACAATCCGCCGCCCCGATGATTGGCACACCCACTTGCGCGACAAGGATGTGTTGGTCGGCGTGGTGCCCTATACCGCCCGCCAGTTCGCCCGCGCCATCGTGATGCCCAACCTTGCCCCGCCGATGACCGATGTGGCGGGCGTTGCGGCCTATCGGGATCGAATCCTGACAGCGCTTCCCGAAGGCAGCGATTTTACGCCGCTGATGACGCTCTATCTGACCGATTCGACCGACATCGGTGAAGTGGAGCGGGGCTTTGCGCAGGGGGTGTTCGTTGCCGCCAAGCTTTATCCGGCCCATGCCACCACAGGTTCAGCTCACGGCGTGACGGACATTCGCAATATCTATCCGGTGCTTGAAGCGATGCAGCGCATCGGCATGCCGCTGCTGATCCACGGGGAGGTGACTGACAATCACGTCGATATCTTTGACCGTGAAGCCGTGTTCATCGAACGCACGCTGACGCAGCTTGTGGCAGACATGCCCGATCTGCGAATCGTGTTCGAACACATCACGACCGAGGAAGCTGCGCACTTCGTCCGCGATGGCGGCCCGAACATTGCTGCCACGATCACGCCGCAGCATCTGCACATCAACCGCAACGCCATGCTGGTGGGCGGCATTCGCCCGCATGCGTTCTGCCTGCCGGTGGCCAAGCGTGAGAAGCACCGGCTGGCCTTGCGCAAGTTCGCCACATCAGATTGTGATCGCGTGTTCCTTGGCACCGACACGGCACCCCATGCCAAGCACTTGAAGGAAACTGCGTGCGGCTGCGCCGGAATCTTCAACGCGCCGTTTGCGCTGGAAAGCTATGTTACTGTGTTTGAAGAAGAAGGTGCGCTTGACCGGTTCGAGGCGTTTGCCTCGCTCAATGGCCCGGCGTTCTATCGCATGCCATTGAACGAAGGCGCGATCACGCTGGAAAAGGCTCCGATTGAAGTGCCAGACGTGCTGGACTGCAACGGCACCACTATCGTGCCGTTCCATGCGGGCGAAACGCTGAACTGGCGCTTGGCCTGATGGTTCATCGCGCGGCGCGGGCGCGTTTGGCCATGTCCCAGCTGTAAAACGCAATCGCCACCCAGATCAGCGCGAATGATGCGAGCCGTGTGTTATCGAGCTCTTCGCCAAAAACGGTCAGGCCCAGAATAAAGCTGATCGTTGGCGCAATGAACTGCACAAAGCCAAGCGTGGACAGGGGCAGACTGCGCGCGGCCACTGCGAAGAGCAGCAATGGCACCGCCGTGGCGATGCCGGACGCTGTGATAAGCGGCGTGGTCCATCCGCCAATCGCGATGCTGCTGCCGGATGCGGTCCCTGCGGCCAGTGTGACAATGGCAATGGCAGGCAGCAAAAGGACCGTGGTTTCGATAGTCAGACCCGGCAGCGCTCCAACTGGCGCGCGCTTGCGCACATAGCCATAGAACGCGAACGTGATGGCCAGGCTCAAAGCAATCGCCAGCGTATCAACCGCACCTGCCAGCAGCAGCGCAATACCGATCCCGGCCAAGGCAACCGCAGCCCACTGCACCCGGCTCAACCGCTCGCCCAGCAGAACCGTGCCCAACAGCACGTTGATCAGCGGGTTTATGTAGTACCCGAGGCTGGTTGCCAGCACATGGCCTTCGTTGATCGCGATGACATAGATCAGCCAGTTCGATCCGATCAGCAACGCGCTGAGCGCCATCAGGCCAAGGACCTTGCGATTGGCAAAGGCGGTGCGCAATTCGGAAAGCTGGCCGCGCAGCAGCACGATGGCAATGCACACCGGTACCGTGAACACCACACGCCAGCCCACCAGTTCCAGCGGCGGCACTGCGCGCAACGCCTTGAAATAGAGCGGCAGCAGGCCCCAGCAGATATAGGCGCAAACCGCAGCTATCAGGCCACGGCGGAAAGTTTCGCGAAAAGTCATGTGTGCCGCCCTGCCAGCAATGGAGTCGTGGGCCAAGTGCCTATTCAAGTTGCGTTTCATCGCTGGAAATCGTCGATTCGTCGCAAACGCGGAATCTGACCGGCTGGTTGCGTCCTGTTCAGGTTCGAAGGGTTAAACCTGAACCATCAAGAAGACAGGGACCAGCCGCGACTACAGGCTGCTCTCCAACGGATGGAGGAGAAGACCATGTTCAAGATGAAGAACACCGCACTGGGTCTTGTTGCAGCGCTTACCGCCGGCTCGACTCTCGCCGTCGCCGTTCCGGCATCGGCAGCCGTGCTGCCACAGGCCCAGATCGAGACTGCCAGCCAGATCAATCTTGGCACGCAGTGGAACGGCTGGGACGATGACGATCGCCGCTGGAACAATCGCGGCTGGAACGATCGCCGGGGCTGGAACGATCGCCGCGGCTGGGATGACCGTCGCTATGATCGCCGTGCCAATTGGAATGGAAATCGCGGCTATTGGCGTGGCAATGATGGCAGGTACTACTGTCGCCGCAACGATGGCACCACCGGACTGTTGATCGGTGGCGTGGCAGGTGCGCTGGTTGGCCGCGAAGTGGCTGGCCGCCGGGGTGACCGCACGCTGGGTGCGGTGCTTGGTGCCGCAGGTGGCGCATTGCTTGGCCGCGAGGTCGATCGGGGCGGTGGCCGCTGCCGCTGATAGGGTTAAGCCCACCCTTCGGGTCGCACTGAACGGTTGGTGCAGGGAGCGTTCCGCTGTGGTGGGACGCTCCCTTTTTCTTAACCAGATCACCAGTAAGAAAGGGAAATGCGCCAGTTCTGTTTGATCCTTTTGGCCCTCAGCCTTGCTCTTGCTGCCTGTGGTGGGCCACAGGTTGAGCAGGATGGCGCTCCGCTCGATCCTGTCATGGCTGAAGCATTGCAGGGTCAGTTGATGGTCGATCCTGACCTTACACAGCAGAACATGCGCAATCTGGCGATAAAGCCTGGTGGGCCTGTCGATCCGGCGCTTCCCCTTCCTGATGCAACCCCTGCGGGCTGATCAGTCGCTGCGCAGCCCCACGCCAATGCTGGCTCGCGGCTGGTCCATCTCGCTCGAGGCAACTGGATAGGCGCAATAGTCCGCCGCGTAATAGGCGCTGGGCCTATGATTGCCCGAAAGGCCAACCCCGCCAAACGGGGCTGCGGATGATGCGCCATTGGTCGGCCGGTTCCAGTTGACCACACCGGCCCGAATATTGGCCCAAAACCGGTTGTAATCCTGCGGGTCACCGCCGATCAGCGATGCGGCGAGGCCAAAACGGGTATTGTTCGCCTCGGCAATCGCCTCATCCAGATCGTTGACCTTGACGACTTGCAGCAGCGGGCCGAACAGCTCAACATCGGGCCGTTCGGCAACGCCTGTTACGTCGATGATGGCTGGTGAAAGGAATGGCAGATCGGGCTGCAGCCGCACCATATGCTTGATCGGCCGACCGCCCGAGGACAGCAGATAGACAAAGCTCTCGGTCAGGCCATCGGCGGTGCGGTTGTCGATGACCGGCCCCATGAAGGGCGAAGGCTCATCAAACGGTGCGCCCACGATGATGCGGTCGGCCAGACGCTTCACCTCGCCGATGATATCGTCATACATCGAAGCCTTGACGATCAACCGCCGCGCCGCGGTGCAGCGCTGCCCGGCGCTGGTAAAGGCTGACTGCACGATTAGCGTGGCCGCATCCTGAATCTTGGGCGTGTCCCACACTACCATGGGGTTGTTGCCGCCCATTTCCAGCGCAACCATCTTGCCTGGATTCGATGCCAGCTTGCGGTTGATCGCAATGCCTGCGTGGACCGATCCGGTAAACAGCACGCCATCGATGCCATCGTGTGCCACAAGCGCCTGGCCTTCCTGCGGCCCGCCGATCAGCACCTGCACGATGGCTGCGGAAATACCTGCGCGATGGAAACATTGCGCCAGCATCTCGCCCGTGGCCGGTGTCTTTTCCGAAGGTTTAAAGATTACCACGTTCCCCGCGATCAGCGCAGGCACAATGTGGCCGTTGGGCAGGTGGGCGGGGAAGTTGTACGGCCCCAGCACGGCCATCACCCCGTGCGGCTTGTGCCGCAGTGCCGCTGTGCCCTGCAGCGCGGAATCCAGCTTCCGTTGCGAAGTGCGGTCGGCATAGGCGCGGACCGAAATCTCCACCTTGTTGATGACGCTCTCAACCTCGGTCCGGGCCTCCCACATCGGCTTGCCCGTTTCGCGTGCAATCATTGTGGCCAGCTTGTCGGCGTCCTTGCGCACTTCGTTGGCGAAACGGCGGACCAACTCGATGCGCGTGGCCAGCGGTTGCGCTGCCCATGTCGGCCAGGCCCGACGCGCCCGTGCGACGACATCTTCGACGTCACCCACTTTCCCGCGCCATACTTCGGCACCTGTAGCAGGTTCATAGGATACGATTTCGGCAGCTGCCACGGGATTATGCCTGCTCTTCCAAGTTTTGTTCGCAAACAGAGGGTCGCGGATTCAGCACCGTACCGTAACGCTCCAGAAGTTACCGATTAAACAATAATCGTCCCTCGGACCAGCCGTGGTGCGCAATTTCAGCCGATCTTGTGCCCCATTGCCACCGGTTTGGCTCCCAGTGCTTCGCCCATGCGGCGCACAGCAGCCACTTTGGCGTGGAGCGCTGTCCAGTCATCCTGATCGGCAATTGGTTTCCAGATGGCCTCTACTTCGTCGATCAACATGGCCTGCGGTGCTTCGTCCGACCAGTACGGATGGCTACTGTCGGTCGCGGCATATGCCGAAAGCGCTTCCTTCAGCGCAGTACCCTCGGCACTATCTGCAAAGGGTCCACGCCCGCCACGATGGGCAAAGAAGAAGGCATCTGGCCCGGTCCCTTGCGCCACCATGACCTTTTCGCACGCCCCGATCAGCGCGGTGTCCTCTTCCAGACCGCGCGGCTCTAAGCCCAGCCGCCAGCACCAGCGCCTCGTCATTGCCTGTTGGTATAGCCCAGGATAGCGGTTCAGCGCCTCGATCAATGGCGCGGCATCCACCAGCGAGCGCAACGCGATGGCCAGTTGCCCGCAGTTCCAGTGTATCGCCTCGGGCTGGCGGCCATAAGCATAAAGCCCCGAATGGTCGAAATAGGCAGCCGTAAAGCCCGGCTCCCATTTCGGCAGCCAGCGCCACGGCCCATAATCGAAGCTTTCCCCGGTCACGTTCATGTTGTCGGAATTGAGCACGCCATGGACAAAGCCTGCCACCATGTAACTTGCCGCCATGTCGGCCATGCGCTCAACCACCTGATTGAAAAACCGCACGGCGGGGTGCGGCGCATCGGGAAAATCGCCGCCCGGAAAATTGGCCAGGCAATAGCTGACCAGCTGCGCCATCTCGCCTTCCAGTTCCAGCGCGCCCAGCCGCTGAAACGTGCCGATGCGGATGTGCCCATGCGAAAGGCGCACCAGCACGGCTGAGCGCGTGGGCGAAGGCTCATCCCCGCGCCACAGCTTCTCACCGGTTTCGATCACCGATAGCGTGCGGCTGGTGTTCACCCCCAGCGCTTCGAGCATCTCGGTCGCCAGAATCTCGCGCATCGCGCCTTTCAGCGTCAGCCGCCCATCGCCTGCGCGGCTCCATGGCGTCTGCCCTGATCCTTTGGTGCCAAGATCCATCAGGCGTCCATCGGCATCGAGCATCTGCGCAAAGGTAAACCCACGCCCATCGCCCAGATCGGGATTGTACACGCGGAACTGGTGCCCGTGATAGCGCAGCGCCAACGGGCCGGGCATGTTGTCCGGCAACGGCACAAAGCGTCCGAAATGGGCCAGCCAGTCCTCATCGGTCAATTCGGCCAGCCCAACCCCTTGCGCAGCGCGGTCATTTCGCCAGCGCAGGCGGGTTTCGGGGAAGTCTGCTGCCTTAACCGGATCGCCGATCCAGTCGGCCAGCGCCATAATGCGGGGGGAGGGGCGATAGATCGCGTCTTGCAGGCGGGCTGGCATGCGGCAATAGTGGGGCAGCAAGGGCCTGCCCGCAAGCAGGCTCCACCGGATTTCATGCGGAATATCGAAAGATCATGGCAGAATACGAAGATCGCTACTGGACCAGCAGCGACGGTTTGCGCCTGCATTTTCGCGAATATGCCAGCGAAACAGCCAAGGATTTGAGCCGCCCACCGGTGCTATGTCTGCCGGGGCTGACGCGCAATGCCCGCGATTTTGAGGATCTGGCAGCCTCGTTGGCCGGGGATTGGCGCGTGCTATGCCCCGAAATGCGCGGACGGGGGGACAGCGATTATGCCAAGGACCCGATGACCTACACTCCAATGCATTATCTGCAGGATGTGCAGGCCTTGCTGGCGCAGGAAGGGATTGACCGGTTCGTGTCCATTGGCACCTCGCTCGGCGGATTGCTCACCATGTTGCTGGCGGCGATCAATCCGCAAAGCATAGCGGCTGCTGTGCTCAATGATGTCGGCCCCGAAGTGTCGCCCGCCGGGCTGGAGCGGATTCGCGGTTATGTGGGGCAAGGGCGCAATTTCGAAACATGGATGCACGCCGCCCGCGCGCTTCAGGAAAGCAGCGGCGATGTCTATCCCGATTGGGATATCACGCAGTGGCTGAAATATGCCAAGCGGATCATGGTGCTGGGCAGCGGTGGGCGGATTTCATTCGATTACGACATGAAGATCGCCGAACCGTTCGAAGCGCCCGCAGGTGCCACTCCGCAGGTTGATATGTGGCCGATGTTCGACGCGCTCGCCACGCGCCCGCTGTTGCTGCTGCGCGGCGAAACGTCTGATATTCTCAGCGCCGAAACAGCAGCCAAGATGGCCACTCGGCCCGGTGTCGAACTCGTCACCTTGCCCCGTATCGGCCATGCTCCCACGCTTGATGAACCCGAAAGCCGCGCCGCCATCGGACGCTTGCTCGCCAAAGTATGAGCGCCCCGGCAAAGCGTCCTCTGAAACTGCTGCACCTGCATTCCACCTTCGATGCAGGCGGCAAAGAGCGCCGAGTCGTCGCGCTGATGAACCGCTGGGCCAAAGGGCCATCGGCCAAGAGTCTTGAACATCACATCGTCTCTGCGGTGCCCTCGGCGATGGGGGCACAGGCGCTGATCGACAAGCGCGTGAAGGCGTTCTTCCCGTTTGGTTTCCCGCCCTTGGCTGGAAAGTTGCGGATCGGGCGGCTTCAACGTCTTGCCCGCGCCATGCAGGGCTTCGATCTGGTCCTGACCTACAACTGGGGCGCGATGGATGCTGCCATGGCCCACGCGGTCTTCGCCCCCGGTATGGGCCTGCCGCCACTGATCCATCACGAAGATGGCTTCAATGCTGATGAAGCGGGCGGGCTGAAGCGCCATCGCAACTGGTATCGCATGATCGCGCTGTCGCGCGCCAGCGGTCTGATCGTGCCTTCTTGCAATCTTGAAGACATCGCGCTCAACATCTGGAAACAGCCACGCGGGCGCGTGCAACGCATTGCCAACGGCATCGACACTGCTCTCTATGCCAAAAAGCCGCGGCCCGATGTCCTGCCCCGGCTGGTCAAGCGCAGCGGTGAGAAATGGCTCGGCACGCTGGCGGGCTTGCGCGCGGTCAAGAACCTGCCGCGCATGGTCCGGGCGCTGCAAAGCCTGCCGCCCGAATGGCACCTCGTTATCCTTGGCGAAGGGCCCGAACGTGAAGCCATCGTGGCCGAGGCGATCCGGCTAGAGATCGGCCATCGCGTGCATCTGCCGGGCCATGTTGCCGATCCATCGGCGGCGGTTGGGCTGTTCGATATGTTCGCCTTGTCGTCAGATAGTGAACAGGCCCCGCTTTCCGTGATCGAAGCCATGGCATCAGGCCTTGCTGTTGCCAGCCCTTCCGTGGGCGACGTGGCGGACATGGTCGCACAAGAAAATCGGCCCTATATTTCGGCGCAAGGCGATGAAGCCGCCTTCACCAATGCTATTGCAACGCTCGCTGCCGACGATGACCTGCGCCAGCGCATCGGCAAGGCCAACCGTGCGCGCGCAGCAGCGGAATTTGACGAGGGCGTCATGGCAAAACGCTATGTCGAGGTCTACGCGCAGGCTCTGGGCCGCAGCAGTTTCGACTGAACCTTTCACCTGCTCGCTTCAGCCAGCGTTCACCCGTGCGCCGTAATGAAGCAATTCGGTTGAAAAGGTGGGCCCATCCGCTAAACACCCCGCCAGACAAACGCTAGCAATCTAACGCTGCAATACTTGAAAGCGCTGCCTTGGCTCTCCGTCCTGATCGTACGCAAACCCGTTCCGAACAACTGGCAGAGCGCGCCGAGGCGCAGTCTGGCGCTCAGAGCGACGCTTTCCTGCGCGAAGTTGATGATGCGCTGCGCGAAGATCAGGTGCTCACCGCCTTCCAGCGCTATGGCAAGCCTGTGGGCGCTTTGATCGTGGCCGGGCTG
>JBEQBV010000041.1:0-18742 GCA_041639635.1 Novosphingobium sp.
GCGTCAAAACCCTCGTTCGGGATGTGGATCAGGTGGCACCAGGCAAGGCCCAGCCCATCCACGGCGCGCAGCAGCGTGGCGTAAGTCTCCGCCGGATCGGCATCGGCCATGCCATTGAAGGTTACGCCCGGACAGATGCGAAAGCCGACGCGGCCCGGCCCGATTGCCGCAGCAAGCGCGGACAACGTTTCAACCACAAAGCGAACGCGGTTTTCGGCAGAGCCACCATAGCCATCGCTGCGCTGGTTGGAATTGGACGAGAGGAACTGCATCGGCAGATAGCCGCTGGCACAGTGCAGTTCCACGCCATCCAGCCCGGCTTCGACCGCATTGCGCGCGGCTGCGACATATTGCGCGATGACTTGCGGAATTTCATGCCCCTCAAGCGCGCGCGGCATTTCTGTGGGCACCGGCACGCCATCGGGGCCGGGGATCGGATCGGGGCTGGGGATCGCGCTGGGGGCCACGGTTTCAGCATCGGCGGCCTTGTTCGCGCGCACCGCGGCGCGGCCTACGTGCATCAGCTGCACCGCGATGCGCCCGCCCTGCGCATGAACCGCATCGGCCACTTTGCGCCATCCGGCCACCTGTTCGGGCGAATGGATGCCCGGCGTGCGCCAATAGCCTTTGCCCTCGGGGCAGGGCTGGGTGCCTTCGGTGATGATCAGGCCGGCGCTGGCGCGCTGGCGGTAGTATTCCACCATCAGGTCGGTCGGCTCGTCCAATGGTCCGGCGCGGTCGCGCGTCATCGGGGCCATGACCACGCGGTTGGCAAGTTCGATGTCGCCAAGCCGGACGGGGCTGAAAATGTCGGCGCTCACCAGCGTCAGCTCCGCACGCGCGGTTTGGGCAAGGGTGCGCCCTTGCGCATGGTTTCGATGAACTTTTCGAGCGGGGCGGGCGGTTCGACCGGGCCATCGTGGGGCTGGCCCTGCCGCGCCCAGTAGGTTTTCCAGCTGGGGAACAGATCGTGGAAGCTGCCGTGATAGGGCGCAACGCCCGGCCAGCGCATCTTGCGGTCCCCCACCGGTGGCTTGTTGAGATCGCTGGCGTACCAATAGAGCGGCAGGCGGCGACGGAAGTACCAGCGGCCATCGATGCGTTCATACTGGTCGAAGTACATCATCTGCATGATCACCCATTCGGGGCCGCATTCATGCTCGTTCTTCGAATAGACCACGCCCTGTGCGTGGTCGGGATCGTCAAAATCGATAATGTGGCCGCCGATGTGGTGGCTGGTGCCATCGAACTGCATCGAATGGGTTTCATCAAACCAGTCGCGCAGCGCCTTGCGGCCCGATTTGCCGCCGCCAACGCGTACGTCTTCGGGAAACAGGTTCACCCAGGCATCGCCATCGCGCATATCGAGCGCGAGCGAATACTTGGCGGGCAACTGGCGGATCGCGTCGAGCGATTCAAGCCGGTCGATGCGGGCGAGCAGAGCTGAATCAGTCATAGTAGAGCCTTGTTTTCAAACGAGCGGCGCAGCGCGGCACAGTGCGCCATTGGCCCAGCCCACGATATCGTCACTGCCAGAAGTCAGCAGATCGTCCACTTCGCCTACCAGCAGATCGTGCGTGCCAAAGCTTACCCGCTCGCGAATGGTGCAGAAAATCGCTGCAGGCGCCTCGTCGATGAACCACACGCCTTCGTGCGCGGAGTGGACGTGCTGCCGCCAGTCGCTTTGCGTAAAGCGCGCCTCTCGCGCGGCGGGATCGGCAAAGGGCAGGACGTGGCCGTCTTGTCCGGCATGGAGCAGATTGATGCAAAAGCGGCCTGCGCGGATCATCGCATCGTGCGCACTGCCGGATCGGTTGACGCAAATCGCCATCGAGGGTGGATCGAGGCAAACTGGCATCAGCGCAGACATTGCCAGCCCTACCGGCTGCCCGCTATCGGGATCAAAGCTGGTGACGATGCCCACCGGCGCGGGCATGAAACGCAACACGCGCTTCAACCGCGCATCGAGCGATGGCTGTGCTGTGGCGGTTTCCGTCACGATATCTCCCCCTCAAACGCCATGATTCGCGTTTAATGTGCTGCGGCAATGTTAATTTGCGCTATTCCATATTGGAAATTCTACGCAAATGCAAAGCCTGCATGGCGGGAGCGAGCTTAATCGTCGTCAATCACCACTTCGGGCTTGGTGATCTTGGCCATGCGCGCGTTGTATTTCACGGTCTTGACCGCAATCGATGTTTCCACGTGATGCACGCCATCCACCGCCAGAATCTTGTCAGACGCCAGTTCAACCAGCGTATCGAGATCCTCGATCAGGCACATTGCGGTAATGTTGAACTGGCCCATCGTGATCAGCACGGCGTTGACGCTGGGGATATCGGAAATCACCTGCGCCACTTCGCGCACGCGATCGACTTCTGCCTGAATGTTGATGAAGGCCAGCCGTGCCTGTTTTTCAATCTGGAAGCCGGTGATCGCGGTAAATGCGATCAGGCCATCCTGCTGCAGCCGCTTGATACGGCCGCGTACGGTGCCTTCAGTTACGCCAAGATCGGCAGCGATGCGGCGGTTTGAGACGCGCGCATCGCGTGAGAGCATGTCGACCAGTTGGGAATCGAGCGCATCGAGTTGCGGGGCTGCCATAGCGCTCAGGCCTTTCCTTCAATCGGGGCAACATCGAACTGATATTTGATGATATCGACGACGATGGCTGGGGTCAGGTTGCGAATGCCGCGCACGCCCGAAAGCTTGTCGAGCAGAAATTCCGACAGATCATCGAAATCGTGCAGCGCCACCAGCATATCGATATCGTATCCGCCGGTGACCAAATGCGCGGCCACCACTTCGGGCAAGGCCGCCAGTTCGTGCGCCACGTCAGACGCCGGGCGGCCATCGACTGATACAGAAATGCGCAGCAGCACATTGAAGCCGTGCGCCGAAAAGTCTGACACGGCAACCACGCGCAGTTGGTCAGCGTCTTCCATGCGCCGGATGCGGGTTGATACGGTGGTGGCGGTCAGCCCCAGTTTTTCGGCGATCTGCTGGTTATTGGCCCGCCCATTGGCACGCAGTTCGCGGATGATGGCCACATCCGTCGTATCGAAGCTGAAAACCTGACTCATCATACCTCGCAAAACCGGGCTGGCATCAACGGATGCAGAGGCAGCCGATATATTGCCGGTTTGCGCAGCACAAGACGGGGCGTCAACCGCGTTTGATGCCTTTTCCGCAGCCAAACGCGCTGTTCTGGCGTCTTTCCGCCTGATTACTGCGGACGAGTTCACACGGATTGCCGAATTTTTGGCTTACCTATGCGTATTCCAATCGATCATATCGTGCGAATCACTGGCACATTTTGAACGATGGTTCATGCTATGCGCAAAGGATGCGGGGAGAGCTACGGATGCAGGACAGGTTGCGCGAACGCGCGGTGATCGTGGTGGGGGCTGGCACCGGCATCGGCGCGGCCACGGTAGAACGGCTTTGTGCCGAAGGGGCGCGGGTTTGTGTGGCCGATGTCAATCTGCCAGCCGCACAAGCCGTGGCGGCACGCATGGCCGATGCAGGGCACGAAGCCCATGCGCTTTGCGTGGATATTACCGATGAGGATGCGGTCGACGCCTGCTTTGCCGAAGCCGTGGCAATGCTCGGTGGGTTGGACGGCGCACACATTAATGCTGCTGACCTGCGCACGATCTTCCTCGATTCCGATGCGCTCGCGCTTGATCTGGCCACGTTTGATCGCACCATTGACGTAAACTTGCGCGGCCATTTGCTGTGCACCCGCGCTGCGCTGCCGCATCTGCTGCGCAGCGAAAACGGGGCGATCGTCTATACGAGTTCAAGCGCCTCAATCGCTGGAGAGCCAGAGCGGCCATCCTATGCGGCGTCAAAAAGCGGGCTCAACGCGCTGATGCGCCACGTGGCCAGCAAGTGGGGCAAGGCCGGGTTGACCGCCAATTGCGTGGCCCCAGGCTTTGTCATGACGCCCGAGATGATTGCAGGCGGCGCGGTGCCGCCCGAATTCATCGACAAGTGCATTGCCGGCACCCGCAGTACGCGGTTGGGCACGGCAGACGATATCGCCGCGATGGTGGCGATGCTGCTCTCGGCTGATGGTCGCTGGATCAATGGGCAGGTCATTCATGTGAACGGCGGCGCGCTGCTGACGTGAAGGCCATGGCCTGAGGGGCATAATCCTTTCGGGTGATGCGTCTGCCGTCCGCCAGTGAGATTGCAGCATCAGCACAAAGAACAACGGTAGAGGAAAATCGATGACAACCACCAACCGCGCCTTGCGCTATGCCGTGATCGGTGCCGGCATGGCCGGCATTCTGGCCGCGATCAAGCTGAAGCAGCGGGGCGAGAATTTCGTTGTCTATGAAAAGGCGGCCAAGATTGGCGGAACCTGGCGCGAAAATCGTTATCCGGGCCTGTCGTGCGATGTGCCTGCCCATGCCTATACCTACAGCTTTGAACCCCATCCCGATTGGACGGCCTATTATGCCACCGGCCCCGAAGTGCAGGGCTATTTCGAAAAGGTGGCTGCCAAGTATGATCTGGCCTCGGTCATCCGCTTCAACACCGAGGTCACTGCGCTCGATTGGGATGAAGCATCAAGCCAGTGGACGATCACGCTGGGCGATGGATCGCGCGAAGTGTTTGATGTGGTCATCGCCGCATCGGGCGTGCTGCATCACCCCAATGTGCCGAAGATTGCGGGGCTTGAGACGTTTGAAGGCCCCGCTTTCCATACCGCCCGGTGGGACGATACTGCGCCCATCGATGGAGCGAAGGTGGGTCTGATCGGTTCGGGATCGACCGGCATTCAGATCGTCACCGCGATCAACAAGAAGGTGGAACGGCTCGTCCACTTCCAGCGTTCGCCCCAGTGGGTCATGCCGGTGCCGCAGTTTCTGTACACCGATGAAGAGCGCGAGGCCTTCCGCCGCGATCCTGCGTTGATCGATGCGATCCGCTTTTCCGATGAATATATCGGCAATATCAAGCGCTTCACCGATGCCATCACCGATATCGACGGCCCGCAGATGTTGATGATCGAGGACATCTGCCGCCAGCACTTCGAGGATTCCATCCGCGATCCCGAACTGAAGGAAAAGCTGCGCCCCAATTATCGCGCCGCGTGCAAGCGGCTGATCTATTCGTGGTGCTATTACGATGAAGTGCAGCACCCCGCCGTGTTTGTGGAAACCGGCAGGATTGCGCGCGTTGAGCCCAAGGGCGTGCGGATGGAGGATGGCACGTTCCACGAACTTGATACGCTGATTCTGGCCACCGGTTTTCAGGCCGACAAGTTCATCCGCCCGGCAGGTGTGACCGGCGAAAACGGGCTGACGCTCGATGCGTTCTGGGAAACCCGGCCCACCGCGCACTATGCGGTCACGCTGCCGCACTTCCCCAACCTGTTCATGCTGAACGGGCCAACCGGGCCGGTGGGCAACTTCTCGCTGATCGACATTGCCGAGCGGCAGTGGGACTATATCGACCAGCTGATCGATCTTTTGCGCAAGGGTGAAGCCGTGTCGGTCAAACCATCGGTTGAAGCGCACGCTGCTTATGAAGAACGCCGGATTGCTGCGGCCAAGACGACGATCTTTGGCTCTGGCTGCACGAGCTGGTATCTGGATGCCACCGGCGTCCCGGCCAGCTGGCCATGGTCATACGATGCTTTTGCCGATGCCATGGCCAAACCGGTGCTGTCCGAATACGAGATCAAGACACCCGTAGCGGCCTAAGATATCAGGGGGCTGCGGCGGTTTATTCCGCCGCAGCCTTTTGCGCCAGCGCCTCTAACGGCACTCGACCAGCCCAGAACGCGCCTTCCACATCGGTATCGACATCCACCGCGCCGCGCACGCCCAGCGCTGCGCGCGCTTCTTCCAATGGCAGGTGGAAGTGCGGTTCCAGCTTTTTCATGAACAGCGCGTCGCTGGCCTTGCCCACAGCCATTCCGCGCGCAATGGCATCGGTGCAGGTGTTCCACACTTGCGGGTAATGCAGCAAAGTGCGCACCGTATAGCGTAGCGACCCGAAGATCTGGATCATGCTGAGCTCGGCCGCCAGTTCGGGGTCCTTGATGAATTTGAACACGTTGGTCAGCCGGTACCAATAGGGCACCAGTTCCCCCATGAAGTTGAACCCACCGCCGCACAGGATGTGTTCAAAATCGTGCGTCTGGCCTGACCGCAAGTTGTAGAATTCCAGCTGGCTTTTCGGTTCGCGCCAGGGTGTAATTTGGATTTCGTAATTTCCCTGCGTGATCCACTGATAGAATATACCACCCAGCGAACCGGGTTCATACTGCGCAAAGTCTGCAATCTGGTAGGTCGAATAGAACCCTTCCGAAAACCACGCATCCAGTTCGGGATTGGTGCGGCGCTCGGCAGCGAACATCTCCTCGATGGCTGCATGATCGCGCAGTTCCTCAAGGATCGGCAGGAACTCATACATCTCGGCAGGGGGCGGTAGGTCAGGTCCATTTTTGCGCAGCAAAATCATCGCGAGCCAATCCCGCAGTCGCGGATTGTTCAGGTATTTGGACGACGACACGAGCACGCTTGACGGCGTCTCCACAGGCATAACGCCGCGCGCAAGGTAGGGCAGATCGGCCATCGCAGTATCCTCTGTGCTTTTTTGAAGGGTATCGAACCGGTCGCACCGAAACAAGCACAGTTGCGGCAAGCGAGCTGTGCAGGTGCCAATGTGCGCGTTTTTCAGTCTATGTCCATATGAAGAGATAGACCATCATTTTTTTACGCAACAGTGTATTGGAAATCTTCATTGCGCTTATTTTGCGTATTTGATAGTGGCCCTGCAACGACAAAGAGAATCCGAGATGAGGATGATGCCTGCGGTTTGCGGGCGGATCAGCAGTGCCTGTCTTTCGTGATGGTCAGGCACGTTCTCGTCATGGCTTCGCTGCGGACCTAGTCAGGTCATGGAGTTGTCGGAGTTTTGGAGGGAGATGATTATGTCTGCAGGGAACATCGCAAAATCGGGCCGCTTGCATCGCTTGGGTGCAGCATTTCTAGCAGGCGTGAGCGCCGTTTCGCTTGCTGGGCAGGCGGCTGCCGCACAAGAGGCGCCACAGGATGCTGCCGATGATCAGGGTCAGCTTGAACAGATCGTTGTTACTGCACAAAAAGTTACGCAGAACCTGCAGGACGTTCCGCTTGCGATCAGCGCTATCAGTGCAGAAAAAGTTGGTCAGCTGGCCATTCGCGATGCAAAGGACCTGACCGGTCTTGCCCCGAACGTGACGATTGTGCAGGGCACAACCAACGCGAATGCTGCTGTGATCTCCATTCGCGGTATTCCATCGCCAGCGACAGAAACTTTCGGCCTCGACACCTCCAATGGGCTCTACATCGACGGCGTCTTTATCGCGCGATCAGGCGGCAGCGCCATCGACGTGACGGATATCGAACGAGTCGAAGTGCTGCGCGGGCCGCAGGGCACGCTGTTTGGTCGCAACACCACTGGTGGTGCCATCGCCTTCATCTCGCGCGCGCCATCAAAGGTGTTCCGCCTGGCCGCCGAAGGTGGGTACGGTAATTTCAAGGCATTCAATGGCCGCGTGACGCTTGATCCGGGCGAGATTGCCGGGATTTCCACCAGCTTCACTTACAGCCACCGGCAGCGCAACGGCACGGTTGATAACCTGAACGAACCGAACGATTCCCGCGATCCGGGCGCGATCAATACCGACTCTTTCCGCGTGGCGGCAAAGGCCCAAATCGGCGGCACGGGATCGGTCCAGTACATCTTTGACTGGAGCCGCACCGATGCGTCGCCGATCAATTTCCAGCTGACCAACACGGCCAGCGGTGCGCCGCTTGCGCCGGTTACGGTAAATGGCGTCCCTGTGCGCGTTACGCAGCAGGCACCGGTTGCACCTTTCCTTGCCGGCGTGAACTTCCTCGATCCACGCTGCGCTGCTCTGGCCGCGCCCACGCGGGTGTGGCGCCAGCAGGTGTGCAACGATATCAACAACCGTTCGACCGATAAGTCATGGGGCCACAACCTGCAGGTCGAGAATGATTTCGGTGCCTTCCACTTCAAATCGACCACCGGTTATCGCCAGTGGAACAACGACAGCGTAACCGATCTTGATGGCATCGGCGCCTTCACCGCACCTGCTTTCAGCAACGCCACGCTGTTCAACGGCATGCCGGCCAGTCTGCTGCAGTTCATTCCGTCGATCCCGGCGGCGGCGCGTCCGTTTGTTGCTGCGGCAGCAGTGCCGACCGTGCAGCAGAACCTGTTCGACACCAACAACCAGCGCCGCCACAAGCAGTTCAGCCAGGAAGTGGAAATCGGCAACGAGAGCGACATGCTCGATTGGGTGCTGGGCGGTTTCTACTTCTGGGAAAAGGGTTCGGAAAACAATCCGCAGAACAGCGGCTTCGTGCTCGACACCAACAGCATCTTCACGGCCAATTTCGGCGGTCTTGGGCCAAGCTTCGTCGCCGCCAACCCGGCGCGCTACCGATTGGTGCAGACACGCGCCGTCCTGCGCTATACCGCTCAGGCGGAAAGCACTGCGGTTTATGGCCAGGCAACCTTTTATCCGGGTGGACGTGACAGCGGCCTGCGCCTCACTGCAGGTGGCCGATACACTTGGGACACGAAGCGCATGGTCCGGTTTCAGAACGGAGCAACTGCGTTGGCAACTCCCGAACAAGGCAATGCCAGCTTCAGCCGGTTCACATGGAACCTGATGGTTGGCTATGATGTGTCAGATCAGGTGAACGTCTATGGTCGTATTGCCACCGGCTATCGTTCGGGCGGGTTTAACGCGCAGGATCCCGCTGTTGGCGGCATTTTGCCTTCGTTCCGGCCCGAAAACGTCACATCATACGAACTGGGGCTGAAATCGGAACTGTTTGATCGCCGCTTGCGCTTCAATCTTGCCGGTTACCACAATGTCTACAATGACCTTGCGCTGGCCGTGCCCATTACCAATCTGGCACCGGGTACCTTTGCAACAGCCATCACAAACGCTGGCAAGGTAACCTATACCGGGGTTGAAGCCGAAATTCTGGCTGTGCTGACCGATAACTTCACGCTTGAAGGCAACGTGGGTTATGTTGACATCAAGTTCAAGGAATTCGTGGCAGGGCTTCCGGTTGCTGCCGGACAGCCTCTGGTAAACGTGGCAGAGTTTGCTACTCCGCAATACACCTCGCCATTGACAGCCAATGTTGCTCTCAACGCACAGTTTCCGCTTGGCAGCAATGGTATGCGGCTTACCAGCCGGGTCAGCTATGCCTACGAAGACGGCAAATACAGCTTTGCAAACCCACTGGCATCGCCGCTCAATAATGCGCTACGCGGTGAAAACCGCAACATCGTGGATGCGCAGGTGGCGATTGATCGCATCCCGATGGCGGGGGGCGAGGGCTTCATCCGGGCCTGGATCAAGAACCTGACCGACGAGAACAATCTGGTCCGCGCGATTGATTTCGGGCAGCTTGGCTATGGCGGTGGCTACTTTGCCGATCCGCGCACGTATGGCATGACGGTTGGAGTGAAGTTCTGAGCTGAGCAGGCTTCAGCCCCGCCCGGCGGCGCACCAGATTTTCCCTTACTTTGCGGAGGAGATTCCGAATGGCAGGAAGACTTTCAGGGCGTGCTGCCGTTATCACGGGCGGGGCTGATGGCATCGGGCAGGGTATCGCCCTGCGCTTTGCCAGAGACGGTGCCAGCATCGTGGTCGCCGATTATGATGCGGAGCGTGGGCCTGAAGTGGCCGCCCAGTTGCAGGCGCTGGATGCCAAGGCGGTGTTCGTGCGCTGTGATGTGTCGCAGCGCGGTGACGTGTTCGGCGCGATCGATCTGTGTGTGGAGCAGTTCGGCACGGTCGATATCCTCGTCAACAATGCCTATCGCGGTGAAGGCCCGCTGCGGATTGAGCGCAAGAGCGACGCGCGTTTTGACGATGCTCTCAAGATGTGCCTCTATGCCACCAAATGGGCGATGGAACGCGCGCTGCCGCACATGAAGGCACGGGGCTGGGGCCGGGTAATCAACATGGCCTCGCTCAACGGCGTCAACGCGCACATGGGCAGTGCAGATTATAACGTGGCCAAGGAAGCGGTGCGCGCCTATTCCCGCACGGCTGCGCGCGAATGGGCGCCTTATGGCATTTGCGTCAATGTGATCTGCCCGGCCGCCGTTTCCGCCGCTTATCGCCGATTTGCCGAAATGGCACCGGACGTGGCTGCTGCCACAGCTGCCGCGAACCCCATGGGGCGCATGGGCGATCCTGAAAGCGATATCGGTGGTGTTGCGGCTTTTCTGGCGAGCGAGGATGCGCGCTATCTGACCGGCAATACCCTGTTCGTCGATGGTGGCGGGCACATTAACGGTGTGCCGTGGGTGCCGGATCTTGGGCCAGAATAACAGGGGCCAGAATAGCGGGTGCCAGAATAGCGGGTGCCAGAATAGCGGGTGCCAGAATACCTGAGCTCTGGAAGGGGGCACCGGTCGGACCATTGGGCCGACCGGTCGTCCTGCTTTTCAGCCGCAGGGCATCACGGAAGGCGCAATTGCCCGCCATCCACCATCAGCGTCTGTCCGGTCATATAGCCTGCTGCATCGCTGGCCAAGAACACTGCTGCGGCACCAATATCGGCCTCACAATCACCAATGCGGCGCAGCGGCACGCTGGCAATCTGCTTGTCATAGGCCTCGGGGAAGTGCTGCTTCCAGATTTCCACGCCGGGGGAGTTGGCAAACGGGCAGATCACGTTCACCCGCACGCCCTGCGGCCCCCATTCGACCGCTGCAGTTTTTGACAGCGAACGAATGGCCTCTTTGGCTGCGCCATAGGATGCCTGCGTCGGCATGCCCTGAATGCCGGCACCGCTGCCGAAATTGATGACGCTGCCTTTGCTCTCCACCAGATGCGGATGGGCCGCCTGCATCAGCAGGAACGTGGCCCAGAAGCCAGTGCCGAACGCCAAGTCCATCGCCTCTGTCGTCGTGTCCATCAGCATCAGTTGCTGCGATGCTTGCGCAGCATTCACCAGCACATCCAAGCGTCCGAACCGGCGCACCGCTTCGTCCACGATGCCGGGCAGGGCGGCGCGGTCCATCAGGTCAACCGCCATGAAGGCCACTTCGCCAAATGCGCCTAGTTCTTGCACGGTGGCCTCGCCCAGATCAGCCTCCCGGTCCACGATCAGGACTTTGGCCCCGGCTTTGACAAAGGCGGTCGCCACACCCTTGGCTACGCCGCGCGCGCCTCCGGTAACGATGGCGGCTTTTCCGGCAAGTTGCATGTCAGACTCTCCCGATCTACTGATGCAGGATTTATGACGCTTACAATTGCGTAAATCAATAACGATTTAGCCGTTATAATCGTTATTTGCGGAAAATCTGAAGATCAAATTCCATGATCGGCTGCAGTCCCGGGTGTTTCCTCAACCACGAACATGCGCGTCGCAGTCCGGTCAAACACGTTCTCTTCATCCTGCGCGATCAGTGCGGCGATATGCGGATCGGCGGCTGCGGCCAGAAAGGCATCATAATGCGCGCGTGAGGCAAAGCGCATTTCGGTCACGCTGTCGAAGTCGATTTGCGCAACCGCACTTGTGAACGCGCCTTCGTGCATCACATAGTTGCGCCGATAATCTGCGATATGTGGCAAGAGCGTGCGGATCAGCGGGGCATGATGCGTCTCGTAATAGGCGATAAATGCCTCACGGCTCAGACCGTCCTTCTTGCGCAGCAGGGCAATGGCCTTGATCATCAGGTAATCCCCTTTTGTTTTACGCAGCCCTGGCAATCATATCACGCCATCACGGCAGCATCGCTCATGTGGTGCATTTTTTCAACATTTGCGTAAAAAGTCTGCAAAAATGCTACGGGTTAAGCAATCAACTTGTGTAATGACCGCATAAATCATAGTGTTGCGGCAGTTATGAAATACGCGATGGCGTAGACAATCGATGGAGAGGGACATCATGAGGCATCTGCTTGCCGCCACGGCAATGGCCGCGCTAGCTGTGGCAAACGCATCCGCATCAGCTCAGGAAGCCACACAGGATTCCGCAGGTTCGGACTCGGGCATTGGCGAAATCGTGGTCACCGCGCAGAAGCGGGCCGAGAACATTCAGGACGTGCCGATTGCGATTTCTGCCGTCGGCAGCCAGTTTCTGGAATCGCGCGGCATCACCTCGATCGATAACCTTGGCTCGATCTCGCCCAACGTGAAGTTTGAACGCGCCCCTTCGAACAAGACGATTTCGCAGATCGCCATTCGCGGCTCTGTCACGATTAACCCTGCGGTCACGTGGGAGCCTGCAGTTGGCCTCTATCTGAACGGCGTCTATATCGCCAAGGCGCAAGGTTCGATCTTCGACGTTGCCGATCTGGAGCGTGTGGAAATCCTGCGTGGCCCGCAAGGCACGCTCTATGGCCGCAATGCTCTGGCAGGCGCGGTAAACCTCGTGCCCAAGATGCCCAGCGGCGAACTGGGTTTCCGGGGTGAGGCGACCTATGGCAACTTTGATCAGCGCCGCTTCCGTGCATCGCTTGATCTGCCCTCGTTCGGGCCGTTCTCGCTAAAGCTGTCGGGCCAGATCCAGCAGCGTGACGGATTCATCCGGTTGACGCCCAATCCCTTCCCGCAAGCTGTGGCCGCAGGTCCTGCGCGCACCGGGCGCACCAACGACGTTGATGGCAAAAGCGGCATGGTGCAATTGCGTTTCAAGCCTGAAGGCAGCAACTTCACCGCCGATTACATGTTCGATTATTCACGGTTCGATCAGCGGCCCGATTATGCACAGCTGGTGCGGATCAATCGCAATGGTCGTCCCGAAGACATTTTCGATCCCAATTCGCCCGGCTATGCCTTTGGTGGCGCGTTCTTCCCGCTGAACCTCTATGACCGGGCAGACCGTCAATCCACTGCATCGCTTGATGCCAATCCGCTGTATGAACGCTCGCGCACCTATGGCCATGCACTGACCATGGCGCTCGATGTTGGTTCAGCCACGATCAAATCGATCACCGCCTATCGCAACCTGAAATGGGAAGATTCGCTCGATCTGGACGGTTCACCGCTGCCGGTGGCATTCACACAGCGCGATACTGACTTCCACAGCTGGAGCCAGGAACTGCAAATCAGCGGAACTGCGATGAGCGACCGGCTGAAATACGTGGCAGGCGTGTTCTACTACAAGGAAAAGGCCGAAACGCTGGGGCCGCAAAGCTTCTTTGGCGGCGGGTCATCTTTCCAATCGGATTACGGGTCTAACACCGAAGCTTGGGCCGCATTTGCGCAGCTCGATTACAAGTTCACCGATGCCCTGACTCTGACGCTCGGCGGACGCTATACGCAGGAAACCAAGGATATCCGCCGCTTCTTCCGCATTAATTTCGATGCGGCAAACGGGATCACCACGCCTTTCGTGGCCGTCAATATCCCCTATGGCGGCGTGCCCGATGCTACCTTCAAGAAGTTCAACCCGGCTGTGACGCTGGCCTATCAGGCTTCGCAGGACATCAATGTCTATGCCCGCTTTGCCCAAGGCTTCAAATCGGGCGGTTTCAACGGTGAAACCAACGATTTTCGGCAGCCTACGGCTGCATGCCCCACCGGTGTGGTGGAATTGTGCACGCCCTATCGGCCTGAAGAGGTCAACAGTTATGAAATGGGTGTGAAGACCCGTTTTGCCGATGGCCGCGTGATCTTCAACGTTGCCGCATTCTGGAACGAGCACAAGAACATCCAGCTATCGGTCTTTACAGCCGGAGCAGGCGCAGCGTCGGTCGTCAGGAACGCAGCGGAGGCACGCATTCGCGGGCTTGAGTTCGAAACCGTGCTGCGCCCGGTTGATGCACTTACCATCAATGCATCGCTGGCGTTCCTTGATCCCCAGTACAAGCGCTATATCGATGCCGTTAACGGGGTGGATACCGATGTTTCGGACAACCGCGCCTTCCCGCATACGCCAAAGACCACGGCGGCTGTGGGCGTTGATCTGAAAGTGGCCGAAGGCAACTGGGGCCGCTTCAATCTGGGTGGCGATTTCAACTATGTCGCCAGCTATTTCACGTTCCCCTATGCGCTCAGAACGCCAAACGCATCGGCGCAGAATGCCAACAACACCCGTTCACCCGGCCGCAGCATCGTGAACCTGCGGGCCAATGTGGCCGAAGTGCCGCTGGGCGGGGCCAAGGCGGAGTTCACCTTGTGGGTGCGCAACCTGACCAAGGAAAGCGATCCCTCGAACTTCATCGATTTCGGTCCCGGCTTTGGCGGGCTGACGGTGGGTTACTTCCCCGATCCGCGCACATATGGCCTGACGGCTGCAGTAAAGTTCTGATTTTTTGGGGGTGGGCAGCAATGTCCGCCCCCAACTTTGTGTAGATGACAATCGCAAAAAGCGATCTGAAACCGGGAGAATATGATGCTGTTTGAAGGTAAGCGCGGACTGATCACAGGCGCCGCATCGGGCATTGGCCGCGCTACGGCGATCATGTTTGCCGCCCAGGGTGCACAATTGACCATCGGTGACCGCAACCTTGCAGGGCTTGAGGAAACGGCTGCCATGATGGCAATCAAGCCGGTCGTGCAGGCCTATGACGCAACCGATTTCGATACTTGCCGCGCGCTGGTGGAAACTGCCGCAGCTGATGGGCTGGACTTTGTGTGCAACATTGCAGGCCTGCTCAAATGGGGGCCTTCGCACGAATTTTCCGCCGCCGATTTCGATCTGCTGATGACGGTCAACGCAACCAGCGTCTTCGTGATTTGTCAGGCCGCGATGCCGCACCTGATCAAGTCCAAGGGCGCCATCGTCAACACCGCATCCACCGCCGCGCTGCAGGGCCAACCCTACAACATCGGCTATTCCGCATCGAAGCACGCCGTGGTGGCGATCACCAAGGGGCTGTCGATCGAATATGCGGCGCAAGGCGTGCGCATCAATGCCATCTGCCCCGGCCACGTGCTCACCCCGATGACCCGCGATACCCCCCCGCCCGAAGGCGTGGATTGGGCGCTGATGATGCGCAATGCGCCAAAGCTGCTCGATGGGTCGTGCGAGCCGGAAGACATCGCCGAAATGTTCGCGTTCCTCGCCAGTGACAAGGCCCGCAAGGCCAGCGGCGCGCTGTTCACCATTGATGGCGGGCAACTGGCGGGTTGATGAAGCTTTACCGAGGAGACTGCGATGACCGATCCCCGCGCGCAAGTGGGCCATCTTGACCATGTGTGGCGCAATTTCTGCGCCCAATTGGCCGAGGCGGGCGAAGTGCTGGCCCGGCCATCCAGCCCCACTACCGCGCTCGATCAGGCAGAGGGCCTGCGCTATCTCAGCCGTCTGGCGCGCACGGCACTGAACATGCTGGTGGACAGCGCGGACCCTGATTTCCCGCGCCTGTTCCTGCTGTGCGACGACAAGATCAAGATCGGCGCGGACAACCCCGACAACCTCTATCAACAGTGCGTGGTGCGCGGCGATCAGGAATATCGCATCACTGGAAAGCGCAATTCGGTCCCCTATTTCTCCATCGGCAGCAAGGCCAACCGCTATGCCATCGATGGCACGATGGCATCGACCGGCGAGATCGAATTTGCCGACATGGAATTCGGGCCGGACGGTACCTTCGAGATCCATGTGAGCAAGGAGCGCAAGCCGGGGAACTGGCTACCGCTGGCCGATGATTCCACGCTGTTGATCGTGCGGCAGACCTTTGATGACAAGTCTGCGCAAGTGGCTGCCGACATCACAGTCGAGCGCGTGGGGGCAGGATCAGCTGTGCCCGCACTGCTCACGCCCGAGACGATCGAACGCCAGCTCATGGGCGCAGCAGCGTGGACGCGCGGCACGGCCAACACCTTCGCCAACTGGTCCGAATGGTTCAAGGCGCATCCCAACCAGTTCTACGATGCGCCGCAGGAGATATTCTGGAAAGCAGGCGGCGATCCCAACATCTGGTATGGGCACTTCTACTACGACCTGCAGCCCGGTGAGGCGTTGGTGATCGAAACGCCGATCCCGCAATGCCGCATGTGGAACCTCCAGGTGGACAACTGGTGGATGGAATCGCTCGATCATGTGCACCAGAAGGTCTGGGTCAACAACACGATGGCTAAGTACGAAGCCGATGGCAGCGTGATGGTGGTCTGCGCGGATGCCGATCCGGGCTTTGGCCACTGGGTTGACCTTGCCGGGCACCGTTCGGGCACCGGCCTGTGGCGCTGGTTCAATGCGGCGGAACCGATTGTGCCGAAAATGCGAGTGGTGAAACTTTGAATTTGGGGAGAACTGCTGTGTCATACCCTCAAGCAGAAGTGGAAGCGGCGATCGAGGCCCTGCGCGCCGCGTTTGTCGAGGCTGAGCGACGCAATCACTGGGCCTGGATTGCCGACGAGTTGTACCATGCCGATGCCACCTATTACTGCGCCTATGGCGGCACAATGCCGGTGTTCGCGCGCAGCCGCGACGAGATCCGCGCAACGCATTATGGCCGCGATATGGACGTGGGTTCGGGCTGGACCGGATGGAGCTTCCCAATCCTGGAATATGCGGTGAACGGTAATCGCATCTTCAGCCGCTGGGTCAACCGCGGGCCGGGGACGCGGCCAGACGGGTCGTTCTTCGAAACCGAAGGCGTCAGCTTCATCACTTATGGCGGCGACGGCAAGTTCAGCTCGCAAACCGATTTGTTCGACATTGGGCACCAGATGAAGCTGTGCGATGAACTGAAGGAGGCAGGGCTGCTCGATCCAGCGCTTGAGCGTGACTGGGTTGCACCGATGAAGCGGCGGATCATTGACAGCATGAATATGGGCGTTGCGCCTGCGGCTCATTAAGTCTGCAAATATCCCGTTGTTATACGTTACTCTTTTATCGTCACCCTGAACTTGTTTCAGGGTCCATCTCTCCACACGAACGGCTGCTTGAGGGCAGAAATGGATGCTGAAACAAGTTCAGGGTGACGAAATTGGGAAATACGTGACCGAGTGGGATGATCGCCGACATCTTGGTTTTGACTGGAAATGCATCCACCAACCTTGCACCCCACCACCCCGTGCGCAATGACACGCAATCATGGCCCGCAAGAAACGCTACCTTACCGCAACGATGCCCGATGGCTACGTAAAGACTATCGGCCCCACCGCCGATGCCTTTACCCATTACTGGCGGATCGTGGCCGAGCTGGAAAACGGCAAAACTGAGGTCTTCTGGGGCCACGCGCGGTCACTGGCCGAAGCCAAGAGCAAACGCGCGCCTGCAGCCGACGCCTCCCGCCAGCGCGGATGGAAAAGCTTCGTCTTCGAGATCGCCGAGCTGGAGGAAACGCCAGCCTGATCATGGGCGCCTGAACCCTATTCGTCCCAGTGGATCAAGTGGCTGATATCCGTCCGCTCTTCCGGCTTGCGGCCGGTGGTAGCCAGCCGCTGGACTGACAGCCGCCCGCCCATCTGGCTGAACTTCGTCAGCACTTCAATCACGCGGTCGTAATAGGTGCTCTCGATCTTCCACACCCCGCCCTCGCGGCGATAGGTATCGGTATAGATCGCGGTGCCAAAGGTGTGATCGTCCTTTTCCAGATCGATGAACACGTCCTGCAAATACCAGATGCCGGTGGCGGTGTTGTCGCCGGTGATATGCACTTCGGGCATGATCCCGATATGCATCGCCGCCGCGCCCGAATGGAACGAATTGGCAAGGAATTCGAGCATCGGCGCGCGCCCCTTGAGCGAGACCTTGTAGGTGCCGCCATTATACACGCACGAGACGTTCTCGACGAAGATCTCGGCCAGCAGCGCCTGATCGCCGGTATCGATGCCCCGGAAATAGCGGTGCTTGAGCACCTTGATTTCCTCGATGTCGGACAGCTGTTGCAGGGTAAGCGGCATGGCGGATCAGGCTTTCTTCTCTTGCGCGTAAAGCTCTTCGGCACGGGCTTTCAGGGCACGCGCGGAATCATCGAACGCGCGCTTTACCCAAGGCCCGGCAAAGCGGAACACGTGGATGCCGTTTGCGCCCAGAAAGGCATCGGTGCTGAAATAGCGGCACGATTCAGGCCCCGTCGCCTCGATCACCTGATCGCGCCGGGCGGGGTAGGGCCAGAAATCGCTATGGACCATTTCCCATGACAGCAGGCGTTCGGGGTCATTGGCGCAGATATATTCGCAATTGGGCACGATGCTGCCCGGCACCGCATAATTCATCAGCTTCATGTTGACCGCCGCGCCCATTTCGAGCGTGGATTCCGCCTTTACGCAGAACGGGTTCCATTCGTTGTAGCGCGGCATATCGGTCAGCACTTGCCACACCACGCGGGCAGGGGTGGCGATCTCCACCGTTTCGCTGACTGTGATGGCATCGGGGTCAAGCCCCGATACCGGATCATCGGCGAGCGTAGGGTGCGTCTTCATCCATTCGAGCAGCATCGCCAAATCTCCAGCGTTAAGCCGCGACCCAATCGCCGCCGTTTACGTCCAACATCGCGCCGGTGATCTCCGACGCATAGTCCGACAGCAGGAAATACACCGCCTTGGCGCAATCGGCATCGGGCGGAATGTGGCCGACCGGGATTTCGCTGGCGCGCTGCGTGTGGAATGCGTCGGCGCCATCGCCCAGGCCCTTGATGAAGCCTTCCAATGGAGCGCCCATCATCCAGCCCATCAGCGCGGTGTTGACGCGAATGCCGCTACCCCCGAATTCGACCGCGAGGTGGCGGGTCATATGGTTCAGCGCGCCCTTGGCCATGCCATAGCCGCCTTCACCCGGCA
>JBEQBV010000042.1:0-18726 GCA_041639635.1 Novosphingobium sp.
TAGCGGTGCCGATCGGCCTTGTGTTACTGTTGATTGCGATCAAGACCACTCCCGTTGCTCAAGCCAGCCTTGAAAGCCGTGCTCGGGCAGCCGGTGAGGGCCTGTAATCAATCTGTTGTGATCGATAGTACGCCGCACGCGATCCGGGCGCCGCTGTTCCCGCTCGGATCGCTCCTGTAGTCGTCTGGCCCTGCGTGGACGACCACGGCAGTACCGTCAGCGTCGTTGATTGCAGTGAACACGTCGGACAATGCACCGGGGATGCTCGTTGTCACGCTACCAGTGCCGTTCGGCCCCACATTGATGTTTGGCAGATCGCCCAAGTGGGGGCCGGCTGGGTTCATGGTACCGTGCTGGTGTTCATTGGGATTCAGGTGCCCGCCAGCAGAGGCAAAGCCCGGTGCCTCGCACTTGCCAGTCATATGAAGATGGATGCCGTGCGGCCCGGGAGAAAGACCCGAAACCTTGGCATCGAGCATGAGTCCTGCTTCCGTTCGCCGAACTTCTGCTGAGCCTATGGTGACGCCACTTGTATCGGTTAAAATGCTACGGGCAACAAGAACAGACTTGGCATCTGGTACTGTAGCACAGGCTGCCATCGCCAACGGGCATGCCAGCACAAGAAGTCTCGATTTCTGTTTCATCACCTGATCTCCACGCTAGCCGTTCTTGAAGACCCTAACGCAAAAGGGGCCGGATTTCTCCGGCCCCTCGTGTGTTTTTTCCGAAATTTCGGAGATTACATGCCCGAACCCGGACCGTAGGTGATTTCCACGCGACGGTTCTGGAGTTCGCGAACGCCATCAGCGGTCGGAACGCGGGGATTGTTCTCACCAAATGCCTGGCTGGTGATCGAACCATCAGGGATACCGTGCGAAGTCAGGTAAGAACGAACCGACACGTTGCGGCGTTCCGAAAGAGCCTGGTTGTACTTCGGCGTGCCCGAACGGTCCGCGTAACCAGCAAGCATGATCGGAACGCTTGCGCAGTTGCCGTATGCCGTGACCGCGTTGTCGAGGATCGTTGCTGCTTCCGGCGTGATGTCCGACTTATCCCAGTCGAAGAACACGATGTACGGACCCTTGTTGCAAACCACTGCCGGCGGAGGCGGCGGGGGCGGCGGGGGCGGCGGGGGCGGCGGAGGCGGCGGAGGCGGTGCTGCTTCTTCAACCGGCTCGGCTCCACCGAAGTTGAACGTCAGAGTACCAAGCAGCGAGTGCGAGCGGAAACGCGTACGGGCATTGGTGCCAGCTGCGTTGATCACATCAACGTTGTTCTGGTTGAAGAAGCGATACTTCAGGCCGACATCGACGCTGTCACTAAGCGGTGCACGAATGCCCGCGAGAGCCTGCCATGCAAAGCCCGTGTCAGAGTCGTTAATGTTGGTCAGCGCCGAAGGCGTGGCAACTTGAACCTTGGCACGGCTTACACCGACGCCACCACCCACAAAGCCTTGCAGGCCGTCATCCGGACCGAAGTCAAGCAGGCCATTGACCATGAAGCTCAGCGCATCGACGTTGCCAGAGATTGCACGATCAAAGGTGTTCGTACCAATGTTGAAAGCTTCGTTCTTCGCACGACGATAGCCGACTTCGCTTTCCAGACGGAAACCACCAAAGTCATAACCAACGATACCACCGAAATCATATCCGGTCCGTGTATCCAGAACGCCAGTCTGTCCAGCGCCGCGCAGATTCTCGAGGTCTTCGACAATCATCGCACCGGCGTCGACTTCGACATACCAGGCATTATCTTTTGCAAATGCTGGCGTTGCCAAGGCACTTGAGGCCAAGGCTACGCCAAGGATCATTTTCCGCATCATCGTTTCCCCTATAAGCGACATCATGCCACGTCGTGCAGGTTGTCTACCGGTTCCAAAGTGGTCATGCAAGCGGACAAACACGCCAAGTGTTGCACGAAAACAACGGATTTGCTCCATTGTGCAGTGCCGCACCAGCCCTATTGTGCCCTCATGTGCTGGTGGAATGCGAGGGGACGATTTTGGTTCCTACACACTGCCAGAAAAAATTCGGGCTGACCTCAGTGCCTGAATGAGCGCATTTATGGCAGTACGTGCTTCCACATCGATTACCGCGCCGCCAGAAGGTGCCGCAGGTTGCGAGGCTAATTGCCAACTATCAGAAAATAAACGACATTGGTCGGTGCCAATATCATGGACACGCCACCCCATATGTGGCGCAACAAAGCGCCAACCTCCATCGGTCCAGCCTGCAAGGGCATTGGAATGATCGGTGAAAGCACCGCTTGGCGCGCTGCCGACGATCCAGACGTCGCCGCTCACCGGGTTGGCCGGAGGGTCATTCAGAACACCGCGAACGCCCGCGCCTAATACTATATCAAGCAACAGCAACGCCTCGTTTACAGTAACTTCTTTTTGCGATTGGCCCGAAAACAACATCGGGAAGCCGACGCGGGGAGTGACCGCAGAATAATTCAATGGTTCGCTCATGGGGTAGTTCCTTTGATTCGATGCGTCATGCGTTCAAGGCTATGATCAACGGCAGGGACTTTGACCGCAGGCCAATTTGCCTGACGGAAAAATCCGCAACGGGCAGTGCTGAAAGCGATTGGACAAGTTCAGCTGGCAGCTGCAATTGCGGGAGAGCCGTTTGCCAGACTTGCGTCGGGTTGCTGTCAGGCCCGAATGCTACCTCCCACAATTCCGATGGCTCACCCAGTGGTGCCTCCACTCCATCAAGCCAGCGCCAGAACCCCCGAGAGCGTCTGATCCACTGCAGAAGCGCAGATCCATCAGCCTGCCAGACAACGGAACCATGCGCAGGTGCCAGTGGTCTGGTTGTCAGGCCGCGGTTGAAAATCATGCTGCTTGCTGGCGTACTGTCCCCCAATCCGATGCCGGCAATCACGTTACCAGCCACGAGATCCGCCTCCTGGCCGCTCACACTGATCAGCCGGTCATCGATCAATGCAAAAGGTTCGCCGACGGTGTGCCCTGCAACGGTGTGTTCCGTGCCACCACGGCCGCGAAGAAAGCCTGCAATCTGCCAGACTTTTCCTGCAAGGCGCTCCGCCCGGCCAAACTGGATGATTTCGTTGCCAAGCAGCGCTCGGTTTGCGCCTTGCATCAACTGGGCCCAGGTCGCGTTGCCAAGAGCAAGGTCTTCGGCTGCAAGTTCGATTTCGACACGCGAATGCGCATCGAAGAGCAGTGGTGATCCGACGCTGATGGCTGTTAGGGCATGGCCGATGACGGCGCGTCTCCGACCCGTCGTACCGATTGGAGTCAATCCACCGTCATTGCCCTGCACATAAAGCGCCGCTCCCGTCCAACCGGGCGATTCTGCAGATGCTGCCACCTTTATGTCGGCAGCATCACCATTCCCCACGCCATCCCAAGGCAGCTCAAACGCCACAATCTGGGTAGGTACAGGAACAAGATCGATCGAAGGGGTTGCTCGCCCTGGATCCGTTGTCACGGATAGCGGCTTAGCTGCGGCAACTGGCACCAGATCAAGCATCACGCCATCTGCCTGCCATTCCCACTGCTCGATGCGCCAATTGCCTTCAGCGACAGGCGTTCGCACAAATGCGCCAGGCGAACAATCGGAACTGATCTCCGTAATGCGATAGCGCAGCGTGTCACGGGCTTCGGTGCGTCGCCGGGCCGCCGTGTCGGCAACTTTCGAAGCCTCGGTTGCGCTCATCGCAACCGGCAACTCGATCACCGCCACATCGCCCGGCTCGCTTCTGCCCAGACTACGCTGCAGACCGGGTTGATAGTCGCGCGAGATATCATAATAACGGACCACACATTGTTGCGAGGCTGGCAAAGCATCCCGTCGCCGTGCCCATCCGTCCTGACGCGCGTCTTCTGCACTTTCCCCACCAGCGCAGGGAGGCGGCAGCGTGCGAAGCTCAGCCTCGCCAAGAATATCGGCAAGACCAAGCGATAGCCGGTCATTGCGTACGTTGCAGATGATCGGCGCAATTTCCCCTAAAACCGGAACGATATCGGCAGTCGATCCCTGATCGAATGTAAATCCGGAAAGGCTCACCTGATCCAGATTGCTGGTGTCGATGGTATCGTCAGCTACGCGAAAAATGTCAGCAAACGATACGGCACCGTCATCAGCAATCACTTCCAGCGTAAGCGACGGAAGCCTATTGCCATAATCTGCGAGCGCCAGATCTTCGAAGACCACATAGGCTGTGTTACGATAAGCCGGATTGAGAAGTTCGGTCTCGGCCTGCACAAGCAGCGGATCAGGCAACTGATCGCCGTGCCCGGTGTGGACGCGCAAAGTCCCGCCAACTTTAAGGTCGCCCGCATGGCCACGCAGCAAGTTTCCGTCGGCCCATATCCGACCAATACCGACAATCGGGCGACTGGCGACAGCGACCGCAAATGAGGCGGTGTAGCTGTAAGTCGTAACCGAAGGCCGCCCTTTGCCGCCAGAACGCTCTTGATTTTCAACAAGTTCGGTCGCCCAGATGACGCTTCCCGACGCACGTATCGTGCCGAAATGCATCGGTATCGGCGAGCCATAACTTGATGTCTGGACGGATAGTTCCTTCAGCCTCGGCCCTTCTACCTTGCGCCGTCCGACGATCGCAGAATCGAACTGCTGTCCGATCAACGCGCCGATCGCGCCTCCGAGTGGCCCGCCGATCGCTGTGCCAACTGCAGAAAGGATCAATGTCGCCATCAGTATTTCCTATCTTGCAAAGGGACTTCCAGCTTCCACTGCAGGCTGATTGGCCAGGGCAGTGGGTCAGGCATGAATGTGACGCGGCCGAGTGATGCGTGGGCATGCACGAAACCGCCGGAAACGCGGACAAGCAGGTGGGGCTGAATCGGATTGACCATGCACAGCACGACGTGTCCGCCCTGTTCGACGCGGATGAGGGCATTCTCCGCTGCAAAGTGTAACAAGCCTGAAATGCTTGCACTTCTCAGCGAATAACCTTCAGGTACAAATGTCTGCCTGCCGGTTGAACGCAGCGCTTGCGCCACCACTCCAACGCAGTCGAGCCCTGTTTCCGGATCCCGGCCATGCAATCTGAATGGAGCGCCAATCAACGCCCGGGCGGCGCATTCGAAAGATTGTTCCATCACTGTGCCGCCGGATAACGCGTCAGCAGATCGTTCCCCGGCATGAATGGTTCGCCCTGAAAATTGATCGCATTGCCAAAGCGTTGTGCGCATGTTGAAAGGGTGTGATCGCACCCTTCCTTCAAGATCACGCGCATGTTGGTCTCAGACCCGGCGGAAAGAGGGCGGTCCAGCACCAGCCAGTCGTCATATTTGGACCTTATCCGAAAGGATGTGCCGGCATCAGGACCATCCACCGGTCTGAGCCAGCCGAAACAGAAATCTGCTGCATTCGGATTGGATACTTGCGCCCACAATCTTTCGTTGCTCAGTCCGGTCAGCGCGGCTTCATGCGAGTATCTTGCGATTGATAGGGTGCAGCCCTCGCCGCAAAATTCTGCCCTGCATGTCGGCGATGTGCGTGGCACCAGCTCGCGGTACAACTGGCGTTTCAGGGATGCCAGTTCAGCTGAAAACTGCGCGCCTTCCCGCCCGACAGAGCCAATGGTTCCGGCAAACAGGCTTTCAGCTTCCAGTGTTTCCCAGTCCACCAAGCCCATGGTGATACTGGCACCGTCAAAGCGCCCGGATACCAGGTCGCTCTCGCTGATCGCATCATGGCTGAGGGCGCCAGAGATTTCCGCAGTATCCTGTTCGAGCGAGGCCGATTTGCGCATCGCTGATGGAACCATGCCTGGGGCGGTGCGGTGGCGTAATCCTGCGAACACGATGTCCCGGTCATGACTGGTAAAGCCCAACGCGATCCCGTCCCGACGTTCGATCCGCCACCACGTCGCCACGGTCTCCAGAGGCTGGCTGAACCAGGTCCTGCTCATGCGTCTTCTCGCAATTCAACCAGTGGAACGCTGGGCGCTTCGCCTGCTGCAAATTCGGCACCTGAGATATTGATGCTATCCTCGGCGAACCGCACAGGCACATCGAACAGGAAGCCCGCTCTGATAATGCTACCGGCTGGCGGAGCATTGGTGAATGCGACGATGCCGCGTGCTTCCAAGGCGAAGTCGCCAGTCTCTGCTCCGTTTATGCTCACGCGCAGGGTTTCGGACCTTGGCCGGGTGATCCGGCGGCGCTGCGCATCGACACTCTCCCCATAGTGTTTGACCAGAGCAAAGTGAGACGTTGCGCCATCGCCGGTGCCAATCACCTGATCAGCAGGGGTCGGGGTGCCGGTCATGCCGTTGGAACTGAAGTCCGAAGGATCGCGCAGCCGGAACCCGCGAGCCTGCCCGCGCCTTGCCCGGAAAAAGCTGATAAGCTCCCCCAGTTCTGCATCGGATCGCACGCCTGGCCCCACGTCAAACCGCATCCGGGCATCCGACCAGAGGCTGTTGCGCCGTTCGAAACCTGATGCCGTGATCGTCACATTGGTCGAAAACTCCGGCGTCACCGAAGCATCCCGTCCCAGCGCCAGCGGAAACAGGACATCGTCGAAGGATTGCATGGTTTCGTCTCCACTTGCTCCGGGAAGCCGCGTAAATCCGTCGCGTGAAACTTGTGGCAGTGCCCAGATAAACGTTTCGGCCACACCCAGTGCCACCGCTTCGCTGGCGGCTGCGTCGATCCGCGCCCATTCAGGCTCGGCGTTGGCTGGCAACAGCACAAAGCCAGAAAGGTAATGCTGGCGTTCACGCGGGTAATTCAGCCGGGCTTCGGCGATTACCCTTGCCTGCGTACGCAGCGCATCCTTGCCTGCCGTTACCCAGTCGTAATCCTCCAACTGCAGCATATCGAACGCGGGCGATGCCCAGCCTGTGGGCAGGTTCGCGCGAAGGGCTTCGGGCGTCACCGGATCAAGCACGGTCGGCAGGAATGCCAGCAACAGCGTTTCAGCGCCGCCCACGCCCGCAGCATCCTTAACCGCCTTGCAAAGGTCGGCTGTTGATTGCGCCAACAAGGCGCCCGCCTGATCCAGCAGCGCTTTTTGCGCCACGTTTAAGGTTGCCCCCATGTCGGGTATGCTGACCGGACTGCCGCCGAATGCAGCCTTTGCCGCATCGTCATAGATGCAGATGCGCCGGTCCTGCGTCAGCCACCACCAAGGTTCGCCCACTTGATACCTTATCGGCAACCCCGCATCCCGCATTAGATCAACCAGCGATACAGCCACCTTGCGCAGCCAGGCCACAGCCTGCCCATTTGCAGGCGATAGCAGCGCCGATGGCGGAACCCACCCTGTCCGCGCCGGATCACCATTTTCCGCGCGCTGTTGCCAGGCAGGCGGGCAATTCTGTGCCAAAAGCTCATAGGATTGCGAAGCAATGACCGTATGGCCCATCGCCGCAGCACCTGCCATGAACGCTTCGTGCCAGCGCCGGGCCGCCGGATTCATTGCTGGCAAAGCAGGGTCCACGACAAACCCTCCTGCACCATCCGGCACCATCGAGTAAAAGTGGCTCATCCCGATGTAGTGGTTGATGCTCCCGCGATACCCCAGCCCTCTGATCTCACGCAGTATGCGGGCAGGGGTCAGGTTATAAGCATCGTCATAGCCGGTGCACATTGCCAGCCCGTGTGGCGGCACCATCACATCGCCGATGGTTAGCATCGGCTTGTGTCCTTGGCAGGACATGGCCGTCAGTTCGACCCAACCCTCTACCGAAGGCGCAAAGGGCGCGGCATTCCCCGCCCCATATCCCGGTGCCACCAGCGAAATGAATAACCGGTCGATGTCGGCCGGATGCACCGGGTCTGCCTCTGCAGGCAGCAGGAAACCGCCGCTCAACTCGGAAAATCGCAGCGTCACCTGCGCATCGGTCGGCGTTCCTTCAGCATAGTTCCACAAACGCACGTACCATGCCCGCGCATTGCCCGCCGCATCGCGCCCCTCAATCGTCAGCGTCGGCCCATTCACCGCATCCAGCGGCAAAACTCCCGCAGATCGCCAGCGGAATGACAGCGTCAAACGCGAATAGTCACGCTTGGTGTCATAGGCTAGCAGCGGATGATCCCACTTGTCTTCCGATTCCCAGATCAGGCCGATTAGGTCATCTGCCTTGCGGAACACCGCATCCACCCGCAACGCATCGTGCGCCGTCGTCACCACCGATGCCATTGCTGGGCGCGGGAAGTTCACCGTCCAGAAACGCGGATCAAAGCGCTGGATCGTATCGGTCTGCTGCACCGTGCGGTGCGTGGCCAGCCAGTAGCTCATGTTGCTCTCCGCTAAGATCAGAAGTCGCTCAGCGCCCGGCGCACGGCCTGCGCCACCTGCTTGCCCGAACGACGCAGGCTTTCCGGCTGGCTGCTGCCCTGCGGGCTGACGATGCGGATAGAGACATTCACATCGCGCCCCTTGCCGCCCACCGAGGGCTCCACGCGGCCCGCCGATGTTGGTACAAACAGTTCCGGCCCCCGCTCACCCACCAGATAGCCGCGCCCCGGTGCCACCGGCCCGCCCGTCGCCCGCCCCGGCAGTCCAAAGATCGATCCGACCAGACCGGAAAGCAGTCCGCCAATCCCAGCCGATTGCCCCCCAGCACCGCCACCCAATGATCCGATCCCGGCGCTCACCGCCTGCGCCGCAATATCGCCCATCACGTTCAGCGCCACACGCCGCAGGTCTTCAAACCCGAGCGACCCGCGCCGAATTGCTCCCAGAAGTCCGCGTTCCAAAGTGTCCCCGGCGCGCCCGAACCCATCCACCAGGATCGAATCGAAACTGCCCCGCATCTGGGCCACATCGGCCGTGAAGCCAGACGTGTTCGCCCGCACATCGATCATCAGCGTGTCGAGTTCATCCATTACGGTCTGCCTCCATCAGTCTCTCGATTGTGCCGCGATCCAATGCCTCGCCTTCGGGCGCGCGCAGCGCGGTCAGGATCGTGGCCAGTTCTTCGGGCGTCGCGGCCCAGAACGTGTCCGGGGGCCAGCCCAGCAGCAGCGCCGCGTGGCCTGAAAGCCGCGCCGCCGCTGCCCCAAACAGCGCGCTCACCCGCTGCCTTTCAGCACCTGCACGATCAGCGCGCGCAGCACCGGGGTGCAGGCTGCAAGCCCCTCACGCGCGATGGCCTCGGCAAAATCGGCACGCTCCAACCCTGTGTGATCACGCAGGCAATGCCAGAACAGCGCCACCATCTCGCTCAGCCGCAACTGCCCCGCGCTCGCCCGCTCAACCAGCGCAAACAGCGGCCCCAGTTCTTCCTCAGCCGCCACCAGCGCGCCAAATGTTGGGCGCAACACCAGCGGTTGCCCGCCCAGCATCAGCACCGCTTCCCCCCGGTGCGGGTTCGCTGCGTCCACCATCAGACTTGCGCCACCACGCCCGAGCTTTCGAGCGTCATCGTGTAATTGCGCTCACCATTGAAATCGCCCGAATAATCCAGCCGCTGGACTAGGAACTTGCCCCGCATCCGCTCGCCACCCTCGAACGAAAGTTCATAGTCGGCAATCGTCCCGGACAGCGCATTGCCGCGCACCTGGCCCTCGGCCGCGCTGCCAAGGAAGATCCCCGCCGCGCTCACCGTCACCGATCGCGTGCCCGCGCCGGTCAGCAGCTCGCGCCATCCGCCCGAATCCTTGCTGGTAATCACCACCGCTTCGCCGTTGATAGACATCTGCGTGGTGCGCAGGCCGGCCACGGTGTTGTAAGTCGGCGTTGCCGCGCCATCGCTGATCTTCAGCAGAAACGCGCTTCCCTTTTGGGCTGCCATGTCAGTTCTCCTTTGAAAGAATTGGGGTTTCAGGCCGCCATCACGCGCGCCCGGTATTCCAGCACCACCACGCGCAGCGCCTCGCCGCGTTGCTCGGCCCGCGCCCGCAACAGGCTCAGGCTCGCCACCCGAAATCCGGCGGCAGACTGATCCGCGGGCAGGCTTTCCACCCGTGCCTCGATGGCCGAAACCAGCGCCGCGCCGCCCAGCGGATCATCGCTGCGGAAATTCAGCTCCAGCGCAACGCGGATCTCGCGCCCCGCCAGCGTTTTCGTGCCCCAGTTGGTGCTCGCACTGGTGGTCAATGCCAGCCAGGGCAAAGCGGTGCGCAAGGGCGCTTCCTCAACCACGGCATTCAGCGCGGCTGCCAGCGCAGTATCACTCGCCAGCCAATCGATCAGCACGGCGCGAAAGGGGATTTCCATAAAGCTAATCCTCACCAAACAGCGGCCACAGCAGCCGCGCCTTGCGCCATGTCCGCACATCGCGCCGCCGCGCCATCAGCACCGCGCGCGCCTTGGCCAGCGCCTCGGCCTTTTCGACCAGTCGCTGCACCAGCGGCCCGATCTGCTTCGCCTCTGCCTCGATCATGCCAGCCGCATCCGCCGCCACGGCCGCCACAGCGCCGCAATCGCGGCAGGGGGCAGGGGCGCGGCCTTCTTGTCATCATCCCGTGCCCGATGCTGGTGCGCGGCTAGCCGGATCACGCCGTGGCGGATCGCTTCGGGCAGGCCCGCCCAGTCATCGGCCAGCCCGGCGGTATAGGTCACAACCACCCGGCGCTGCTCGATCGATCGCCGCAACCGCACCAGCCCACGTCCATCGGCATCAATGTCGAATTCAAAATCACCCGCCGCCAGAACACTGCGCGCGCCACTGGCATCCAGCGCGCTCAGCGCCGTAATCGCCCGCACAGGCTGCGCGGAGAGCGCCTGCCAATCACCACGCGCCGCCAGCACTTCTTCGCAACCTGATTGCAGCGGCATCGTGCCGGTAAAGCCCTCGCACAGATCCAGCGCGGTGCGCAGCAGGGCCAGCAGTTCGGCATCGTCGGTTGACCGGCTGATTCCCAGCCAGGCCTTGAGTTCGCTCAGCGCGGCCGAAGCCAAGGCTGGCGGCGCAACAATTGCCCGCATCATGGCAATCTCCGGTCAATGTAAGGAAAAGGGGGCCTGCGACGGCAAGGGGTAACCGTCGCAGGCCAACCGGATCGGCGCTAAGCCTATCCGGCATTCACCATCAGGCCGCGATACGCAGCAGCTTGATCGCGTCGCTGTCCATCACCTGCCCGCCCACGCGGCGCGTGGCATAGAACTGGACGTAGGGCTTGTTGGTATAGGGATCGCGCAGGATCGTGGTCTGCTGGCGCTCGGCAATCAGATAGCCTGCCCGGAAATTGCCGAACGCAATCGGGAAGGCACCTGCCGCAACATCCGGCATGTCTTCAGCTTCGACCACCGGATAGCCCAGCAAGCGGTCGGGCTGCCCTTCGATCAGGCCCGGCTGCCACAGGAATGCGCCGTCCGAAGTCTTCAGCTTGCGGATCACCGCCAGCGTGGCCGAATTCATCACCCACGCCGCGCCCTGCCGCAGCGGAGCCTTCAACTGAAACACCAGATCGATCAGCTTGGCCTCGGGTGACGCATCAAACCCGGTGGCGTTGCCCGATCCGATGAATTGCAGCGAACCGAACGCACGGGCCGCATCACCTGCCGTGCTGGTCGGCGCAGCCAGGAATCCACGCGGCTGGTTCACCCCGGTGCCATTCACGAACGCAGCGCCCTCGGCGCGGGCAAACTCGGTGGCGATTTCATTGGCCAGCCAGCCTTCCACGTCGAACGCTGCATCATCCAGCATCGCCTGCGTCGCCGAAGGGTTGGCATACAGCTCACCCGATGGCGGCACAATCTCGGCCAGCGTGGGGCTCGCTGTTTCCGGACGCGCACCGGTTTCGCTGACCCAGCCCGAAGCCGCACCGCCGGTGGAAACCAGGCGGCGGAAGCCTGAAGTACCCGTGCGCACCACACTGGCCAGCCCACGGATCGGGCTGATTTCCACCAGACGGCGCGCAATCATCGCATCGATCTGCTGCGGAATGGCAAAGCCGCCATCCGCACCCACCGTGCCCGAAAGCGCCTTGAGTTCAGTCTCGCGGCCCGTGCGGACATACCCGTCGATAAAGCCCGCCAGATCACGCCCGGCATCCACCGCACCGCCCAGCATCGGACGTACTGCCGCCCGGCCTGCTTTTTCGATGCGGCCCTTCACTTCCTCCACTTCGCTGCGCAGCGCAGCAATTGCTGCATCATGGGCTTCCTGCCGCTCGACAATGTCGAACGAACCGGTCAGCGCATCCGCCTTGGTCTCGATGTCCAGATTTTCCATGTGGGTAAACGTCCTTTCTGCATGATTCAGGCCGCCGCAAAGATCGGCCTGAGGGGGACTTCGGTTGTTTCGAAAAAGGGGAAAGGGGGCGCAGATCAGGCCTCAGCCTGTTCAGCTCCTTCTACGTAATGCACCCGCGCCAATGGCTGCATGGGCCGGGTCACCAGGCTCACCTCGATAATCTCAAGGTCGTTCAATTCGCGCCCACCGGGCAAAGCGCGGCCCTGCAAAACCCGGTATCCGAACGACAATCCGTCCACCGCGCCCTGCTTCAGCGCCCGTGCCGCTGCGGAGTCAGTCGCATCCACCCGCGCCACCACACGCAGCCCGCGCTCGTCCTCGCCCGCGCTTTCGATCCAGCCGATCTGCTGGTCGGGCCGGTGTTGCCATAACAACGGCAGGCGCAAACCCTCTGCCAGCCGCCGCTCAAGACTGCCCTTGAAGGCACCGGGCATGATCGTATCGCCCCCACTGTCGCGCTTGCGAAACACCGCCGCATATCCGGCAAACCGCAGCGGCGCCTTCAACGCACCAACTCCGCCGAACCCAGCCGCACCGCGATGGCAAACAGCAGCAGCGCCAGCACCGCCCGCACCACCCAGCCAATCGCCGCCTTCCACGCGCTCGCCTTTGCATCGCGCCAGGCACCCAGCAACTGGCGCAATTCGGCCAGATCGCTGTGCGCATCATCATCGCCCAGCCCCATGCGGTTCAGCGCCCGCACCGCGCCCATGTCCGATGCTTCTTCAACAATGGCCCGCAGCGTCACCAGATCGGTGCCCTCGTCGCCCGCCTGCGCAATCAGCCGCGCCAGCATGTCCTCGCGGCTCATGCCTGCACCTGATCAAGCCCGAGCAGCCCGCGCTTTTCGTCAGCCGACAGGAAGTCCGCCCCCGCCACTTGTGCCCAGAGCCGCTCCCGGTCCTCTGCCAGTGCAGGCACCCCGTCCAGATCGACCGCCAGCTTCGCCCCGGCAAACCACGGCTCCAACCCCTCGGCCAGCGCGCTCAGGATCTTGCCCGCCACCGGCAACAGCGTCAGTCGCCATAGCGCCCGGTTCGCCTCGCGGTAATTGGCATAAGTGTTGTCGCCCGGAATCCCCAGCAACATCGGCGGCACGCCAAACGCTAATGCAATGTCCCGCGCCGCGGCTGATTTCAGCGTGGCAAAGTCCATGTCCGCAGGCGTCAGCGCCAGCGCTTGCCAGCGCAGCCCGCCTTCCAGCAGCATCGGCCGCCCGGCATTGCCCATGCCCGAATAGGCCGCGGTCAGCTCCGCCTTGATCCGCTCAAACTGGTCCGCCGTCAGCGCCGCCCCCGGCTCCCCCGGATCATAGACCAGCGCACCAGATGGCCGCGCTGCGTTTTCCAGCAAAGACCGGTTCCACCGCGCCGCCGCATTGTGGATCGCCACGGCCTCTTCCGCCGCTTCCAGGCAGCCAGCGCCATAGTGGTCGTCCACCGGATGAAAATGCTTCACATGGATCAGGTTCGCCCGCCCGAAATCGTCGAGCGCTTCGATCCGCATCGCCTTCTCGCCCACCTTGTAAGCAAAGGCCGCAGGCCATCCCCCCGCATCGGGGATCACCGTCACCCGCTCAGGCCGCAGCGCAAACAGCTCCACCGGCACGCCATCGGCATCGCGCAGCACTTGCACATAGCCATTGCCGTGCAGCATCAGATGCGCCGCCAGCGTCTCCAGCAACGGCTGCCCTGCGCTTGTCTCGCTCACCAGCGCCAAAAGCGCCGGGTCCGAAGCCTTGACCGGTGCTCCGCCGATTCCCTCGGCCACCAGCCGCACCGCCCGCTGCGCCACCGGATTGCGCAAGTACGCCTCCCGGATCGCCACCGGATAGTTGATCGGCCCTTTCGCGGTATCCCCGCGCCAGTCCGAAGCGGCCACCCACGGCGACACAAAGCTGCGCCCCAGCGGCGCACGCGGCGTCACCGCCTCACCCTTGAAGGCAGCGGCAAGCGATTGAAAGAACGACATGATGTCCCTTTCGCAATAGAACTGAAAACTCCCCTCCCGCCTGCGGGAGGGGTTGGGGGAGGGCATGTTGCCCAACCCCTCAATCAAACCAGATGCGCGGCTCCGCTTGCTGCCCCAGCATCAGCTCGGTCAGCGCCCAGACACAGGCATCGGCCCTGTCCGGGGACCGCCCCGGCCCCTGATACTCACCGCCCGGCATCAATCCGCACAGCTCGTCCTCCAGCTTGGGAAACATTCCCGAATGGCGCACGCGCCCTGCCTCATAAAGCGCCGCCACCGGCTCGGCCCGCGCCGTCTTGCCGCGGCTCGCGTGGACAAGGCGCAAGGGCAGCGTCGCTTCGGCAGCGCGTAACACCGCACCCACCATCTCGCCCCCTTGGTTCGCCTCGGCCACAACCCGGTCGGCTGACCAGGCGCGGGCGGCATTCGCAACGGCGCGGGCCCATCGCTCGGGGCTGGCCTGTTCCACCGAACAGTCGGCCAGCACCCGGGCAATCCGGTCATCCCCGATCCCGCAGACCACGATTCCGCAGGCATCGCCATGCGCGCTGGCAGGCGGATCAACCCCCACCACCACACGCATGCATGGCGGTGCCGCGTCTTCGCGGGCACTTTCGATCAGGCTGCGGCTCCACAAAGCCCCCGCCAGATCCTCAATCATCTCGCCCAGCAATTCCTGCCGTCCCAGCGTGGTCCCGCCAAAGCTGCGCTGCATCGCCGCCACGAACCGTGCGGGTAGGTTGCGGGCATTGTCGAACGTGCTTCCGCGCGTCACAACCACATCATCGCCATCTCCGATGATCCGCGTCACCAGCGGCACCGGGCGAGGCGTGGTCGTCGCCACCAGCCGGGGATCTTCGCCCAGCCGCAGCCCCATCAGCAGGTTGTCCCACATTGCCATCGCCCGGTTGGAACTGTTGTCCCACTTGGCAATCTCGTCGCACCACGCATGGCTATGCTGCGGCCCGCGCAAGCTCTCGGGTTCGCCTGCAGAATAGAGAAACGCCTGCGCCCCGTTCGGCCACACCACCCGGCGCACCGAACTTTCAAACACTGGCCGCTTCCACGGTGCCCCGATCGAAAGCAGCCCGCTTTCCCCTTCCACCATCACACTGCGCGCTTCATGCAACGATGCGCCCACCAGTGCGATCCGCGCATCAGGATCGGCTTCGGCCACCTTGCGCACCCATTCGGCCCCTAGCCGCGTCTTGCCATACCCGCGCCCGGCCATCACCAGCCACACGCGCCAGTCCCCTGCCGGAGCCTGCTGGCTATCACGCCCCCAGACGCTCCAGTCATAGGGCCATTCTTCAATCTCCCGCTTCGGAATGCGCTTCATCAGCGCGGCAATCTGCTCTTCGCTCGCCTCGGCCAGCCAGGTCAGAAAGCCATCACTCACCAGCGGCGGCCTTCCGGCTGGCCAGAACTTCGTCGCGCATGTCCAGCAACCGCTTGTGGAGCGATGCGCGCACCACCTCCACATCAGCGTTGTCGCGGATCGCCCGCTCCTTCGCCACCGTTTCACGGTGCTGTGAAAGCAGCCGCAGCGCAGTGGCATTGTCGAACTTGGCATCCCCATCCTTGGGTTCGCCAAAGCGCAACCGGTGCAGCACTTCCATCTCCAACAGATCGTACCCCTCGCACAGCGCCTCGCGCCATTGCGCGGCAAATTCGCTCTCGGTCCGCTTCACCTTGTAGGCATGGCTGGGATCGATCTTGGCCTTGCGCGCGGCGGCGCTCACGTTCGAGGTCTCGGCCAGCGTGGCCAGAAAGTGCTTTCTCCAATGGCGGTTGTTCGGTTTGTCCGATGTCCTGTGCGCAGCAGAAATCCGCGTCCGGCTCGCGCCAGACTTGGACGGAGTCGATCCGGCCATGCGTGCCCATCCTTGGTTGTGAGGTGAATTGATCAAAAAGGCACTTCGCGGCCCGTGTCAGGTCTTCGGGGCTCCCCTCCTGCGGGAGCGACTCGGTCTTTCGCGATGTTCTTGTTATGTACCGAATGAGCGTGATGATGTCAACCAAAAAGTGCCAATCAGGTTAATTACGAACCTGCTGGCACTTTCCGGCGCGCTCCCCTAAATGCCGCTCGATACCGCAGCGCAACAATGAACGGGTGCCCAATGCTCCGCCGCCTCTACGAATGGACCATGGCCAAGGCCGCGCATCCCCATGCGGAATGGTGGCTGGCGCTCTTCGCGTTCATGGAGGCGAGCTTCTTCCCCATCCCGCCGCACCCGCTGCTCGGACTGATGTGTTTGGCGGAACCCAAAAAGGCAGTGCGTTTCGCCGCCATCGCCACGATCGCTTCGGTGATGGGCGGCATGCTCGGCTATGCTATCGGCTATGGCCTCTACGATACCGTCGGCACCCAGCTTCTCGCCGCGCTTGGCCTCGCGGAAAGCTTCCCCAAGGCCGCGTGCTATTTGCGCGAGTATGGGGCAGAGATCATCATGCTCAAGGGCGCCACGCCCATCCCGTTCAAGCTGCTGACGATCACCGCTGGCTTCATCCAGATGCCGCTGGTCCCGTTCATCCTGTCGAGCATCGTCAGCCGCTCGATCAGCTTCATGATCGTGGGCGTGCTGTTCCGCTTGTTCGGTGCCCCGATCAAGCGCTTCATCGACAAGTATCTGGGCCTCGTCACCATCGGCTTCGTCGTGCTGGTCGTCGGCGGATTCCTCGCCGTCACCATGCTCGGCGGCGGTGAAACGGCGGAAACCAAGGCCAAGTGCGAACAGGTCGCGGCTCAGATGTGACGCACAAGGCAGCAACCCCGTTCACAAATACGCCTAATGCCCCTCTTGACGGTTAATGCCACTTTCAGGAATTCTGGTCACAACTGAAACTGTCTTTGCGACTTTTGCATGGGTCGGAGCATCGCGCTCCCGTGGCCGGTGCTCCTTCCCGAACCGAAGGAAGGAACAGCATGGCACGTGTGATCGGCACCAGCGATTTCGGGCACGATATCCGGTTGCAGATGGAAGGTTACGGCCTCACCACCATCCAGATTCACTATTACCTGCCCGATCATCCCAGCCTGCTGCAGATGTTTGCCTTCCAGCAATATGACCTCGCCCCGCGCTTCCCGCGCCTCCACGGCTTCCTCGATCACTGGCGGCGTGAAATCGAAGCCGCACTCCATTCAGTCCGCATCGCGCACAAACACCTGATCGGCCCGCAGGAATGGCGGGCCGTCGATGGGATTATCACGATCAATTAAAGCCCAAAGCGGAACGAATAGCCTAGGCCGACGACAAACTGCGTGCGCTGCCCGCGCTCGCGGATCAGCGATGAACCGGCAGGCTCGCCGCCCAGTCGGTCCACCCCGGCAAACATCGCCACCGCACGCCGCCGGTCCAGCGGCCGAATCGCATTCGCGCCAATGCCATAGGAAACCAGTCCGCCATCGGGCCGAGATATGGCAAGGCCGGTCCTCGCGGCTTGCCCTGCATCCACGCCGAAATAGGTCTGCATATAATCACGGCTGGCAAATGTTGCGCGCGGCCCCAAGGAATAGAGCAGCTTGCCCTCGCGCCCGGAATAGGCGAACGAAACGTCGCCCACCAGTGCCTCATGCGCGCCAAAACCCTGTCGCACTTCCACCCGCGCGCGCCATTGCCGCTTGGTCCCGAACCGCTTTTCTACAAAGCCGCCCGCTTCGCCCGCAATGCCGATGTCCCCCATCCCGCGCAGGGCGTCGCTGCCGCCCGCAATCTGGAACGGCGATCCGCCATCATTCTCGTTCCGGCCAAAGCGTGAGCGCACGATCGGCCCCGCCTTCCAGCCATTCTTGTTCACCGCATTCCAGCCAAGTCCATCCTGCACCGAAAGGAACAGCGTGTCGTTGTAGTTTAGGCGCAAGTCCGGAAAGATCGAAAGCGCGGTGTCCTTCGATCCCTGCCATGCCATGCCGAACACCGGGGCCAGCCCTACAGTCATCGTCCAGCCTTGCGGCTGCATCGGCGGGCCAGCAGGTCTTGCACCTGCCGCAGCCGCAGCCGGTCCACCTGACTGCGCGGGAGCCCCCGCCTGCCCGAAAGCGGGCTGGACCAAGGCCAGCGCCAGCATCGGCAAGATTGCTGTCCGAACCAAACGCATGCCTTACTCTCCCTGATGTCAGTAACGGTCCCGCTCGCCCTATGCACCGCTCTGTCTGAACCGGACTTGTCGGTTTCGTATCGAAACGTGGCCGCAATGCGCATCAAACCACAGCAAGTCTCAACCTGCCCCTTGTGCTGCCCCTGTCGGGCGCGCAAGCGTGATGTGCATGACCCTTGTCGCCTTCAACAAGCCCTTCGGCGTGCTGTGCCAGTTCACCGATGAACGCACCGGCCCCCCGCGCCCCACTTTGGCAGACTTCATCAATCGTCCCGGCATCTATCCCGCAGGAAGGCTGGACCATGACAGCGAAGGCCTGCTGCTGCTCACTGACGATGGCCGCCTCCAAGCTCGCATCTCAGACCCGCGCTTCAAATTGCCCAAAACATAGGGTAATCGCGGGGCGGTGATCACCGTTGCGGTTGCGATGCGTAGGCAGGGTGGTTGCCCCCCGATAGGTTGAAAAACGGGCTCACGATTGACACCGGGCCCAGCAACAAACGGGAG
>JBEQBV010000043.1:0-18480 GCA_041639635.1 Novosphingobium sp.
CAATGCTGACAATGCTCGGGGCGATGATCTTCGTACGCATCAGGCGTCTCAGCCAGAACGCGGGCGTGCCCCTTATGACCAAGCTTGGCTCCACCAGGCCGCGACCCTTCACGATTGACCTTCTGATCCGTCGAAGGCGGCTTCGACGATGTCCGCGATGTCTTCCCCGGACGCTGCAGGCCCAGCAAAAGATCAATCAACTCCGGCTTCGTAAGCCGTTCGAGTTCTTCGCGATTCATCGGTAGTGTGAATCACAACCCAATCACCTTGGCAAGAGGGGGTGGGTAGTTACATCCCGGTTGCCATCCGCTATCTTTCAAGATCGCTTTGGGGTCTTTCAGGTCGAGTAAGGTTCTGATCGCGGCACGCTTATCAGACGCCTTATCGTAATAGGCTTTTGCGATTTTATACCCTACCCAATATCCTAAATCACCGGGATTTTCCGGCGTGCCAACTCCGTTGTAAAGCCAAGACGAAATATCTGCGCTATCCACATCGGATAGAAAGCGCTGGCCTATTTCCTTAGATTTCCCTGCCGTCCACTTTTGCAGATGAATGTTACTCACCTGCCCTGACGTCAATTCAGCGATAAGTTCAGCGACACCTTCTATGAGTGACTGCTTAAGAACGGTGGTGTCGTCACTATCTTCCTCAAGCGCAGGCGATTGCTCAACGTGGCCGTACTCATGGGCGATCAGGTGATAGAGCCTGTCAGTCAGGTCAGATTGCAGCCAGGACGAACGGCAGGCCACTTCCAGACCGATCAAAACGCCGGATTTACCAGTCGTTCCCCCGCTGTTGTTCCTTCCTACAAGAATGGTAACAGGCGGGAATGTGGCGTGGGGATCAAGGTCAGAGAGACGTTGAAAAGCGTCGTGTAACTTCGATTTAACGGCAGGTAAGACCTCCATACAGGACCGGGCTTGCCTATAGGTTGCCTCCTCGTTGGCGACCTCCTTGGCGAGCGCTTCACCTGAGATAATGCGGTAAGGAACGAACTGGCGCACGCCGTCCGTTCCCCTGTCTATGTATTGCTGTTGCAGCGCACTGGCAGAAGGCTTGCCGTTGGCGGCGTCGTAGAGTTGATAGAAAGTTGTCACATCGGACGTGCGGACCTCAACAGTCTCAGGAATATTGGCGGGCGCCGCCGTCGCGACCATGCATCCTATAGCCCCGATCGCCCATTTCCTGCTCATGCCCTATTCCCCTTATTCTTACTCGGCATTCCATACCCACAACAGCCTGCCTTTGTTAAGGCGGGGGTGGCGAGGCGGCGAAAATCAGGCCATTGCCGCTGCCATGCGATTGTCGGCGGATGAGGCCCAAGGCAAGAATCTGCCACGGGCGTATCACCACAATGCTCTCCAAAACACGTCTCATTGCTGCCATGATCTTCGGCAAGAAATTGTGTTATGACGATGATACGGCACGCGATCTTCCCCGATGATACAGCGGTGGTGCTGGGCATCTGGCGTGAGTTCATCACCAATTCCCCGGTGAATCTCGATTATCAAGACAACGATGCCGAGTTCGCCAACTTGCCGGGTAAGTATGCGTCGCCGAAGGGATGCGTTCTGCTCGCGGATCGGGAAGGTGAAATTGAGGGCTGCGTTGCGATGCGCCAAGTCACGCCCGAAATATGCGAGATGAAACGGCTATATGTTCGTCCTCAAGCTCAGGGGCGTCATCTTGGTCGTGCCCTCGCTGAGCGCCTGATCGAAGAAGCTCGCGCTGTCGGCTACAACGAAATGCGGCTTGATGTGCAGGCGAAGTTCGTGCCCGCGCGCAGGCTTTATGAAACACTCGGTTTTGTCGCGGCCGAACCGATCTCGTTCAATCCGGTTCCCGGCGCTTCCTTTCTCGGCCTCCACCTGTAGTTGATGCGAAACCTGATCTCCGTTTCTCGCCGACAATCCTATGCTACCGCCTGCAAACCCTTGCGCTGGATGATCGACAGAAGCCGCAGGGCAGGGCCACCGGGCCGCTTCACGCCGCGCTCCCAATCGGACACGAGATTGCGCGAGACATTGAGATAGGCGGCGAACACGGGCTGCGAGACATGCTCGCGCTCACGGATCGCCCGGATTTCATCGCCTGCCAGCGCGCGAGCCGGGGCAAGACACGCCTCATCAAAGGTGCGCAGCGTCGCGCGCGACACCACGCCCGCGTCATGCGCGTCGCTCATCATCTCATGGATCGCGCCCGCAATCTCGCTGCGATAGCCCTTATCCTTCACCGTCGTTCCCATCGTCTATCTCCATCAGCGTTCCCGACGCTATCAGCCGGTCCAGTTCCTCGCCGCTCCATTCCAGCGCTTCGGTCGCCGCACTACGCAGCACGGCGAGGTCAGCCTTTGATATGTTCGCCTGTCCACTCTTGGCGAACCCAAAGGCGAATATCGCCCTGTCACCCTGCCGGAACAGAATCAGCGTACGATAGCCGCCAGACTTGCCTTGCCCGTTGCGCGCGACCCGCTGCTTGATGACGCCGCCGCCAAGGTCGGCATCCACCAGACCGCTTTCCGCGCGCTCCACCGCCTCACGAAGCGCGGCATCGGCAATCCGCTCCTTCCGCGCAAAGCGCTCGAACCATCCATTCTTGAAAATGCGCGCGATGGCGGTTCTCCTGCTTCATTTGGCATATATAACACATAGCGTTATAGTTCAACGTCGATGGGATGGGGCGATACACCATCGACCTTCTTGACAGCAGATGCGCTGCGGGTGAGCATGAGTTCCTGCTTCATCACGCTGCGAAGGTGGTCCTTTCAAAGGAGCATCCCATGACCGACTCGGCCTAGCGCCTTCCGGCTGTCCCCCGGAACGGGGCGGTTGCGAAGGCTGCGCATGAGATTTTGGTACAGGCTGGGAAAAAATCTGCACTGATCGTCGTCAGTGAAAAGCCTCCGCCAAATTCCGCCGTTTTCCGCCGCTGACCGCCGATTGCCGCCAGCGTTCTCCATAACCTCCGAGCTTGGCTGCTTGTGCGCCCGGAACGCTCTTGTCCGGGACGGCAAGGCATTCAATGCTCGTGGCCGGGGGCGCGTGCAACATCCTGATTTGAAGAGACTGCCCCCATGAACAATAGCGATCGTATCATCCGAATGAAAACCGTCCTCGCCCGCACCGGGCTTTCCCGCACGACGCTCTATCGCAAGATGGGCGAAGGCACTTTCCCGCGCCAAGTGAAGATCAGCGTTCACGGCGCAGGCTGGCGGGAGTCTGCCATCAACCGCTGGATTGCCGATCCGGCAAGCTATCGGGAAGAGTTGGGCGTTTGATCCTGCCGCCGTGCCCTTGTCTCTTTTTGGCGAGGGCACGGCGACATTTGATGGCTGCGATCAGGCCGCTTGGCGTTTCGCCTTGCCGAACTTGCCAGTTACGACCTTCTGGCCGTCGCGCAGGACATCGAGATGGTCGGACCAATGCTGCATCATGCGGACGCGCTCATCCCAATATTCGCCGCGCGTATAGGCGCGGCGCACGGCGTTGTTGTCGCAATGGGCAAGCTGGCGTTCGATCGCGTCGGGATGCCATAGTCCCATTTCATTGAGCAGCGTCGCCGCCATCGCCCGGAAGCCATGGCCGGTCATTTCGTCCTGCATGAAGCCCATGCGCCGCAGAGCGGCGTTGATGGTGTTCTCCGACATGGGCCGATCCACCGAGCGGAGCGACGGGAACACGTAGCGGCTATAGTCCGCGTCATGCTCGATCGTTTCGAGGATCGCCAATGCCTGCCGGGAGAGGGGGATGGTATGCGCCCGCCGCATTTTGGTCTTATGCGCCGGGACCGTCCACAGCGCCTTGTCCATATCGAAGTCGGCCCATTCGGCATGGCGTAGCTCGCCCGGACGGACGAACACATGAGGTAGCAGTTGTAATGCCGCCTTGGTGTTGGTGAAGCCCTCGAACGCCTCGATGGCCCTTAGCAGTCCGCCCGCATTGTCGGCGCTCGTGATAGCAGCTCTGTGGACGGGCTGAGGCGCGATCAATGCCCCACGCAAGTCTGCCGCCACGTCACGCTCTGCGCGGGCCGTAGCGATGGCGTAGCGGAATATCTGGCTGCATGTGCTGCGCAGCCGCTTGGCCGTCTCGTAGCGGCCTTTGCCCTCCATCTTGCGTAGCATGGTCAAGACCTCCTGCGCGGTGATAGCGGTGACAGGGCGCTTGCCCAGCGACGCATTGATGAAGGCCAGCAGCCAGCGCAGTTTCTTCATCGTGACGGCGGAGCGACCTTCGCGCTCGACCTTCACCAGCCATTCGTCGGCCACGGCCTTGAAGCTGTTGGACGCGGCGACGGTGGCGGCAATGCGATCCATCTTGATCTTCTCGGCGGGGTCTTCGCCCTTCGCCAGCACCTTGCGGGCGGCGTCGCGCTGTTCGCGGGCGTCGGCAAGGCCGGTGTCGGGATAGACCCCGAACGCCAGCGTCTTCTGCTTGCCCATGTGGCGGTAGTTCATCCGCCAGTAGCGCCCACCATTGGGCGTCACATAGAGGAACAGGCCATCGCTATCGGTGAGCTTATAGGGCTTGGTTTTGCCCTTGGCGTTTTTGATCGCAGCGGCGGTAAGCGCCATGATGGTATCTCCTTTTGGGGGAGGGCCGCGCTACCATCAGACATACCATCAACATGCTGGTATCCGGTGGTCCGAGACCGCTCCGTATGGGATACCTATACCACGAAAAACCGCAGAAATCCGCCGTTCCCGGCACTTCCTGATACTCTCTGGGAGAGTATTTTGGTGACCCCTACGGGAATCGAACCCGTGTTTCAGCCGTGAAAGGGCCGCGTCCTAACCGCTAGACGAAGGGGCCACTGGGCTTGCACCGCTGGGCAGGTCCGCGCCTCTAAGGGGACTATTGCGGGGCGTCAAGCATCGAATTGCAGAAATATCTTAATCGGCAAATGCGGCGTCTTCCACATGCAGTTCGGCGGCCGGACGGCTGCCCCAATCATCGACCTTTGCGCGCCCTGCCAGCCACAGCTGTCTCCCGCGCGAGGCGTGAAGCAGCGTCTGCCCCAACTCGCTCTGCGCAGCGCGAAACGCGATGGCCTTGAACGACCGGCCATCTGCGCCCGCCGCCACCATGCGCACGTGATCGTTGCCCACGATATCGCACTTGACCAGACGCACCGGCCCCACGGCCACGCGTGGGCCGGGCCAGCCAACACCGAACGGTCCAGCAGCCTCCAGCGTTTCAATCAGAGAAGGCGTCAATCCTCCGGGGCTGAGCGACAGATCGAGCAGCAGCGCCTGCGATGCGCGCGCACTCACCACATCGCGAGCCAGCCGTTCGTCCAGCCAGTCTGCCAGCGCGTTCACACGGTCAGGTTCGATGGTCAGCCCGCAAGCCATTGCGTGTCCGCCGCCTGCCACCAGTAGGCCTGCGGCGCGCGCTGCAATTATCGCGGCACCAAGATCGACCCCGGCGATTGAACGGCCAGAACCTTTGCCCTTCCTAACGTGGTCAGGGCCATCTTCCTCGGTATCGAGGGCAATGACCAGCGTTGGCTTGCCGGTCTTTTCCTTGATTCGTCCGGCAACGATGCCGATTACGCCGGGATGCCAGCCATGCCCGGAAACCACCACTACGGCACGGTTGTGCTGGGCTGCGATCTGGGCCTCGGCGGCCTCCTGCACCTCCTGCTCGATCGCACGGCGCTCTTCATTAAGGCGCGAGAGTTGTGTGGCAATTTCCCGCGCTTCGTCGGGGTCTTCGGTGGTTAGCAAACGCACGCCCAGCGTGGCTTCGCCAACCCGGCCACCAGCATTGATTCGTGGGCCTAGGGCGAAGCCTAGATCGCTGCAGGTCGGTGCCCTGCTCAGCCTGCTCGCATCGATGAGCGCGGCAAGGCCCACATTTTCCCGCCGTGCCATGATCTTGAGCCCTTGGCTCACCAGCGCGCGGTTCAGACCTTTGAGCTGCGCGACATCGGCCACGGTGCCCAGTGCCACCAGATCGAGCAGCGCCATCAGATCGGGCGCTTGCCGCCTGTTCCGTTCAAACCAGTTGCGTGAGCGCAGTTCGCGCACGACAGCCACGGCCAGCAGAAAGGCCACGCCAACCGCTGCCAAATGCCCATGTGCTGCGGCCTCGTCGCACTCATCCAAGCGATTGGGATTGACCAGTGCAGCGGTCTGCGGAAGCTCGGACGCGCATTTGTGGTGGTCCACCACGATCACGTCCACCCCCTCGGCTGCGGCCATCGCCAGCGCTTCGTGCGCCATGGCCCCGCAATCCACGGTCACGATCAGTTGCGACCCATCCCGCGCCAGCCGCACCAGCGCCTCGCCTGAAGGACCATAGCCTTCGAGCAGGCGGTCAGGGATGTAATGCCCGGCAGACACACCCAATCTGCGCAGAAGCAGAATCAGCAGAGCCGCGCTCGTGGCCCCGTCGACATCGTAGTCGCCATAGATGGTAATGCGTTCGCCGCGTTCCACGGCATCTGACAGCCTGATGGCTGCCACCTCCATATCGCGAAAGATCGATGGATCGGGCATGAAATCGCGCAATGTGGGGCGGCGGTGTCGTTCCAGATCGTCAGGGCTGACGCCGCGAGACAGGAGCAATTGGGTTACGATGTCGTCACCCGGATTTTCGCTCCGTGCGCTGCCACTGCTGCCTAGGCCGAGATCCATGTTGCCGCCGCGCCAGCGCCAGGCTTGTCCGGAAAGAGAATGCGTAATCGCCGTTACTGGAATCATGGCGATGCGCTATAGCATCGCAGGGCGCACGAAAAGGGCAGGCCGAAGTGCGATTGCGCACGGTTGAGGACTTGTCACCCGGTCATATGGTTTCATCGTTCAGCACAGGGCACCGCGTGTCCTGCGCTGATGTGGAGGATGGCGACATGCGCAAGTTCACGGTTCAATTGGCGGTAAGTGGTCTGGTTCTGGCAGGGCTTGGCGTCGGCGTTGGCGCGCAGCAGGCCAGTGCGCCGATCGCGCGCTATGAAATGCGTGCAGAAACCGTTTCCGGCATTGCTGGAATGGGAGCAGGCGGCGGAATGGGCGCAGCCATGGCAATGGCCTTTGGTGGGGCGCCCAAGGCCCAGCACCTGCTCTGGCTTGATCTCGGTTCCAGTCGCGCCGCCGCCGATGGCAAGCCAAAGGCTGAACATTTCATGCCCGCAGGCGCAAAGCTCGGCAAATCAGTGCTTCTGCGCACGCCAATCCCTGGCAAGGCCGGCCCCTCTGAACCGGGGGAGAAGGAGAAAGAGTTTCAGCGCCCCAAGGGGCGCATGCTGATCTTCTGGGGCTGCGGTGAGCGCGCTCCAAAGGGCCAACCCGTCGTGATTGATTTCAGCAAGCTTGCTGCAGGGCAAGTGCCGCCTGGGCTTTTCACGCAGTCAGTACCGCTTGACCGCATGGTTTCTCCATCTACGTCAAAAACTTATGGCTATTGGCCGGGTGAGGATGGAAGGTCGGCAAAGCCCGACTCTGTGTTGACGGGTGCACATCGCGTCGCAGGAAATTATTCACCTGAAATGGCGTTTACGCTTGCCAAGGATTTCATGGGCCCGCTCAACGCCTCGAACAACCGGCAGGCCAGCGGTTCCACGCTGTTGCGTTGGGGTGCGGTTTCCGATGCCACGGGGTACTACGCGATGATCATCGGGGGCAGGCAAGCGGGCAAGGGGGGCGAAATGTCCGACATCGTCTGGTGGTCCTCCAGCGCCAGCCGTCAATTCGGTGGGGGCCTTGCAGACTGGATGGCTCCGGCCACAGTTGCCAGATTGGTGGCAGACAAGACTGTGCTCTCGCCTCAGACCACCACGTGTACGGTTCCGGCCGAGGTGAAGGCTGCTGCGCCGGATTTCATGTATGGCACTTTGCACGCCTATGGCCCCGAAGAATCCTTTGCCTATCCGCCGCGACCGGCTGACCCGAAGGCCCGATGGGTACCAGAATGGACTGCGCGGATACGGCATCGCTCGACCACCGGTTTCCTCGTCGGGATGGAAGGACTCGGGGCGCAGGACGCAACTTCAGGTGAACAGGCAAAAAACGAATGCAAGCCAAAGAAAAAGAAAGGATTTGGTGGGATTCTTGGTGGAGCGATGGCTGGTGCTCTTGGCGTGCCCGCCGTTGATGATGATGGTTGCTGATCCGGCATGGTATCGGGGCTGCTGATAATCTGGCACAGCCGCACTGGTGCAGCCGAGGCGATGGCGCACGCAGCTTTTGAAGGGGCAAATGCCGCTGGCGCCTGCCGGATGTTGCATGCGCACGAAGCTTCAAGCAATGATGTGCTGGCGGCGCAGGGCTATCTTTTCTGCTGCCCGGAAAATCTCGGCAGCATGACAGGCCTGATGAAGGAGTTCTTCGACCGCAGCTATTATCCGCTGCTGGGCAAAATCGAAGGACGGCCCTATGCGACCATGATTGCAGCGGGATCGGATGGTTCAGGGGCACTGCGGCAAATTGACCGCATTGTTACTGGCTGGCGCCTCCGGCGGATTGCCGATCCGCTGGTAATCTGCACGAAAGCCCAGTCTCCTGCAGAAATTCTGGCCGACAAACGATTGTGCGCCGATAACCTGCAAAAGTGTCGCGATCTGGGACAGGCAATTGCAGCCGGGCTTGATCTAGGGGTTTTCTGAACGTTTACGCTTATATGATCCACGGTGGACATGGCTCTGATGGTCAGAATCGGGGCTGGGCGGGCAAACCGCTGATGTACAGGGTCGTTGAAAGAAGGGACGCACGTGGACGCCAGTTTCCGGTCTGACGGTTGCGCCCCGATTGCTGCGCTGCTTTATGATGCCGCTCCGCTTCCTTCGTTGAAGGACATCCTTTCCGAAGCTGAGCGCAGCGCTACTTTTGCCGTGTCCCATCAGCCTTCTGAGGCGGATGGCTGGGTTGAAATTCTGCGCGATGGCTTGACGTTTGATTTGCACGGCCTGACCGGTGGCCCGGCGCAGCCACTTCCCCAACATCGGGCGACTGTTGGGCTGGATCCATCCTCGGGGGCTGCCGCAGGTGTGCTGACGCTTGCCCCCGGACCGCATCTGGCAGGGGCGCAGCGGTTGCTTCCCGTTATCCGAGTCGCGGCTGATCTCCTGACAGATCTTGCGCGAATCGGGCCGGCAACTGCGATTTTATGGCTACCCGCGAAGCTGAAAGTCAGAGCGGACCTTTTCGAGAAGGCTGTGCGGCCCTGGTTGCAAGGTGGGCCGTTTCCTGCCCCGGCGTTTGTGGCTCTGCACGCAGACGCGACAGGCGGGCTGCACAGCGAAGGGCTTAACTTCCTTATAGAACAGGAATTTTCGTTGTCGCCGGTGTCAAGCGACGGTGTCATGGCTTTATCGCGCGTCGCTATTCGGCTGATAGACTGGCTGGTTGCCCATGGACCTATAAGTAGTTCTACGGAGGCAGTTCTTGCCGGAACGGGAGCAGTCTTTCTTGAGGTGCAGGAAAGTCGCCGTATTCTTGCCCGGTGCAAATAAGCCGAGATCCTTCATGGCATAAGCGGCGCAAGCTGCCATTCGGGAGCGTTAACGTCCCCGGAAAGCCAGGCTATTCTCCGGGTTTGCAGCGGCATCATCTGATTCCGCGCCAAGTACTTCAGCTAACTGCGCTTTCGCCTTTCGTCTCGCAACTGGGCGTGGAACGGCTGGGGATTCACGATTTTCGCCGCAACGGCCAGATGCTTCCGGCTTCCGAAGACGTTGCCCGACGCATCGGCCTTCCGCTGCATCGCGGCCCGCACCGTGCCTACAACGAACTGGTGCTTGAACGTGTCGGCCAGATCGAATCGGACTGGTCGCGCAGCCGACAGAAAGGCGCTGAGGCTGACTATGTGGCGCTGATGCGGTTTGATCTTTTGCAGCGTGCCTTGCGGCGGCGCTTTCTTGATCCGCGCAATTGGTCGCGGGTGCCGTTGAACACCCGCGATCCTGCGCTTGATTTCAGCCATCTTGATGAAATGGCTGATCTTTTCTGGTCAGATACGGGTGGTGCACAGCACGCAGCCTGAAGTGCACCTAGCTGCACCTAGGCGCACCAAGCCTACTTCAAGAAAGGTGCAGAGTTGGCAGAAAGCGCCTTGGATGCATCTCGGTATTCCTGTTCAAGCCGATCCACCCGAACAGCAACCGGTTCGACCGCCGACACTACGCCGATCCCTTGTCCCGACCCCCAAATGTCCTTCCAAGCTTTAGCGCCGGTGTTGCCGCCCGATCCAAAATTCATCTTGCTGGGATCGCTGACCGGCAGGTTGTCAGGGTCAAGCCCGGCATTGACGATCGAGGAGCGTAGGTAGTTGCCGTGGACGCCGGTGAACAGGTTGGAATAGATGATGTCATCGGCTTTGCTGTCGACGATGGACTGTTTGTATTCCGCATTGGCATTGGCCTCTGCGGTCGCAATCCATGCTGAGCCAATGTATGCAAAGTCTGCTCCAAGTGATTGAGCGGCAAGGATAGATCGGCCATGTGCAATCGCACCTGACAGTGCGACCAGGCCGCTGAACCATTCGCGGATTTCCTGCATCAATGCGAATGGCGATTGCGCTCCGGCATGACCACCGGCGCCTGCTGCGACGGGCACAAGACCATCGGCGCCCTTTTCAATGGCCTTGCGGGCAAAGCGATCGTTGATCACATCATGGAGCACAATTCCGCCCCAGCGATGCGCAGCGGCATAGACATCCTCGCGCGCGCCCAATGATGTGATGAGCATCGGCACTTGCCACTTTTCGCACATCGCCATGTCTTCATCGAGGCGGTTATTGGTCTTGTGGACGATCTGGTTGACGGCAAACGGCGCTGCCGGGCGATCCGGGTTGGCGCGGTTGTGGGCGGCCAGTTCTTCGGTGATCTGGTGCAACCATTCGTCAAGCTGGCTGATGGGGCGCGCGTTAAGCGACGGGAACGAGCCGACAATCCCGGCCTTGCACTGCGCAATCACCAGTTCGGGGCACGAGATGATGAACAGCGGCGAGGCGATGACGGGCAGGCGCAGATTGGCAAACAACGGGGGCAGGGCCATGTCGGTTCGGTCCTTGATGTTTTAATCGTATGGTTAAATGGCTAAGTCATGCTGTAGCGCTTGTCAAAGGGGTTCAGAGCAACGTGTCCTCGATGCCGTAGAATTTCGCCGCCGTTCCTGCGAAAAGCGCGCGTTTCTCTGAATCGGAAGCGCCGTGGGCCAAGCGTTTGAAGGCGTTCCACAGCGTGTTGTAGCTGGCGCCCCATTTGTCGACCGGATAGTTGCTTTCAAACATCGCGCGATCCGGCCCGAAGGCTTCGATACAGGTTTCGATATAGGGCCGCCACATGGCCGCCAGTGTTTCGGACGAAAGGCCCGCCATCGGGCCGTGATCGGGCAAGCCGCAGAAGGCCATGGCAAGGCCGCCAAGCTTGACACTGACATTGGGGCAGGCGGCCAGTCCACTAATGTTTTCACGCCATATTTCAAAGCGTTCGTGCAGCTTGTTGAGATAGATTCCCATGCCGAGCGGCGTACCGCAATGATCAAGGCAAATGGGTTGATCGGGAAAGGCGCGTGCGAGATCGAGAACGTCGCCGAGTTGGGGTTCGAGCACCCATGCGTCGAAGGTGAGGCCCATGTCTCCGAGGTGGCGGAAGCCCATTCGGAAATCGTCTGACAGGTAGATTTCAGCCGGGGTGTGGAATGGGGGGCCAAGGACGTCGGGATCGGCATCCCATGCGCCCTGATGGCGGATGCCGCGAAAGCGCCCGTTGCCTGCTTCCACCAAGGCCTCCAGCACGGGCCGGGCGTCGTCTCCCAGCGTAAGGTCGGCGTGGCCGACGATGGCGGCGCAGGGGCGGAAGTTGCCGTAGAGGCCGCTTGCGCCCTGCGCCGCAACGCCACCTGCAAACTCCACTTCGCCCACAGGTTTCATCGCCGGATCGACCCCGGACCGGTAGAAGGCTCCGCATTCCATGAAGACCGTGGCGATGACATTGTGGCCACCGCGGGCATCGGCCAGCAACTGGTCGAATGTGTAATAGGCTGAGTGGGTTAGCGTTTCGATGAAGAAATGGCGCGGTTCGGGGAACGCTGAGATCAGTGGCCGCAGATCCCACAGATGGTGATGCGGATCGATGATCGGTAGATCGGGTTCGAGAATCGCTTCTTCGGCCTTATTCAGTCCCATGGCGTCCTGTCCCTTGTTCACGCCTCTTGCGGGCGTTTTGGGACTATGGCGTGTGGTTTGGCGGCGGCAAGTGCGATTTAAGCGTTTAGTTGAATTTTGAGCTTGAGAAGGGTTTCGCGCAGCGGCGCAGAGATCCACAGAGACTCTTGCTCTACGCCTCTGCGCGAAACATTCCTTCTATTCTTACCCCACCGCGTTCGCTGCGCTGAGAACTGCGCGGACCGAGGCTGTGGCGACGTCTTCGTCAATGCCGACGCCCCAGATGGTGCGGCCATCGGCTGTCTTGCATTCGACATAGGCGGCTGCGCGGGCGTTGCTTCCTGCGCCCATTGCGTGTTCAGAGTAGTCTGTCACATCGATATCGACGCCGAAGCCATCTTTCAGCGTGGCGACCACCGACGAAATCAGACCGTTCCCACGACCCGATACCGACTGAACCTTGCCATCGACTTCGATCTTGCCGGCGAAGATGCGTGTGCCATCAGACCCGCGGGCCTCATCATATTCAACCAGCTGCAGGTGCTGCGGCGCATCAAGGCGATAGGCCTTGCGGAACACGCCCCAGATGTCAGCCGCTTGCAGTTCTCGACCCAGTTCGTCGGCCAGTTCCTGCACGTGGCGCGAGAAGTGCGCCTGCATCTTCTTGGGCAGTTTCAGGCCCTGATCCTGTTCCAGCACCCAAGCAAAGCCGCCTTTGCCGGACTGCGAATTGACGCGAATGACGGCTTCGTAGCTGCGGCCAAGGTCTGCCGGGTCAATGGGCAGGTAGGGTATCGCCCAGAGTTCATCGTTGCGCTGTTCTGCGGCGGCGAAGCCCTTCTTGATCGCGTCCTGATGGCTGCCGGAGAACGCCGTGAACACCAGTTCGCCACCATAGGGGTGGCGCGGGTGGACGGGCAGCTGGTTGCAGTATTCGACCGTCTGGATCACTTCATCGATATCCGAGAAATCGAGTTCTGGATCAACGCCTTGCGTATACAAGTTCAGGCCGACTGTGACTAGGCAGCAGTTGCCGGTGCGCTCTCCATTGCCGAACAGACAACCTTCGACGCGGTCAGCGCCCGCCATCAGGCCGAGTTCAGCGGCTGCTACGCCGGTGCCTCGGTCATTGTGGGTGTGGAGTGAGATTACCGCACAATCCCGGTTCGGCAGGTTGCGGCAGAAATACTCGATCTGGTCGGCGTAGATGTTGGGCGTGGCCGCTTCGACCGTGGCTGGCAGATTGAGGATGATCGGCTTTTCGACAGTGGGTTGCAGGATTTCCATCACCGCTTCACAGCATTCGATGCTGAAATCGACTTCGGCGGTGGAGAACGTCTCCGGACTATATTCGAAGTGCCAATCCGTTTGCGGGAAGCGGGCGGCCTGATCGCGCAGGAACTTTGCGCCGTCCTGCGCGATCTTGCGCACGTCTGCCTTGTCCATACCGAACACGACCTGTCGCCACAGCGGGGATACAGCGTTGTAAACGTGGACGATGGCCTGTTTTGCCCCGGCGAGGCTTTCGAACGAAGTCTTGATCAGGTCTTCGCGCGATTGCGTGAGAACCTGGACAAATACGTCATCGGGAATGCGCCCGGCATCGACCAAGCCGCGAATGAAATCGTACTCGGTCGCGCCAGCCGAAGGGAAGCCGACCTCGATTTCCTTGAGGCCCACTTTCAGGAGCAGGTCGAAGAAGCGGCTCTTCTTGTCTGCATCCATCGGATCGATCAGCGACTGGTTGCCATCGCGCATGTCGGTGGAGAGCCAGCGCGGGGCCTTGGTGATGGTCGTGTTTGGCCATTGGCGGTCCGGCAGGTAGATCTGCGGGAACGGGCGATACTTGGCCGAAGGGTTCTTGAGCATGGTCATGGTTGTGAACTCGGGTGATCTGGATTTTGCCGGTTGCGTTGCTTCATCCCCTGGGCGCCGTGCGCGCCGGGCAAACCGTGCGCGTCAGCTCACGCCCAAGGGCGGATAAGTCGCAGGGTAAGGTCCAGCCGAGTGATCATGCGAGAAGCCTATGGTGAATCAGCGCGCGCTTGTCCAGAATGTTTGCAACAAGATTATCCGGAGAGTGGCCAATGTCTGTTGCTTCATATGTCGTCGATGTGCCGCAAGAGGCGATAGACGACCTGCACCGCCGTATCGACATGACCCGCTGGCCCGAGAAGGAAACAGTGGACGACTGGTCGCAAGGGACGCCGCTTTCGCCGTTGCGGGAACTGGTTGCGCATTGGCGCACCGGATATGACTGGTACGCCTGCCAACAGATGCTGAACGACTGGGGCATGTTCGAAACCGAGATCGACGGGGTGATGATCCGGTTCCTGCATGTGCGTTCACCGCATGAAAATGCGCGCCCGCTGCTGATGACGCATGGCTGGCCGGGATCGATACTGGAGTTTCGCCGCTGCATATCGCCTCTGACCCGGCCCGAGGAGCATGGGGGCAATGCGGATGATGCCTTCCATCTCGTGATTCCGTGCCTGCCGGGTTACGGATTTTCGGGCAAGCCTGCAGTGACGGGCTGGGGCGTCCAGAAGATTGCGCAAGCCTGGGGCGAACTGATGGCGCGGCTCGGCTATCAGGAGTGGCTGGCGCAAGGCGGCGATTGGGGTTCGATCGTGACGACGATGATCGGCGCGATGCAAGTGCCCGGGTGCAAGGGCATTCATTTGAATATGCCGATGGCTGCACCTTCTGCCGAAGATATGGCTGCGCCCGAACCCGCTGATCTGAGGGCGATGGCCGCGCTGAAGCATTATCAGGATTGGGATTCGGGATATTCCAAGGAGCAATCCACGCGGCCGCAAACCGTGGGGTATGGCCTGGTCGATTCACCGGTCGGCCTGGCCGGTTGGATTTACGAGAAGATGTGGGCGTGGACCGATCATCAGGGGGCCCCGGAAGACGCGCTGAGCCGCGACGATATGCTTGATAACATCATGCTTTATTGGCTGACCGCATCGGGGGCATCTTCGGCGCGGCTATACTGGGAAAGCTTCGGTGCGATCACCGGGGTGCAGATCGACATTCCGGTGGCGGCGAGTGCGTTCCCCAAGGAAATCATCCCTGCCCCGCGCAAGTGGTTTGAGCGGACCTGCAAGCAGCTGGTCTATTGGGGTGAGCTGGAAAAAGGCGGGCACTTTGCTGCGTGGGAGCAGCCCGAAGCCTTTGTGAAAGAGCTTCGGGCCGCGTTTTCCCTGATGCGTTAAGGCCTTACTTCTTTTCGAAGGCGGCGGTGATGTCGAGCGTCACGTCGTCAGAGACGAAGGGCAGGCCGTACTTTACGTTGAAATCAGAGCGCTTGATCACGGCCTTGCCGTGAAAGCCGACCGTGGCCGCCTTGGTGAAAGGGTTGTTGCCAGCGCCTGCGAACGTGGCGTCGATGGTGACCGGCTTGGTCACGCCGTTGAGCGTGAGGTTGCCGGTGATCTTCGCGCTCATGCCATCCGCGCCGGGGACGACGCTGGTGGAAACGAATGTGGCATCGGCAGGAGCCGCACCAAAGAAATCGGCGCTCTTGCCTTCGGCTGCGGGCTTGAGCAGGTGGCTGGTGAGGCCCGCGCTGGCGGTTACGACCTTGGAGACGGGAATCTTGACCGACACCGAGGCGGCGGCAGGGTTGGCCGGATCGAGCGTGAGCGAGCCGGTGACGTCACCGAACAGGCCGAAGTAATCGTTGAAGCCGAAATGGTTGACCTTCCACGCGACGAGCGAGTGGCCTGCATCGGCGGTGTAGGTGCCTGCGGTGACGCGGGCCTTGTCTGCCTTGCCGGGAACTTCGGGCATCTGGGCAACCATGGGGGCAGCTACAGCGACGAGGGCGAGGGGAAGCGCGAGTTTCAGCGCGCGTGAAAAGCGGAGCGGGTTGGTCATCGGGGGGATCTCCTGAGGGGTAGGAGCGCTTGGGATGCCAAAGGCACACCGGCTGCACAAGCTGGATTTCGTGGGCGTTGCAATAGCATCCGTTTCAACCGCAACGGATTGTGGCGAGGGTTCCGGCATCGTCGAGTATAAGATTGATGCGGGAAGGGTTATGGTCGGTGCTTATTACGGCGCCTGGACGAATGATGCGGATGCGGTTGTGACCGATTGATCGGGCGAGGGCACGGTGCCGGTCTTGCGTCAACGGCAGGCCGATCAGTCGGTGTGCCTGACGCAGGCCGCAGGTGCTGTTTTCGACAAGCTCCATCGTGCGCACAGGGCTGGCTGAGGTGCGTGAGTCATTATGTGCGGCACCTGCCATGGGTGGCGGCCACATCATGCAGAGTGCCGTTGTGGCGGCTATGGCGACCGTTTTATGTATGTGCCTATCCTGTGATCTGGATCACACTTTTGGCAAGCGATAACGATTGGCATCACGGCGTCCAGCCATTTCGTCGTCAAATTTAGGTCATTTGTCGAAGCCGCGCGATTTCAGGCAAAAAAAGAGGCGGCACGAGGCCGCCCCTTCCCGAAAATCTGGCCCAGGTTGGACCGAGATCAGTTCTTGGTCTGGTCAACCAGCTTGTTCGCACCGATCCATGGCATCATGGCGCGCAGCTTTGCGCCGGTTTCCTCGATCTGGTGGCGGCGAGCAAGGCCACGTGAGGCCTTGAGCTCGGGCTGACCAGCGCGGTTGTCGAGCACGAAGTCCTTGACGAAGCGGCCCGACTGGATGTCGGCCAGAACGCGCTTCATTTCCTTCTTGGTTTCTTCGGTGATGATGCGTGGACCGGTCTTGATATCGCCGTATTCGGCGGTGTTCGAGATCGAATAGCGCATGTTGGCAATGCCGCCTTCATACATCAGGTCAACGATCAGCTTCAGTTCGTGAAGGCATTCGAAATAGGCCATTTCCGGGGCGTAGCCCGCTTCGACCAGCGTTTCGAACCCGGCCTGTACCAGCGCGGTGGTGCCGCCGCAGAGCACGGCCTGTTCGCCGAACAGATCGGTTTCGCACTCTTCGCGGAAGTTGGTTTCGATGATGCCGCTGCGGCCACCGCCAACGCCCGAAGCATAGGCAAGCGCCACGTCGTGGGCGTTGCCGGTAACGTTCTGGTGGACGGCGATCAGGCAGGGCACGCCGCCGCCACGCTGGTATTCGCTGCGCACGGTGTGGCCGGGGCCTTTGGGTGCGATCATGATCACGTCGATATCGGCGCGCGCTTCGATCAGGCCGAAGTGGATGTTGAGACCGTGGGCAAAGGCCATGGCCGCGCCGGGCTTCATGTTGGCGTGAAGATCATCGGCATAGATCGCGGCCTGATGCTCGTCAGGGGCGAGGATCATCAGCACGTCGGCCCATGCGGCGGCTTCGGCGTTGGGAAGGACCTTGAAGCCTGCTGCTTCGGCCTTCTTGGCGCTGGCCGAACCGGGACGCAACGCGATGGCCACGTCCTTCACGCCGCTATCGCGCAGGTTCTGCGCGTGGGCGTGGCCCTGCGAGCCGTAGCCGAGGATGGCGATCTTCTTGTCCGTGATGAGGTTCAGATCGCAGTCTGCGTCGTAATAGACCTTCATTGTTCTTTCCTTCTGTTCGTGATCGTCATGCTGAACTTGGTTCAGCATCCATCGTGCGGTGTGTTCTATTTTCGTTGGAGAAGACGGTGATTGCGGCATGATGGACCCTGAAACAAGTTCAGGGTGACGAAGGAGTGATGGCTAAGGTGGTGGATCTTTCGGTGTAATTTCCGTGTTTTCAGGCGGCGGTTGCGCCGCGGATCATGCCGACGATGCCAGTGCGGCCGACTTCGACAAGTCCGAGTTCCTTCATCAGCGCGACGAAGCTGTTGATCTTGTCGGGCGCGCCGGTGAGTTCGAAGATGAAGCTGGAGGTGGTGGTATCGACCACTTTGGCGCGGAACACATCGGCCAGGCGCAGGGCCTCGACCCGGTTCTCGCCCTTGCCCGAAACCTTGATCAGCGCCAGTTCGCGTTCAACATAGGGGCCGATTTCGGTGAGATCGGTAACCTTGTGCACCGGCACCAATCGTTCCAGCTGGGCGCGGATCTGATCGATGATCGCAGGCGGGCCGTGGGTGACGATGGTGATGCGGCTGACGTCGTGTCCATCGGTTATGTCGGCCACGGTCAGGCTGTCGATATTGTAACCGCGCGCGGTGAACAGACCGGCGATCTTGGCGAGAATCCCGGCTTCGTTGTCAACGGTGATGGTGAGGACGTGGCGCTCCTGCGCCTCCTGCGGCATGTGCATCATTTCAAGGGTTCCTCAGACCAGCGCCTTGGCTTCGTCGTCCATCGTGCCGGCCACTTCATCGCCGTAGAGGATCATGTCGGTATGGGCTGCACCCGATGGGATCATCGGGAAGCAGTTGGCTTCCTTCGCCACGAGGCAATCGACGAAGACCGGGCCGTCATGGTC
>JBEQBV010000044.1:0-18434 GCA_041639635.1 Novosphingobium sp.
CCAAACGGCCTTGGTGCATCCCCGCGCAAGCGTGGACCTCAGGCAGTGATGATGCACTCGCTATAGGCCCCCGACCGTTTTCTCTCAGGACTGTGTAAACACTGTAAACCTATTCAGGAAAATGCCGTGAACGCTGAACAGAATTCACCTGCTGGCCTTGATGCCATCCCACACTCCGATCCCTTTGGCATCTTTGAATCGTGGTTCGCACAGGCCCGCGAATCCGAACCGAACGATCCCAACGCGATGGCGTTGGCCACGGCCACGCCCGATGGCTTGCCTTCGTTGCGGATGGTGTTGCTGAAGGGGCACGGGCCAGACGGTTTTGTGTTCTATACCAACTTCCACAGCCGCAAGGGCGGGGAACTGGCGGCCAATCCCAACGTAGCGCTGCTGTTCCACTGGAAATCGCTGCGCCGCCAGATCCGCATCGAAGGGCCAATCGCGCAAGTCAGCGATGCCGAGGCGGACGCCTATTTCAACAGCCGTCATCCCGAATCGCGGCTGGGCTCGGCCGCATCGGCACAATCGCGCCCGCTCCCGGATCGGCAGACCTATCTTGATCGCGTGGCCTTGCTGCGCGCCGATTATCCCGAAGGCAACGTGCCGCGCCCAGCCCACTGGTCGGGCTATCGCGTGACGCCGCGCGCCATCGAATTCTGGCAGGACCGCGATTATCGCCTGCACGAACGCCGCCGTTTCGTCCGCGATGATGCAGGCGGCTGGACCAGCAGCCTGCTTTACCCCTAAGGCCACGCAGATGGACACCACCCGTAGCCAGACTCACAACGATCTGAACCGCAAGGCCGCAATGGCCAGCATTGCAGTGGCCGTGCTGCTGGTGGGGATGAAGGTCTGGGCGGTCCTGTCCACGGGCTCCACGGCCATGCTCGGCAGTCTTGCCGATACCGCGCTCGACCTTGTGGCCAGTCTGGCGACACTGCTGGGCGTGTGGGTGGCCTCGCAGCCAGATGACCAGAACCACCGGTTCGGCCATGGCAAGGCCGAGGCGCTGGCGGCGATGTTCCAAGTCGTGCTGATCTCGATCTCGGCCATCGGCCTTGCCTTCCGCGCGATCGGCCAGTTCTTCGGCGGCGCGCAAGTGGCCGAGGCTGAATCGGGGGTGCTCGTCTCTTCCATTGCCCTTGCCGCGACGTTTGCCCTGATCGCCTATCAACGCCACGTGATCCGCCAAACCGGCAGTCTCGCGATCAGCACCGACAACGTGCATTACAAGTCCGACGTGTTCCTGAACCTCGCCGTCATCGCGGCGCTGGTGCTCGATACCTATCTCGGGATCACGGGCGCGGATGCGGTCTTTGCTTTTGGCATCGCCTTGTGGCTGGCCTGGGGCGCCTGGGGTGCCTCGCAGGAAGCGGTGGACCAGCTGATGGACCACGAATGGCCGCTGGAAAAGCGGGAGCGATTCCTTGAACTTGTCTCGCAGCACCCTGAATTGAAGGGCCTGCACGATCTGCGCACGCGCACCAGCGGCAACCGCGATTTCGTGCAGTTCCACGTTTGGGTCGATGGGCGCATGACGGTGACCGAAGCGCACCGGGTGATGGACGAGATTGAGGAGAAGCTTATGGCTGCTTTTCCCGGCGTCGAAATCCTGATCCACCCCGATCCCGAAGGGCTGGTGGACGAAGAGGCGTTGGGCGCTGAGAATCTCCTTGCGCCCGATGCGGACGGGACAAGTCCTGCCCTTCTTGCGCAAGGTGCGCCGGTGAAATGAGCGGCAAAGTCCCTTATTTCCACGTGGATGCCTTCACCGCGCAGGCCTTGTGCGGCAATCAGGCGGCGGTGATGATGCTGGAAGCGTGGCCCGATGATGCCATGCTGCAGGCTATCGGCGCGGAAAACATGTTTGCCGAAACCGCGTTTCTGGTGCCCGATCACACCGGCGCGGCCGATTTCGAACTGCGCTGGTTTACGCCTGCGGTGGAAGTGGCGATGTGCGGTCATGCCACGCTCGCTTCGGGCCATGTGGTGCTGGGGCAGGACCCGATGCTGGGGCGCGTGACCTTTGCCACGCGCAAGGCGGGCATTCTGGAAGTGGCGCGCGATGGCGATCGCTATGTCCTGTCTCTGCCGGCCGTGCCTACCGAACCCGGATCGTTCGATGCTGCCTTGCCGCTGCTGGGGCAGGCCGCGCCCGAAGAAGTTTGGCGGGGCGAGGGCTATAACGTGTTTGTCTATCGCAGTGCCGACGATGTGCTGGCGCTGGCCCCGGATTTCAAGGCGCTGCTGGCGTTTGGCGACGTGCAGTTTATCGCCACTGCGCCGGGTGCAGGCCACGCTTCGGGCTCGGATGTGGTCAGCCGTGTGTTCGTGCCCGGTGGCGGAATTGACGAGGATGCAGCGACCGGCTCTGCCCATGCCGCGCTGACGCCCCTGTGGGCGCGTAAGCTGGGGCGCACTGCCTTTGCCGCGCATCAGGCTTCGGTGCGCGGTGCGGATTTTGCGTGCCGGCTGGAAGGGGATCGCGTGCTGCTGGGCGGGGATTGCGTGACCGTGGTTGAAGGGCTGTTCCACCTGCCCTGAGCGCGGCGGATTTATCGGTAAAGCGCCACCACATCGGCAAGGCCATCGACCACCTTGCCGCGCTGCGCACGGTCGGATTTGCCCAGGCGGACGACGGTGATCCCGCGGCTGGGGCTGACCAGCACATATTGGCCCAGATGGCCGATGCAGGCGAACAGGTCCTTGGGGCCGCGATCCGGGAACAACGAGGCTTCGCCGTTCGTGGCCTTGCGGTTCAGCCAGATCTGCGCGCCGTACTGCGCCTCACGCGGGGAAGGCGTGACCATGAAATCAATCCACTGGCGCGGCATGATCTGCGCGCCCTTGACCGAGCCTTTGTTGCGCAGAAATTCACCGAACTTTGCCCAATCGCGCGCAGTCCCATGGATCAGCGATCCGCCCACCAGCGTGCCCGCGCGGTCGAACTCAGGCAGCATCGATTTCATCCCCGCCGGTTCGAACAGGCGGGTGCGCAGATAGTCTGCCACGGCATTGCGGCGGCTTTCGGGGTCGGGAGCCGGGGTCAGCACACGCGCGGCGAGATCAGCGAGGATTACGCTGGTGGCGCTGGAATATTCGAACTTCCGCCCCGGTTCCGCTTCAAGCGGCTGATTCTCGGCATAGCGGGCCATATCGTCGCGCCCATCGAGGAACAGCATGCGCACTTCGTCGGAATCATACACCGGATCAATGGCTTCGGAGTGCCTGAGGCCAGAGCGCATCTGCAGCAGCTGGCGCAAGGTAATCTCGCCACGCGGATCGCCGGGGCGCTGCCACGCCGGAACCGGCGCGGTTTCATCCAGTCGCAACCGGCCGTCCGAAACCAGCATTCCGATCATCACGCCCGTGACCGTCTTGGCCATCGACCAGCTGACGAAGCGGGTGTTCTCATGATAGCCTTCGGCATAGCGTTCAGCGACCACGCGCCCGCCCTTCATCACGATCACGGCGCGGGTTTCGCCCATGTCTTCGACAAACAGGCTGTCGATGGCGCGGGCGAGCTTTTCGCGGTCGGCCCCGGGCGATTTGACCACGGCTTTCAGCGCTTGGTCCGACAGTGGCGGCGGGCCTTCGGGCGCGGTCGTCCCCTGCGAACAGCTGGCCAGGGCTGGCAGCAGCGCGAGCGACATTATAAGGGAGAGCGAACGGCAGGCCATCGGGCCTGTCCTTCAACCAGAATCGGCAGTCATGGCAACCGGCAACCACAGTTCCCCCACAGCTCCGTCACTGACGATTGAACCGAAACGGCGCTGGTGGCCGCGCCTTGCGCTGGGCCTGTTGATTGCGCTGGCGGTTGTGCTGGCGGTTTTCTGGCCCACCATCCGCAGTTACGGCATGACCGGCACCAGCTATGGCGCGCGGGTGGCCTGTTCGTGCCGCTACGCCGGGGGGCGCTCGCTTTCAGACTGCACCAAGGATTTCGAGCCGGGCATGGAACTGGTAAGCGTGAGCGAAGATGCCCAAGCCAAAAGCGTCACCGCCCGATTCGCGCTGATGTTCAGCCAGACGGCGACCTACAAGGAGGGCTGGGGCTGCGTGCTCGAGCCTTGGAATTAAGTTTCCCAGCGCTCAGTCGAATCGATCCAGCCACCGCCGATCACCCGCTCACCGGCATAGATTACCGCAGCCTGCCCCGGGGCCACGCCATATTCGGGCTGGGTGAAGCGAATCACGGCGCTGTGGCCATTGGCGAAATCGCCTTCGAGCGTAACCGGCACCGGCTTTGCCATCGAGCGCACTTTGGCCATTAGCGGACCATCCGGCAAAGGCCCGATACGGTTGGTTTCCGTGATCACCGCGCTGCCCACGGCCAGCATTGGGCGCGGGCCGACCAGCACACGCCGCGCCGGGGCATCCAGCCCGACCACATAGAGCGGTTCGGCCAGGCCGCCGATTTCAAGGCCCCGCCGCTGGCCAACAGTATAGTGGATGATCCCGCGATGGCGGCCCAGCACTTCGCCCGTTGCGGCGTGGACGATCTCGCCCGGAGCATCGCCTTCCGGCCGCACGGCGCGCACGATCTTGGCATAATCGCCATCGGGCACGAAGCATATGTCCTGGCTATCGGGCTTGGCAGCAACGACAAGACCCATGTCCTGCGCCATGCGTCGCGTTTCGGTCTTGGGCAGGCCGCCCAGCGGGAAACGCAGGTAGGCCAGTTGCTCCTCGGTCGTCCCGTAGAGAAAGTAGGACTGATCGCGCGCCGGATCGACAGCGCGGTGCAGTTCCGGACCATGTGCGCCCGTCACCCGGCGCACATAATGGCCGGTGGCAAGGCAATCGGCGCCCAGTTCGCGCGCCATGTCGAGAAGATCGGTGAACTTCGGCCCCATGTTGCAACGAACGCAGGGAATCGGTGTGCGGCCATTGAGGTAATCGTCGGCAAAGCGTTCAACGACATCTTCGCGGAAGCGCGATTCGTGATCGAACACGTAATGCGCGATGCCAAGCCGGTCAGCCACGGCGCGGGCATCGCGGATATCATCGCCCGCACAGCATGCACCTTTGCGTCCGGTGGCCGCGCCATAATCGTAAAGCTGCAGCGTGACTCCAATGACTTCAGCACCGGTTTCCGCCGCCAACCCGGCGACGACCGAGCTATCCACGCCGCCCGACATAGCCACAACAATGCGCCGTGCATCAAGCGGCCCGGAAAGGTCGAAAAGGCTGGAATCTGTGGTGTTGGCGATCATCGCACGCCCCATAGTCGCAAACCGTGCGCAGCGCAAAATCTGGCGTCAGATGCCTTAAACGCGACGAAGCGAGCCGAAAAGGCAATCACTGAACAAAAGGTAATGGTCGCCTTTACCGGACCTTAGCCATCTCGTGCCTAAAAGGTTCAGCGATGGACATGAGCTTTGAAAATTCTGCCTTTCAGCTTCCCGGCGAAATGGCACCTGGTCTGCGGCCCCTGACGTGGCATGGGCTGTGCGCACAGATTACGGCGCTGCAGGATCTGCGCCGGTCGATGGCGCAGGATTCCCGTGCGGCGGACGATATTCCGGCTGGGAGCTTTGACGGGGCTACGGCCCGACTCATTGCAACGGGATTTTCGGGCGGTCCGGCGCAGATAACGCTCCGTAAACAGAGCGTTAACCCAACCTCTTCAGCGAATGGAAAACCACTTTTGGGCACACCCGATGACGCAATGACCGGCGTCTGGACGGGCCGCGCTGAAGCACGAGATTGATATGATCGAAAACCAGAAAATCCGCCCGGCACAAGTGATCGGTCCGCTCGGCGAACCGCTGACGATCGATAGCCTGCCGCCCCCATCGACCACACGCTGGGTGGTGCGCCGAAAGGCCGAGGTGGTGGCGGCCGTCAATGGTGGTCTGCTGACCATTGATGAGGTCTGCGAACGCTATGGCCTGACGATTGAAGAATTCGCATCGTGGCAGCGCGCGGTGGATCGTTCGGGCATGCAAGGTCTGCGTGTGACCCGCATCCAGCACTACAGGGATTTGTATGAGCGCCAGTTGAAATACTGACCTCTGATTTCGAAGCCTACCGCAACGGCTGCTTCCTTCGGGAGGCGGCCGTTGTTCTTTGGGGCATCTGTTGTGTGTTCGTGCTTGGCGGCAAAGCGCTGCATGTTAAGAAAAATGTGGCGCGGCCGTTACAGAAAGATACAGGTGCACGAAAGACACGTGCACCAAACTGGCGTAAGTCCTTCGTCGAGACTGAATTGCACCTCGTCGGAAGGCGGTCTAGTAATGATCGCTAACCTGCCAAGGCGCGGGGGCCGTATCTATGGCTTGAGCTTTATGCCGGTGCGTCATGAAGATGACGCACGTACTCGAACAGAAGGGGCCGGTCCTTGTTCCGATGCGGAAGCTTGCCAAGCCGGCAAGGCACTGCGGAGGGCCAAGGGTGGGATAGACGATGAACTACGAAACGACCATTGATGCCGATGGCGCGCTGTCCCTGAACGGCTTGAACGAAGATCGCGACAGCGAACGCGCGGGGCGTCGCCGCCTCTGGATTATCGCTGCGGTGGTCATCGCCGTGCTGATCGGGGCATGGTATGCCATGCACAACGGCGGTGCGACTTCGACGAACGAAGCTGGTGAAGCGCAGGCGCAAGTCGTCTCGGTGATCGTACCCGGACAGACCACCATCGCCAACGTGATCTCGGCCAGCGGCACGATTGCGGCCCGCCGCGAAATGCCGGTGGGCGTGGCCGGTGAAGGCGGACAGGTTGTACGCGTGCTGGTGGATGCCGGAGACTGGGTGCAGGCCGGACAGGTTCTGGCTGTGATCGACCGAGCCGTGCAGACCCAACAGCTGGCCAGCCAAGCAGCGAACGTCGAAGTTGCCGCCGCTGATGCACGTCTGGCGCAGGCCAATCTGGATCGCGCACTGAAGCTGGTTGAGCGCGGCTTCATCTCTAAGGCTGACGTCGATCGGCTGACGGCCACGCGCGATGCGGCTGTGGCGCGTGTCGGCGTGGCGCGGGCTGGCCTTGGCGAATTGCGCGAGCGGACGGCGCGGCTGAACATTGTCGCCCCCGCTGCCGGCCTCGTGCTAACACGCGCGGCTGAGCCGGGCCAGATCGTCACCCCGGGCACCGGCGTGCTGTTTTCGATGGCGCGCGACGGGCAGATGGAAATGCAGGCGCGACTTTCGGAATTCGATCTTGCCCGCCTGTCGGTCGGGTCATCGGCGGATGTCACCCCGGTGGGGTCGGAGCGCACGTTCACCGGTGAAGTCTGGCAGCTTTCGCCCACCATCGATCAGAATTCGCGCGAAGGGATTGCCCGGATCGCGCTGCCTTATGACAAGGTACTACGGCCCGGCGGCTTTGCCAGCGCCAAGCTGCGTTCGGGCACCGTTACTGCACCCTTGCTGCCGGAATCGGCGATCCTCAGCGATGAAAAGGGTTCGTTCGTCTATGTCGTTGGTGACGATAACAAAGCCCAGCGCCGCTCGGTGAAGACCGGTGAAGTGAGTGAACGCGGGATTGCGGTGATCGAAGGGCTTTCGGGCAAGGAGCGGATCGTGCTTCGCGCAGGCGGCTTCCTTAATCCGGGCGACAAAGTCCAGCCAGTCGTTGCGAAGTAGGGAACCGGGTAGGGTCTTGGCATGAACTTCCAGAACATCTCAGCCTGGTGCATCCGCAATCCGGTGGTGCCAATCGTCCTCTTTCTCGGGCTGACGCTGGCTGGTCTGGTATCGTTCATGCAGATGAAGGTGCAGGATACGCCGGATATCGAGTTTCCGGTGGTGATCGTGCAGATTTCGCAGCCCGGTGCCGCGCCTACCGAAATCGAGAACCAGATCACCCAGCGCGTGGAATCGGCCGTGCGGTCGATTGCGGGCGTCGACACGCTGACCTCTACCGCATCGGAAGGCAGCAGTCAGACACAAGTGCAGTTCAAGATCGGGCAGGATATCAACGCCGCGGTCAACGAGGTGAAGAATCAGGTGGATCAGATCCGGTCTGATCTGCCCGAAGGCATTCTTGAACCGCAGGTCTTCAAGGTCGAAACATCGTCAAACCCGATTGCTTACTTCGCGGCTGCCGCCGACGATATGACGCTGGAGCAGCTTTCGTGGTTCATCGACGATACGATTGCCAAGCGTTTGCTGACCGTGCCGGGCATGGCCGAAGTCAGCCGGTCTGGCGGGGTGAACCGCGAAATTGCGGTCACGCTCGATCCGGCAAAGATGAACGCGATGGGCGTGACGGCAAGCCAGGTCAATGCCGCGCTGCGTCAGGTGAACATCAATGCGGCAGGCGGCCGTACTGAAGTTGCCGGATCGCGCCAGTCCGTGCGCGTGCTGGGCAATGCCAAGTCGGCCTTCGATCTTTCGCAAACCGAAATTCAGATCACCGGCAACCGCACCGTGCGTCTTGCCGATGTGGCCGACGTTCGCGATGCCTACAGCGAGCTGACGTCTGTCGCCAAGTTCAATGGCAAGCCAGTCGTCACCTTCTCGATGTCGCGCGCACGCGGCGAATCCGACGTGTCCGTCTATGAAGGCGCGCTGGAGGAGATGAAGAAGATCGAGGCGGAGCAGGGCGGAAAGATCCATTTCGAGCTGCTGTTTACCTCGGTCACCTATACTCAGGACCAGTACCGGTCCTCGATGAACGCAATGGTCGAAGGCGCCGTGCTGGCCGTTATCGTGGTATTCTTCTTCCTGCGGGATTGGCGCGCCACCATCGTGTCGGCCATCGCTATTCCGCTATCGTCGATCCCTACGTTCTGGGTACTCGATCTAATGGGCTTCACGCTCAACCAGATGTCGTTGCTGGCGCTCGGGCTGGTGGCGGGCGTGCTGGTGGACGATGCGATTGTGGAAATCGAGAATATCGTGCGCCACATGCGCATGGGCAAAAGTGCGTTTCAGGCCTCGATCGATGCGGCGGACGAAATCGGCCTTGCGGTAGTCGCAACCACCTTCTCGATCGTCGCGGTGTTCTTCCCCGTGGCCCTGATGCCCGGGGTATCGGGACAGTTCTTCAAGAACTTCGGCATGACGGTGGTGATCTCGGTGATGTTCTCGCTGCTGGTTGCGCGCATGATCACGCCGATGGTGGCTGCCTACTTCCTGAAGGCGCATGGCGAGGCCGATCATGGCGGCGGTCCGTGGATGGACAAGTACATGAAGGTCTTGAGCTGGTCGCTCGATACTTCGAAGGCCAAGGCCTATCGCGCGCAATACCCGCGCCGCCGCTTCATGGCCCGGCTGTATGACCATCGCTTGTGGATGATGGGCGTGGGCTTTGCGGCACTGCTGCTGACGCTGGCGATGTTCTTCGTGATCCCCTCGCAATTCTTCCCCGACACCGACAGCGATGAAAGCACGGTCGTGATCGAGATGGTGCCGGGCACGACCTTGCAGCAGACCGAGCGCAAGGTGGCCGAGATTGTCGCGTTGATCGGCCGGCAGAAGGAAGTGGAATCGCAGCTTGCCTCTGTGCGGGAAGCCAAAGCGAACATCTACGTCAATCTGCGCAAAGATCGTGAGCGTTCCAGCCTCGTGTTCGAACGGGAGCTGACGCCACAGCTGCAGAAGATTTCGGATGTCCGCGTGAACTTTCAGGCGCAGGGGCCGGGCGGGCCGGGCGGCGGATCGGGCCGGCCGATCAGCATCATGCTCGCAGGGTCCAATCCAGACTTGTTGCAGAATACCGCGCAGACTCTGGTCGATCAGATGAGCACGCTGCCTTCGGTGGTTGCGCCACGCATCAGCGCCGATTTGCGCCGGCCTGAAGTGATCATCAAGCCGCGGCTTGATCTGGCTGCGAACCTTGGCATCACCACGCAGGCGCTCAGCCAGGTGATCCGCATCGCCACGCAGGGTGAGATCGATCAGAACAGCGCCAAGTTCTCGCTGTCGGACAGGCAGGTGCCGATCCGCGTCAAGCTGCCAGAGGAATCGCGGCGCGATTTGTCCGTGATCGAAAATCTGCCGGTGCCAACCGCCATTGGGGGATCGGTTCCGTTGTCGCGCGTGGCGGAAATCGGGTTCGGATCGGGGCCGACGCAAATCCAGCGCTACAACCAGAGCCGCCGCGTGTTTGTCGGGGCGGATTTGCCGCCCGGCGTGGTCAAGGGCGATGCGATGGCAGCGATCATGAAGCTACCGATCATGAAGAATCTACCGCAAGGGGTTTCAAACACCGCTGCCGGGGAAGACAAGTTTCAGCAGGAGATGCTGGACAACTTCGTGATCGCGGTTGCCGCTGGCATTCTGCTCGTGTTCTCGGTGCTGGTGCTGCTCTATCGCCGGTTTATTTCGCCGCTGGTCAACATGGGATCGCTGTTCCTTGCGCCGCTGGGCGGACTGATCGCGATCTGGATCGTGGGGCAGTCGCTATCGTTGCCGGTGTTCATCGGCATCCTGATGCTGTTCGGCATTGTGGCCAAGAATTCAATTCTGCTGATCGACTTTGCGATCGAGGAAATGGCCACCGGCAAGGCCAAGCTTGAGGCGATTACCGAAGCTGGGCACAAGCGCGCGCAGCCCATCATCATGACCACCGTTGCCATGGTGGCGGGCATGATCCCGACGGCGGTTTCCATCGGCGGCGATGGTGGCTGGCGTGCGCCGATGGGCATTGTCGTGATCGGCGGGTTGACGCTGTCCACGGCATTGACGTTGCTGATCGTGCCTGCTGGATTCAGTCTGGCCGATGGTCTGGAAAAGCGGATCGGCCCGTGGCTTGCGCGGCACGTACTGGGTCATGAGCCTGAACCTGCTGTCGAAACGGCGCTGGCTGGGGCGCATCACGGCCCCGCACCGGTACTCCCCACTGCTGCGCACAGGAACGAACCGCAGCACGAGGCATTCCCAGCGGAGTGACCGCTGATCGCCCTGAATCTGTTGATGATGCCGCTGTAGCGAGCCGCCCGGCACGCCATCGCAAGTTCAAGCGTCCTTTGCCCTTGCGCGGACCTGGCGTGAGCGATCGTGCCAGACGCATGCGTATCGTGGCGACTTGCTTGCTGCTGGCGATGGCGGCAATTTATATCGTGACGCGGCAGTATGAAGGGCTGCATCCGGCGGTCGGTTATATCCGTGCCTTTGCCGAAGCGGCGATGGTGGGCGGGCTGGCGGACTGGTTTGCCGTCACCGCGCTGTTCCGCCACCCGCTGGGCCTGCCGATCCCGCACACCGCGATCATTCCTGAAAACAAGGACCGCATTGCCGATACGATGGCAGCGTTCCTGCAGAGCAATTTCCTGACGCCCGAAGTGGTTGCCCGGCGCATGGCTGCGGTGAACACGGCAGCTGCGGCGGGGGCCTTTCTGGCCGATCCGCGCACGGGCGAAAGCCGTTTGCGCGATGGTGCGGCAGGGCTTGTGGCTGATATTCTGGAATCGCTCGACCCGGAAAAGCTGGGCGGCGCGGCCAAGGGCGCATTGCGGACGCAGCTTGAAAAGTTCGAGCTTGCGCCCTTGCTGGGCCAGTTGCTGGGTGCTGCCATCGCCGATGGTCGGCATATGCCAGTTATAGAAAGCCTGATCCGCAAGGCGGCAGAGACGCTTGAGGCCAACGAGGCACTGGTCCAGTCAACGATCCACGAGCGGGCCAATGCCATCCTGCGCTGGACCGGACTGGACGAGAAGCTGGCCAACAGCATTCTGGATGGCCTGTATAAACTGCTGGCCGAAACGCTGGTGGTGCCCGATCATCCGCTACGCCGGAAGATCGAGGACGGATTGCAGACACTGGCGCACGATCTGGTGCATGATGCGGCCACCCGGTCAAAAGTTGAAGCGCTGAAGCGCGAAGTGCTTGCCAATCCTGCCTTTGCCCGGTGGCTGGATGCATTGTGGGAACGTGGCCGCACGCGGTTACTGCACACAGTGCGCAATCCGCAAGGCGCGCTGGGCGGGCAATTTGGCGCGAGCCTTGCCGAACTCGGCCATGCCCTGCAGCGCGATGTGCAGCTGCAGCGCGTGGTCAACCGCTTTGCCCGGCGCACGATGGTGGGCGTTGCCACGCGCTATGGTGCGCAAATCGTCCGGCTCGTGTCCGAAACCGTCAAGCGCTGGGACGCGCGCACCGTGACTGACCGCATCGAGGGCGCCGTGGGCCGCGATCTGCAATTCATCCGTATCAACGGCACACTGGTTGGCGGATTGGTGGGCTTGTTGTTGCACGTTCTGGACGGCGCAATGTGATCGAGACAGAGCGACTTGTCCTACGCCTGCCCGAGCGTGACGACTACCTGCTGCTGCGTGATCTGGTGGCCGATCCTGCAGTGCATCAGTTCCTTGGCCCTCAGCCGGAAGACCTGACCACTGAAATGTTCAGCCGCGCGTTACGGGCGGCGGGATCGTGGCAGCTCTATGGCTATGGCATGTTTATGGTCTGCGAAAAGGCCAGCGGCACGTTCGTTGGCCAGCTTGGCATGTTCCACAGCTTGCGCGGATTCGGCAAAGGGATGGACCATACAGCCGAGGCCGCATGGATGATTGCGCGCGAACATTGGGGCAGGGGCTATGCCGAAGAGGGCATGCACGCGACACTGGACTGGTTTGACAGGACGCAAGGGCAGGGCCGCATTGCCTGCATGATCGAACCCGAAAATGCCGCATCGGTGAGGCTGGCGCAGAAACTGGGGTTCGTGCGTTATGCCGAACATGTGCTTGATGACGGCGCGACGGTTGATCTGTTCGAACGGATAAAGCCGTAGCAGCCGCGCTGCACTCCCTGCCGCTCACCCCGCCATCGGAATCACGAAAAAGGGCTGGAAGGTTTCCCCTCCAGCCCCTGATCGTGTTTGGCGTAAAGTGCGTTGGACTTAGAAGTCCATGCCACCCATGCCGCCCATTCCGCCACCCATCGGGGGCATTGCGGGCTTGTCTTCCGGCTTGTCGCTGATCGCCGCTTCGGTGGTGATCAGCAGGCCCGAGACCGATGCCGCATCCTGCAGCGCAGTCCGGACGACCTTGGTCGGGTCAATCACGCCAGCAGCCTTCAGGTTTTCATAGACGTCGGTCGAAGCGTTGAAGCCCTGATTTTCGTCGTTTTCGCGCAGCAAGTTGCCAGCGACAACCGCGCCATCGTGACCAGCGTTCTGCGCGATCTGGCGCAGCGGGGTCTGGATCGCGCGGCGCACGATGTCGATGCCCTTGGTCTGATCGTCGTTTGCACCCTTGAGGCCTTCGAGAGCCTTGGTGGCATAGAGCAGCGCGGTGCCGCCACCGGGGACAATGCCTTCTTCGACAGCAGCGCGGGTTGCATGAAGCGCGTCATCAACGCGATCCTTGCGCTCCTTCACTTCGACTTCGGTCGCACCGCCAACCTTGATCACGGCAACGCCGCCAGCAAGCTTGGCCAGACGCTCTTGCAGCTTTTCACGGTCATAGTCCGAAGTGGTGACTTCGATCTGCGCACGGATCTGCTCGACGCGGGCCTTGATCTCTTCAGCCGAACCAGCGCCGTCGACGATCGTGGTGTTGTCCTTGTCGATCGTGACCTTCTTGGCCTGGCCGAGCATGCCGAGCGTGACGCTCTCAAGCTTGATGCCGAGGTCTTCGGAGATCATTTCACCGGCGGTCAGCGTGGCGATATCGCCCAGCATCGCCTTGCGACGGTCACCAAAGCCCGGAGCCTTGACGGCTGCGATCTTCAGGCCACCGCGCAGCTTGTTGACGACGAGCGTTGCGAGCGCTTCGCCTTCGATGTCTTCGGCGATGATCAGCAGCGGACGGCCCGACTGCACAACAGCTTCGAGGATCGGCAGCATTGCCTGGAGCGAAGACAGCTTCTTCTCGTGGATCAGGATGTACGGGTTTTCGAGTTCGACCGTCATCTTTTCCGGGTTGGTGATGAAGTAGGGCGACAGATAGCCGCGGTCGAACTGCATGCCTTCAACGACATCGAGTTCGAATTCGAGGCCCTTGGCCTCTTCCACGGTGATCACGCCTTCCTTGCCGACCTTTTCCATGGCTTCGGCAATCTTGTTGCCGACTTCAGCATCGCCATTGGCCGAAATGATGCCGACCTGTGCGATTTCCGACGAACCCGAAACCGGGGTCGAACGGGCCTTGAGGTTTTCGACAACCTTGAGAACGGCGATATCGATGCCGCGCTTGAGGTCCATCGGGTTCATGCCTGCAGCAACGGCGGTCATGCCTTCGCGCACGATGGCCTGAGCCAGAACGGTGGCGGTGGTGGTGCCGTCACCGGCTGCGTCGTTGGCCTTCGAAGCCACTTCGCGCAGCATCTGGGCGCCCATGTTTTCGAACTTGTCCTTGAGTTCGATTTCCTTGGCGACCGAAACACCGTCCTTGGTGATGCGGGGTGCGCCGAAGCTCTTGTCGATCACGACGTTGCGGCCCTTGGGGCCGAGCGTGACCTTTACAGCGTCAGCGAGGATATCGACGCCGCGCAGAATGCGTTCGCGAGCGTCGCGGCCGAACTTTACGTCCTTGGCTGCCATGATGATTTCCTTTGAAAAATTGAATGGGTCAGGCGGAAGTCGGAAGTGATCAGCCGATCACGCCCAGAACGTCCGATTCCTTCATGATCAGCAGGTCTTCGCCGCCAACCTTGACTTCGGTGCCGGACCACTTGCCGAACAGGACGCGGTCACCGACCTTGACATCCATCGGGGTGATCGTGCCGTTTTCGGCCCGGGCACCGGTGCCGACGGCGACGATTTCGCCTTCAGCGGGCTTTTCCTTGGCGCTGTCGGGGATGATGATCCCGCCAGCAGTCTTTTCCTCGGCTTCGACGCGGCGTACCAGCACGCGATCGTGCAACGGACGGAATGACATGGGTTTTCTCCCTCTTCCATGCTAAAAATGGGGCTTGGCACTCTCAAGGGGAGAGTGCCAGCGAGCGGGATATGGTCGCGGGCAAGTGGGGCGTCAATGGGGGTGACGCAGATTCTTTTCACGGCGATGAACATTTCAGCAGCGACTTGCTGAGCGATGTTACCAGTTTGGCAACAGCCCGAGACGCGCGCGCCTGCTCCACCGCAACAGTAGCAGCCCGGCCACGAACACCAGCCCAACCAGCAGCCCGATCCACACGCCCAACCCGCCGATTGTAGTGAAAAGGCCTAGCCACAGGGCTGTGCCGACGCCGGGCACCCAATAGCCGAATATGGCAATCAGCATCGGCACGCGAGTGTCCTGCAGTCCGCGCAACATGCCCGCGGCAACGGCCTGTGCGCCATCGAATAGCTGGAATGCTGCCGCCACGACCATGTATTGCAGGGCCAGTTTTACCATCTGCGCGTTTTCAGGCGCGGCAGGATCGATGTAGAGGTGCAGGAGCTGGCCGGGGAAAGCCATCATGATCCCGGCGGACAAGACCATGAAGCCGATGCCCAGCTGCGTTGCGACCTTTCCGGCAAGCGCGATTGCGGCACTATCGCGCGCTCCGAAAGCAAGCCCGACGCGGATCGTGGCGGCCTGTCCTACGCCAAACGGCACCTGAAAGGCGATTGCCGCAAATTGCAGCGCGACGGTGTGGGCCGCAAGCTCTACCTCGCCGATCCGGCCCATCACGAAGGCCGCGCCATTGAACATGCCTGCTTCGGCGATGATCGTTCCGCAAATCGGCAGGCCGATGCGCAGGACATCGGCAAAACGCTTCCATTCGGGCTTCCACCAGCGGCCAAGCAGGCGGTAGCGGTGCAGCCGGCGGTCAAAGCGGATGACGAGCATGAAGGCGATCAGCATGGCGGTGCTGGTGATCACGCTGGAAATGGCCGAACCTTGCAGGCCCAATTCCGGTGCGCCCAGATTGCCGAACACAAACATCCAGTTGCCCAGCGAGTTGACCGCCACCGCCATGCCGGTGATGGCCGTACCGATACCGGGGCGACCAAGCGTGGCCACGACGGTGCGCAGCAGGGCTGCCATGACAGCCGGGACCGCAGCAAGGCTCAGCACCGCCAGAAACGGAACTGCTCGCGCAATAACGCCGGGATCCTGCCCGGTCACCCGCATCAGCGGCCCGCCAAGCAGGCACACGCCCATGGCCACGAAAGCGGCGAGCAAACCCGCCCAACCTGCCATCCGCACGGTGCGGCGCACCTCGCGCACAGCATGGCGGCGGCTGCCCAGCTCTGCCGCGATCAGCGGTGAAGCTGCGCCAACCAGCCCGGTCATCGACCAGATCAGCAGACCGAACAGTGAAACCGAGAGCGACGACGCGGCGAGCGCTTCAGGCCCGAGCCGAGCAACAAACACGACATCGACCGCGAACACTGCCATCTGCAACAGATTGGCACCAACCAGCGGCGCAGCGAGTCGAAGCATCGCGCGCATCTCATCAGTCCAGCGGTGGGGTGCTTTCTCGATCATTGCGGGCGCGGCATAGGTTGAGAGCAGGGTTAAGGAAAGCTGAATGTCCGGGCATGACGATAATGTCTTTATATCAGCGTTTTGGACCAACTGACCCGCCTGATGTCCGGAACGTGCGTCGCCGGTCACAAAACGTGTCCACTTGGTCATGCCTGTTGACCGTATTGTCCCGTAGTGACAGCGTGATAACCATGAATAGAGCTGCCGATTCCCCGCTGAAAGTCAGCGGAACCGCAATTCCGGTCAGCGCGAGCCCGATCGGTGCGGGCGCATCGCGTGAAACGTCAGGGCGCTGGTCCAAGTGGCGAGACAGCTTGCAAAGTTATTGGCAGCATGGACCGAACCTTTCTCGCCTTGCGGTGCGGGCAGCAACGCTTTTGCTGGTTCTTGCGGCCGTGCAGGCCGTTGCCAGCATGGCGTTCTATAATGTCATCGACAAGGAAACGCTGCGCGAGGATCATGCGCGGCGTGTGGCGGAACTGCTGATCGTCAGCACCCGCTTGCACGACATTGCACCCCAGGACCTTGGCCGCACGATGAGCACCAGCCATCTGGAGGTGGAACTGGCCGACGCGCCGCGCGCGATATCGGGCAGGAGCGAGGAAATGGTTGGCGAGATTCACAGCCATATCCTGCATTGGGAGCCCGAATTGGCCGGCAAGCGGCTGATTCTGGGGCTGGAGCCTTCGCGGTTCGGCTACGGCAATCTGGTGGGCGCGATGCAATTGCGCGATGGCCACTGGCTCAATTTCCGCTCGCTTGATGTGACTTCAGGTTGGCCGATTGCCTTGCGCGCCACGGTGCTGACGCTGATCACTGCGGTGGTCGGCTTTGCACTCGCTCTGTGGTCGTTGCGGATCATCACGCGTCCCCTGCGGGAGCTGACCGATGCGGCTGATGCCATCGGGCAGGGCATGGTGGTGCCCGTGCAGGAAAGCGGCCCGGATGATCTGCGCACGCTGGCCCGGTCAATGAACGGAATGCAGGCGCGCATTGCGGCCACGATGGAAGATCAGGCGCGGTCTTTCGAAGCAATCAGTCACGATCTGCGCACGCCGCTTTCGCGCGTCACCATCGCTGCCGATCTTATCGACGATGAAGAAATCGCCTGGCTCGTGCGCGAAAGCACGCACGAGATGGAAGCGATGCTGATGTCGCTGCAGCAGTATCTGCGCGCGCAGCATATCGTGACAGAGCCGGCGATGATGGATCTTGGGTTGGCTGTTACCGATCTTGGTGAGGGGGTTTATCACGGCAAGGTGGTGGTGGATGCCGCGCCGGGCGCAGTCGTGCGGACTTGGCGCGAGCCGCTGCTGCTTGCCTTGCATCCCCTGATCGAAAATGCCGTGCACCATGGCGGAATGGCGCGCATTGCGGTTCAGCCAGATGGCGAAGGACGCTGGCAGGTGATCATCACCGATTCCGGTCCCGGCATACCTGAAGATCAATATGACCGCATTCTTGCGCCGTTCTACCGCATTGATGAAGCCAGAGCGCGTGATACCGCCGGGTTCGGCCTCGGCATCCCTACCGCGCACCGCTTGCTGCAGCGCTTCGGCGGTGGACTGGAATTTGCGCGCGCGCCCGGCGGCGGGCTGCAGGTGACGGTTACTGTGCCGGTGGCAGGTGAAGCCGCCTGATTCCTCTGGTCTGCGGCCAGCAAAAAAGGCGGACCCGAAAAAAAGGCGGGGCCAAAACCCCGCCTTTCCCATCCGCGAGCGCTTCAAGACACTCGCGAAACTTGTAAAGAAGATTACTTGATTTCCACCGTGCCGCCGGCTTCTTCGATCTTCTTCTTGATGTCTTCGGCTTCAGCCTTCGACACGCCTTCCTTGATCGCCTTCGGAGCGGCTTCCACCAGCGCCTTGGCTTCAGTCAGGCCGAGCGAGGTGATCGCGCGGACTTCCTTGATGACCTGGATCTTCTTGCCACCGTCGCCGGTGAGGATCACGTCGAATTCGGTCTTTTCTTCAACGGCTTCAGCAGCAGCGCCAGCAGGGGCGGCAGCAACAGCGACAGCAGCAGCGGCAGAAACGCCCCATGCTTCTTCGAGTGCCTTGGCAAGGTCAGCTGCTTCGAGGACGGTCAGCTTCGAAAGTTCTTCAACGAGCTTGGCGATATCGG
>JBEQBV010000045.1:0-18276 GCA_041639635.1 Novosphingobium sp.
ACCGCACGATCACATGGCAGCCAGTGCGTCCAATCCTCGTATCCCGCCTTCAGCGCGCCTTCGATCAATAATCCGCGAAAGCCCGAACAATCGATGAAAAGCTCGGCTTCTACAGCACGGCCATCTTCCAGCGTCACGCCTGTAACAAAGCCGGTTTGCGCATGTTGCTGCACACTGGCAACTTTGCCCTCGATGCGCGTTACACCCTTTGCTTCTGAATATTCGCGCAGAAACCGAGCATAGAGCCCGGCATCGAAATGATAGGCATATTCGAACGTCGACAAGACATTGCGCTGATCGGGCGACGGACGGCTGAAGCGGTTTTCCTTGGCCAGCGCCCAGGCCATTGAATGATCATCGAGTGAAGCATTATCGCCCGCCTCGCGCGCCTTCAGCCAGTATTGGTGCAGGTTGACGATATCGAAGGCGCGCCCATGCGGCCCGAACGGGTGGAAATAGCGGTTGCCGAGCGTGCCCCAGTCAACAAATTCGATGCCAAGCTTGAAGCTGCCCTTGGTCTTGCGCACAAATTCGCGTTCATCGATCTGCAGAGTTTCGTTGAAGGTGCGGATCGGAGGAATCGTTGCTTCACCCACGCCAACAGTGCCGATCTCGTCGGATTCAATCAGGGTTATCTGGCAGTTATGCTGCAAGGCCTGCGCCAGCGCCGCGGCCGTCATCCAGCCTGCCGTGCCTCCGCCAACCACGGCGATGGAACGGATCATCAGATCAGGATTGCTCATGCGGTCATGCCTCTCCTTGGCGTTCCTTCTTGTAATCCCTATCGCTCTTGCACCGATATGGGAACAGAGGGGCAAGACGCGTGCGCCCTGCCCCTCCGTTATGCGACCCGAAGTGCCGGGGATGAACCGCCGAGACGGCCTTCCCCGTCATCATCAGAAGTTGTAGCGAACCGATGCCGATACCGTCCGGCCCAGGGCCGGCGTTCCCGAAATCACGCTCGGCGTTGCCCCGGCGTTCACCACGTTGCCATTGCCGCGCAGATCGAAGGTATCAAACACGTTGTAGACCTGCAGACCCAGTTCGAGGTTCTCGATCGGATAGACGCGAATGGAAGGGTTGAAGATGGCGTTGCCTGGGTATTCGAACTGGGCATCGTCGATCGAGCTGGTCTGGCCGGTCACAGCAAGGCCCACAGTGGCGATCTCGCCGATGTCGTAGTTGGCCGATGCGGTATAGATCAGATCCGGCAGGTTGGGTGAACGGGTAAACGAGGTGGCTCCTGCAGCCTGACGCTTTGCCTTCGAATAGGTGGCATTGCCGGTGAAGCTGAAGCCACCATTGCGATAGGTCGCAAACAGTTCCGCACCGGTTGACTTGAACTTCGCATCGATCACGCAGCCACCCGATCCGCCGGGGCAGCGCGTAGCCGAAAGCTCGAACGTGGACTGCTTGAAGTTGCCCTTCAGCAGCGTCAGCTCCATCGTGAACCGGCCGCCGAGCAGATCGCCACGGCTCTTCACACCCAGTTCGTGCTGCGTCACGAAGTCTACCGAAGGCGTGACGCCGTCAGCGGTGCAACCGTTGGCCAAAGCCCGAGCATCGGCAGAGGTGCAAAGCCCACCATCGTTCCGGATCTTGCCGCCCAGCGTTTGACGGTCGCTGTTGAAGCGGCCACCGCGTGATGTGCGGGCAAAGATCGTGATGTTCGGCGTAGCCTTGAACAGGGCACCAACCGTCCATGAGGTGTAGCTGCGGGCATAGTCGAGGTTTTCCCGCACACCGTTCGACGTGATCGTCGGGATGTTCACGCCGCCACTGTTGACGTTGAACGTGGAACCACCGCCGATGACGTAACCGCTGGCATTGACCCGCTCAAAGCGAACCGAACCATCGACGCCGAACTGGTCGTGATCGAAATCAAGCGACAGGTAAGGCGCGGTGTTGGCATAGGACAGGTCGTATTCGCGCGAGCAGCATTCGCCCCAGTTATTGTTGTAGCCCGACTGACCGGCCTGCGTCAGCTTGTTGCCTGCGCTGTCGAACAGGTCGAGCTGCGAGGGGTTGTTGCCGCTGAGTTCACGCAGCGACTTGTTGACGTTCCATTCCATCGCGATCTTCTGGTTCATGTAGAACAGACCGGCGCGGGTGGTCAGCTTGCCCGACATCACATCGAACTTGCCCGCCACCGTCAGGTCATTGGCAACACTGCCGATGTCGTTGATCTTGGTGCGCACGTTCACGTTATCGTCGAGATAAGTATCGTTGTAGAGCTGGCCAGCGCGCGGACCGCTGGCATAGCGGATCGCCGCAACCGTGCTGCCGTTCACGGTCGAACCAAGCACATTGGCCGTGCGTCCCACGTTCAGGAACGGCGAAGTAAACGCACCGCTCATCGAAGTGTAGCGCAGGTTGTTGTCAACCGTGATGCCGCCATCGAATTCGTAATGGAACTGATTGCCGAAAGACAGAGCCTTGGTCGTAATCCCGTCGTTCCGAACACGCTCAAGGTTGCCTTCGCGGTTGTAGATCAGGAAGTCCTGATTGTAGATTGAGTAGTTCGAGCTGTCGCGGCCATCGAAACCGGGGAACGGGCGAACGTTCGTGATCTTCCTGCCATTCACCGTGGCCAGTGCAGGCGCGCCGGTATAGTTCGGCTCCTGCGTATCAGCCACCTTGAAGAGCATACGGAAATAGCCGCGACCTTCGTTGAATTCCTTGGTCAGGCTACCCTTGACCTGAACCGAATCCGAAAGCGTGTAATCTGCCTTCAGCGGTCCGCGGCCATTCTTCACAAAGCCGCCAACATGGAAATACAGCGTGTCAGTGATGGAACCGCCATAACGGAAATCAGCGCGGGTTTCGTCATAACCAATGCCGCGGTTGATGGCGAAAAAGCCACCTTCCTGCTTGCCGGTGTGGCTGATGTAGTTGATCACCGCGCCGGGAGCCTGCGAGGCGAACGTGCCCGCTGAACCACCGCGAACGCCTTCGACATTGGCCACCGATGCATCGAAGCGCGTCCAGTAATCGTTGTTGCCGAACTGGATGTCGCCAAACAGCACTGTCGGCAGGCCATCTTCCTGAATCTGCACAAAAGGCGAACCGCCCGTTGCAACCGGAAGGCCGCGCACGGCGATGTTCGAGTTACCGCCAGGGCCTGCTGTACCTGCCACCTGAATACCCGGAATGGCGCGGAAGATTTCGGCTTCCGATGTCGGGCGCAGCGCCTGAATCGTGTCTGCCGAAATCGAGCTGACCGAAACAGCGCTGTTCAGCTGCGTCTTGTCACGGCCAGATGCCGTTACGACGATCGCGTCAAGACCGACCGCTTCCGGAGCAGCTTCAGCTTGTGCCGCATCCTGCGCAAATGCAGGCATGGCAACCATAGCTGCGGAAAGCGCAACAAACGAGGCACAGCCATGGAATGGAAACCGCTTCATAAATCCTCCCACCAAGAAGCTCCTGCATCACTTGCAGGAATCAATCGCTATCTCGCTAGACGCCCATACAATCGTTTGCAACAGAAATAGCAATCGATTGCAAAGACCCATCAAAGCGTGGCAATGTTGCAACATATTTGCTGCAGCGCTCAAAAAGGAAATGCCCGTGGCAGTTGACAGGCCCATCAATTGCACCGCATCACCTCATCGGCGCTTGGCACAAGGGAACGTGCCCAAACTCGCGCGCGGGGCATTTGACAGCACATGGTAGACGGAGCGAAACCGGCCAAGATCAAAAACATAGCTGAACTGGCACGCCTTGCGGGGGTGTCAGCAGGAACGGTTTCACGCGCTCTCGCCGACATGTCGCTGGTCAACAAGGAAACGCGCGAACGCATTCAGGCCCTGGCCCGCGAACATGGTTTCCGTCCCAATCAGATGGCCCGTCGCCTGCGCACCCAACGCACGGGCGTGATCGGCGTAGTGATCCCCTTGGGCCACGAGCGCCGGCAGCACATATCGGACCCGTTCTTCATGACCCTCTTCGGCTATCTCGCTGATGAACTGACCGAAAGCGGCCACGATCTGATGCTCTCGCGCGTCATTCCAGGCGATGATGAATGGCTGGATCGTATAGTCGATTCGGGGATGCTCGATGGTGCTTTGGTGATCGGCCAATCCAACCAGAGCGCCGTGATTGAGCGTGTTGCGCAATACTACAAACCGCTCGTAGTTTGGGGCAGCTACCGCGAAGGTCAGGTCCAATGCACCGTGGGGGTCGACAATGCCGCAGGCGGTCGGCTTGCCGCACAGCGCCTGCTTGATCGCGGGGGACGCGAGCTTGCGTTCTTCGGCGATACCAACGGCCCCGAAATCGCGGACCGTCTGGCAGGTGCACAGCAAGCTGTATCCGTGGTCCCCGGCGCCACGCTCAGAGCTTTCCCAACGCATCTGGCCAGCGACGAAATGGCCAGCCAGATCGCGATGAACCTCGATGAAATCGGCGCAAGCGTGGATGGCATCGTCTGCGCATCCGACATCATTGCGATGACCACAATCCGGCACCTGCACGAACGCGGCATCTCTGTGCCCGATCAGGTCGCCGTCACGGGCTTTGACGATCTGCCCTTATCGCAACGCATGGTCCCCCAATTGACCACGGTTCGCCAGGATATTGCTGCAGGCGCACGCGCAATGGCCGAAGCCCTGCGCATTCGGCTAGACGGCAAGGACGCGCCGTCGACAGTGATGGTCCCCGAACTGATTATCCGCGAAAGCGCCTGACCCTCAACGCAGCATCACACGGTCGCCATCAAAGGCCAGTTCGAAGCGCGGCGCAGGCGTCCCGCCAAAATTGCTGCGCAGCAATTCGGGATGATCGGCAAGCGTGCGGCCTTCCATTCCCCAGTAATCGACAAAGCTCCAGACCTCACCCTCGCCGGTCACCCACCAGCTGTAAGATTGCTTTGGCTCAGCCTCGGGATTGGCTGCAACCAAGCCACCGTCGTTCAGCGGCCGCCATGGCCCCATCACATCATCGGCAACCGCACCATAGAGCCCGTTCGGCCCGGCCACTGCATCAGGCGCAAAGGTATGAGTCTGGGTTGACCAAAACAGATAATACAAACCATCGCGCACGATCACATGTGGGCGCTCCAGTTCGTTGTTGATGCCCACCGCTTCGATTAACGGATCGCCCAGCACCCACTCGCCCGCCTCGAATGTGGCAATGCCAATATTGCCGTTGAAAGCATGGTCGGACCAGGCCGCGCTGCCGGTAAACAACAGATGCGCCTTGCCCGTTGCCGGATCGCGCAACCATGCCGGATCGCGAAAGCCCTTGATAAGGCCCGGCACGCCTTGATCCTGCCGATCGAGCACATAGCGCACCCCATCGGCAGCAAAAATCTCGCGCGGGGCATCCCAGCCTCCCGGTCCATCGCTCGTCAAAGATCCGGTGCTGACGAAAATGCGCTGCTCGCAAGTCAGTGCGCTCTCGCCCTGCCGACCTGCGGCGGTGAAGAAATGCTGCACCGTTTTGCCATCGTCCATCAGCACGCAACATCCGGCCCACTCGCGGCTGCCAGGTGTAAAGCCATCGGGGAATGCGTTGCCGTGATCGCGCCATCCATCGTCCCCCAGTGAAAGCAGGCGGATGCGAGCGTGTCCATGGCGCTCCACCGGATCGGCAAAGACCTGCGCCGACAGGAAAAACCACCAAGTGCGCCCCGAATGCACCGCAGTGCGACCATCCTCATGCGCCAGTGGCCAGCAATCCCACAGATCGAGATTGTCGAATAGGCGGACAACATCATCTTTCGCGATCAGCGGGATGCGCGGCGGGTTGCCGTAACCGGTGGGAGCCCAACGGCTCGCACCGAATGGCGCACATGATGAAGCAGGCAGAGATACAGAGGCCATCAACGTCTTTCCAAAAACAGCAATCAGGCGCACTTGCGCAGATGAAACAGCATAACGGTTTCGGCCTTGCCCGGCGGCAGGGGCAGCCCGCTGGAGGCAAGCCAATCGGCGGCGAACACTTGTGGCGCGTCCTTCATCGCCTCGAACAGCGGAGCCGAATGGGCAGCATGGCCGCCCTCACCCCCGGCAATCTTCAGCAGCTGCACGTCCCACGCACCGTCGCGCCCGATGAACGGAAGCGGCAATGGCTGCGGGCGACGGCTCTGCGGTGGCTCGGCCCGGATCACGAACAGCAGCATTCCATCGGCACGCCCCTGAGCCTGCCACACCAACCCATCAGTTCCCTCGCCTTGCCAGACGCGCCCTTGATGCAGCAAGCCGCGCCATTGCTTGTGAAAAGCAATCCAATCGGCAAGTTCGGCGCGCTCCACGTGAGACAGCGTGCGCGGGTCCATTTCCACGCCAAGATGGCCTGTCATCGCCATGGCAGCACGAAAGCCCAAACTGTGCCGCCGCCCCGTGGCATGAGCCGGGCTTGCCGCAATATGCGATCCCATCACCTCTGGCGGCAGAAAGGACAGGAACCCACGCTGTATGCCAATGCGGCTGACCGCGTCGATATTGTCGCTGGTCCAATAGCGGTGGCAGAAATCGGCCATCCCGGCATCGTTGCGCCCACCACCGCCAGCACAAGCCTCTATTTCCACTGCCGGATGAGCAGCCCTCACCCGCGCTAGAAGATCATACGTGCCACGCACTTGCACAGCGCCCGCTGCAGGAGCCAGATCGCGGTTGTGGTCCCATTTCAGGTAGGTGATCGGCAGTTCACGCAGAAGCGTATCAAGGCAACCAAACAGATAATCCCGCACATCGGCGCGTCGCATATCGAGCACGAGCTGGTTGCGCGATGTTGGCCGGTCACGGCCATCGAATGCCAGCGCCCAATCAGGATGCGCGCGGTAAAGGTCGCTGTCGGGATTGATCATCTCGGGTTCTACCCACAGCCCGAATTCCATACCCAGCGCGTTTACACGCTCCGCCAGCGGTGCAAGCCCGCGCGGATACTTCAGCGGATCGGTGGTCCAGTCCCCCAACCCCGCCGCATCGTCGTTGCGCCCTTGGAACCAGCCATCGTCAAGAATGAAGCGCTCCACCCCGACTGAGGCGGCAGCCTCCGCCAAGGCAACAATGCGCTCCTCGTCATGATCGAAATAGCAGGCTTCCCAAGAATTGAGATGCACCGGGCGCGGGCGCATCGCCCCTCCCGGCCACTGCAAACGCGCCCGCACTGCATCATGGAAGGCCGCTGCTGCGCCGTTGCGTCCGGCTGCGGAGATCGCAAAAATCGCATCGGGCGCATCCCAGCTTTCGCCCGGAGCAAGGCGCACTTCACCGGGCTGTAGCAAGGCCCCCGCGCTCAGCGTCCAGAAGCCTTCGTCGTCACGCTCCACCGCTATGCGGCTGTCGCCCGACCATGCCAATTGCAGCGCCCGCACCACGCCTGCATCGAACGTTGCGCCGTGATCCAGCAGATAAAGTCCGCCCGGCCCGCCATGCCCGGAAAGACCGCGCCGCCCTTCACGCTGCCACACTTGCTGCGGCATCGGTTCGCGGCATTCGACCAGTTCGGAATTGTGCCGCCCGCGCCATGATACGATTTCGCTGGCACTCGCCGGGATCGGCACCATCGCGCTGGCCAGCCAATCCACTTCAAAGACATCCACGCCAATATTGCCCACGCGAGCCCGGCAGACAAAGGCACCGCCGGTCACGGCAAACCCCAATTCCAGCTCCACGCCAGCCAGGACATCGCGCAGTGTGAAGTGGACAGCGTCTTCCCTCTCGGAAACAGTCACCTCGCCAAACTGGATTGCCAGCGCAGCCCCGTCAGCCGTGCGCAACCGCAGCATTTCCGGCCCGAACCAGCCGAGTCCACCTGTAGGTGCAATAGTCAGCGGAGCATCGGCATCCATCGAATAGGATGCAGCCGTGCGCTGATCGGCAAGCGGTTGCAGAAATTCCGAACTTACGCGCGGCCCGCAATGCCGCCAAAGCGGCGGGGCATTCGGGCAAGGCTCCCAGACGAGCGAGGCATCTGTGGTATGGAGGGCAATCATTCTGCGGGAACCGCCTGCACCATGGCACTGACCCGGCCTTCACGCACCCACAGCACCGAAAAGCCCGCAAGCATCAGGCACACGCCGCAGAACATCAGCATATTGCGCGGATCATTGCTCAGCAGCAGCTTGTATGCGTCGAAACCCAATGACACGAAACCCAGATCGAGCCGGCTCATCACCACCGCAAAGATCAGCATGGGGATCACGATCATCATGTTGAATATCCCCATATACACGCCTGTGCGCTGCGGCGGGATGGCGTTGCTCAGGATAGCGTAAGGGTTGCCCATGATGCTCCCCCACGCCAAACCAATCCCTATGGCGGGCACAAACAGCAGCGCCTTGTCGGTAATCCCCGGCAACATGAACATGCCCGCCCCGCCCGCAAACAGGCACAGGGCATGCAACGGCCCCGGCCCGATCCGGCGCACAATCGGCACCATCGCAAACGCGGTGACAAAGGCGATGGCGTTGTAGAACGCCGCAACCTCGCCATTGGTCAAAACGGCTGCGCGGAAGGCACTGCTCTGCACGTCTGCCGTGCCATAGACACTGCGGCTCATCGAGTAGACGGCATAAGTCCAATAGCCAGACATGCCGACCCATTGAAACAGGCTCATCATCCCGAGCTTGCGCATGGCCACCGGCATTTCGACAATCGCCTCGCCGATCTCGCGCAGCGTGGCCCAGGCGCCCTTGGGCTGGGCGGCAATGTGGTCGCGCTCCTGCGGCGTCAGCGGCAATTCAGGCACGCGCAGCACCGACCACACGATGGTTGCCAAAGATAGCACCGCGCCGATCATGAACACCACGCGCACTGTGTAGGGAATGCCGTGATCGTCCACCCAATCGCGGCTCATGCCAAAGCCGACGAGCAGCGACGGCGTCAGAAATGCAAGCATCTGCGCAAGGCCCGTGAACGCGCTTTGCGAGAGGAACCCTGCCTGCCGCTGGTCCGGGTTCAACCGGTCAGACACATAGGCGCGGTATGGCTCCATCGTGATGTTGTTGCCCGCATCCAAAATCCACAACAAAGACATCGCCATCAGGATCGAACTGGAAAGCGGCATAAAGAACAGGCCAAGGCAGCACAGCACAGCCCCGATCAAGAAATAAGGCGTGCGCCGACCCCAGCGGCTCAATGTCCGGTCGCTCATCGCACCGATGATGGGTTGCACCAGCAGGCCGGTGATCGGCCCTGCCAGCTGCAGCATGGGAAGCTGGGATTCGTCAGCGCCCAAAAAGCTGTAGATCGGCCCCATGTTCCCTTGCTGCAGACCAAAGCTGAACTGCAGGCCCAGAAAGCCCAGATTCATCTCAAGAATGCGCGACAGAGGCAGATGCGGCCGCACCGCAAGGTGTCCGGCCAAACCGCCTTGCCCGCCATCGTGGCCGCTGCTGATGGTCACCTGCGTACTCTCCCCTCGGGTGTCTCGGCCTTGGTGGCGCTACTAACCCTCCGCACGCCATGCCACAGCATTTGCAGTCTTACAACAATCGATTGCAATCTTGGCCAGCTAGGAGCAGTTATGGGTGTGCCCCGCACACCGTGCGATGTTGAAAAGCCTTATTCCTGCAGGGGCTTCGCTCGCCCTGCGCGCCACAGAAAAAGCCCAGCGCCGATGATTACCGTCGCCCCGGCCAGGGCCGTCAAGTCCGGGCGCTCACCGAACAGAGCCCACCCCAATCCTCCGGCCATGAGCAGTTGCACATATGTCATCGGTGCAATCGCCCCGGCCCCCGCTCGTGTGGTCGCCAGATAGATCAGCGCATGTGCAATGCTGGCATTGACGGCGATGATCACGATCTTGATCAGCACAACAGGCGGCATCGCTGGGATTTCAAACAAGGCAATTCCGCTCAGATGCCCCGCGATTGCTGCAATAGAAAGAACCACCGCCGCAACCGCCGCCACCGTGAACTGCATCGCCAGCGCGCTGCCTGATCCTGATACCTTGCGGTTGGCAATGATCAGCAGCGCCATGCCCAGCGCCGCCAGAACCGGCAGCAGCGCCACAGGTCCCAGTATGGCAAAGTTGGGCCGCAGGATGATCAACACTCCGGCAAAGGCAACCAGCGAAGCCACCAGAGTCTCGCGCCGCAGCGGCTCACCCAGCAACACGGCTGCCAGCAGCGCCGTCAACATCGGGCTGGTAAACGAGATGGCGGTAAACTCGCCAATCGGCATCAGTTGCAACGCCGTAAACCCTGCCAGCGCCGACAAGGCCACGCTGCAGCCGCGCAGCACCTGCCAGCGCAAATGCGGAAAGGCAAACCCGGCGCGCCCTTCCCGCCGATACAGGATCACACCCAGCCCGATGGCCCCGATGACATACCGAACGGCCGCAATCGCACTACCGGGCCACATGCCTGCCATGCTCTTCACCACGACATCGCCCAGCGAAAGCATGGCAAAGCCGCCCAAGGCGAAGAGCAGTCCAGCCCGGTTGCCGCTGGATCCGTTGTGTTGTGCCTGGTTACTCTGTTCCAAATGTGTGACTTCCGTTGCCGCTCGCCACCGGATCAATCCGCTCCGGCAAAAAGCCCGCTAAACCATGCAGACCCCATACGGAACCGGAGCACGCAAAAAAGGTGATGTGCGCTCTCCTCCATGTCGTGCAAGTGTCGGTCATCGCGCGCTTTCTCGCCCCTGACGCATGGTTTACAGGTGGTTGACCGCTACAACGCGGAAACGCGCTGTTAGTAATCCTTGAAGGTTTTGCGTTTATCAGTCCCTGATTGATGGTTCCGTATGCCCACAGCAATTGGGCGCAGCATCGGAACTGAAGCAATACGGATTGGGGTCTTTTGATGAGCGCTTTCGGGCGAAAGACAGGAACGGCCGGGACTGCGGCCAACGGCCCCCGGCCCTCTTTCGGGGTTGCACGGCCAATGCGCAATGGCGAACCGGCTACGCCCGGAACGTCAGCCGCTCCCATGCCGATGCCGATGGGCGGCGAACAGTTCCCGCCTCTTCCCGCGATGGATCAGGACGACACAGCCGTCAGCGGAGCCGCGCTCAAAGCCGATGCAATGACTCGCCTGGCCGACCGGGCCAATGGCGTCAACGAAGGCAACTATCAGGCCGAAGGCTTCGAAGCCTCGGTCCACAAGATCAAGGAACAGGTGCTCCCCCGCCTGCTCGAACGAGTCGATCCCGAAGCGGCCGCCACGCTGACCAAGGATGAACTGTCGGAAGAATTCCGCCCGATCATCATGGAAGTGCTGGCCGAGTTGAAGGTCACGCTCAACCGGCGCGAACAGTTCGCGCTGGAAAAGGTGCTGATCGATGAACTGCTCGGCTTCGGCCCGCTCGAAGAACTGCTGAACGATCCCGATATCTCGGATATCATGGTCAACGGGCCTGAGCAGACCTACATCGAAAAGAAGGGTAAGCTCGTGCTCGCCCCGATCCGCTTCCGCGATGAAAGCCACCTGTTCCAGATCGCGCAGCGCATCGTCAACCAAGTCGGCCGCCGCGTCGACCAGACCACGCCGCTTGCCGACGCCCGCCTGAAGGACGGCAGCCGCGTCAACGTGATCGTCCCGCCGCTCAGCTTGCGCGGCACCGCGATCTCGATTCGAAAGTTTTCCGAAAAGCCGATCACGCTCGATATGCTCCGCGATTTCGGCTCGATGTCCGACAAGATGTGCACCGCACTCAAGATTGCCGGCGCCTGCCGCATGAACGTCGTCATCTCAGGCGGCACCGGTTCGGGTAAAACCACCATGCTCAACGCCCTGTCGAAGATGATCGATCCGGGCGAGCGCGTGCTGACAATCGAAGACGCCGCCGAACTTCGCCTTCAGCAGCCACACTGGCTGCCGCTCGAAACGCGCCCGCCGAACCTTGAAGGCCAAGGCGCCATCACCATCGGTGACCTTGTGAAGAACGCCCTGCGTATGCGTCCTGACCGGATCATCCTGGGCGAAATTCGCGGCGCCGAATGCTTTGACCTTCTGGCCGCAATGAACACCGGCCACGATGGCTCAATGTGCACGCTTCACGCCAACTCCCCGCGCGAATGCCTTGGCCGTATGGAAAACATGATCCTGATGGGCGACATCAAGATTCCGAAGGAGGCCATCAGCCGCCAGATCGCGGAATCGGTCGACATCATCGTTCAGGTCAAGCGTCTGCGCGACGGTTCACGCCGAACCACCAACATCACCGAAGTGATCGGGATGGAAGGCGACGTGATCGTGACGCAGGAACTGTTCAAGTTCGAATATCTGGACGAGACCGACGAAGGCAAGATCATCGGCGAATTCCGCCCCTCGGGCCTGCGCCCCTACACGCTGGAAAAAGCGCGCCAGTTCGGCTTCGATCAGGCCTATCTCGAAGCCTGCCTTTGAACTGAACTGCCAGTTATCCTACAAGGTCGCCGTCACCCTGAACTTGTTTCAGGGTCCGTCTCTCATCATAGACAGCAGCCTAACTGGCGAAATGGATCCTGAACCAAGTTCAGGATGACAAAGCTTTGGACAGCGTTGCCGAGTGGCATACCCCAACGTCTCAGTCAGGGCTGACCAACACTTCTCCCGCCTATTCCCTTGCATTTTGCAGCCAACCCGCTAAGGGCCGCCGCTTCCCTGTCATGGTCATCCCTGGAGGCGTGGCGGAGGAAGTTGTAACAACGCATTCTCATAAAGGTACTGACACATGAGCGAGACGCTTACGCTGTCGGCCGAGACGCGCGATCGGGCAGGCAAGGGAGCCTCCCGTGCACTGCGTCGCGAAGGCCGCATCCCCGCTGTCATTTATGGCGGCAACGAAGAACCGGTTGCGATCCATCTGGAAGAAAAGGCGCTGAACAAGGCGCTGGGCACCGGCCACTTCTTCAACTCGGTCGTCGAACTCACTGTCGGTGGCAAGACCATCCGCACGCTGCCCAAAGACGTTGCGTTCCACCCTGTGTCGGACCGTCCTGAGCACGCCGATTTTCTGCGCATCTCGAAGGACTCGGTCGTCCACGTCGATGTGCCGGTGGCCTTCATCAACGAAGAAAAGTCGCCCGGCCTCAAGAAGGGCGGCATTCTGAACGTGGTGCGCCACGAACTCGAAATGATCTGCTCGCCCGACGCGATCCCCGATGACATCATCGTGGACGTGACCGGCTATGAAGTTGGCGATTCGATCCACATCAGCGCCGTCACCCTGCCTGCAGGCGTGAAGCCTGCGATCACCGATCGCGATTTCACCATCGCAACGATCGTGGCTCCCTCATCGCTGAAGAGCGAAGAAGGCGACACGACCAAGGAAGACTGATCTTCAGCCTTCGCCTGCCTCGGTAGGCATGCAAAAAATGCAGCCCCTTCCGCCCCGTGCGGGAGGGGTTCTTTTTTGAATTGCGGGTATGCGCGGACTGCTTCGACAAGCTCAGCATGATCCTTCGACAAGCTCAGGATGAACGGAGGCTCGGATTGCGTCCGCTCACTGTCCCTGTTGAACTATTGCCTTCACCTCCTAAAAGTCCGCTCATCCTGAGCTTGTCGAAGGATGCCCGCCAACGGTCCAAACGCACAAGGAACCCTTCGCCCATGCAACTCTGGGTCGGCCTCGGAAATCCCGGTCCGCAATATGCGCTGCATCGCCACAATGTCGGCTTCATGGCGCTCGACACGCTGGCCGAAGTCCACAGTTTCGGCCCTGTGCAGAAAAAGTTTCAGGGCTGGCTGCAGGAAGGCCGCATCGGCACGCAAAAGGTCCTGCTGCTCAAACCCGCCACGTTCATGAACGAATCCGGCCGTGCCGTTGGAGAAGCCATGCGCTTCTACAAACTCGGCCTTGATGCGCTCACCGTGTTCCATGACGAACTCGATCTCGCCCCGTTCAAGGTCAAGGTGAAGCAGGGCGGAGGCACGGCTGGGCACAATGGCTTGCGATCCATCGATCAGCATCTTGGCGCAGACTTTCGCCGCGTGCGGCTCGGCATTGGCCATCCCGGCCACAAGGACCGCGTTACCGGCCATGTCCTGGGCAATTTTGCCAAGGCCGAACAGGATGATCTGATCGAAATGCTCGGCGCGATCGCGTCGGAAGCCGCATGGCTGGCGGACGGTGACGACGTGCGTTTCATGAACGATGTGGCTCTGCGCCAACAAGGCTGACAGCCTCTGCGCAATACCCAACAGGCCGGGAAACAATCCAGAAATCGAAAACTGTCGATATGCCTGACACTTACCCCGTCCAATAATCATCGTTAACCATTCAACCTCCTGATTTTAAACATTTGGCACGGCCTTTGCTGAGTAATGCGTCAACCAAGTCCAAAGTTGTGGAGGTTGTAATGACGAAGAAGTTTATGGCGGCAGCCGCAGTACTCTCGCTTTCCGTGGCAACCGCCTCGGCACCGGCACACGCCACCTGGTGGCTGCTCGGCGGCGGCAGCTCCTCGTGCAAGAAGGGTTCGAAGACCTGCCCGGGCACCAGCAGCAGCTCCACAAGCTCCAGCACGACCACGGGCGGCAGCACCGGTGGTTCGACCACCACCACCGGCGGCAGCACTGGCGGTTCGACCACCACTACGGGTGGCAGCACTGGCGGTTCAACCACCACCACGGGTGGCAGCACTGGCGGTTCGACCACCACCACGGGCGGCAGCACCGGTGGTTCGACCACGACGGGTGGCAGCACCGGCGGCTCCACCGGCGGCACGTCGGTTCCTGAACCCGGCATGCTGGGCATGATGGCGCTGGGTCTGCTCGGCGTAGGCTACGCCCGCTCGCGCAAGATCAAGCAGCGCGGGTAATTTCGGTCAGCTCCCTGCATCAACAGTGGGGAGTTACCCTTCATCGCCAGAGCCACCCCATCGGGCAAGGCTCTTGCGGTAAACCGGATTGCGCGGATCTGCCATGCTGGCTTCTCGCAACAAACGTCGCGCGGTGTCGGGCTCCTTGCCCGCCACCGCGCGAACGTATCCGGACAAATGGACCAGATCGGCATCCGAGGGCGAAAGCGCTCTGGCCTTGTCGGCAATTACAATGGCCTCGTCACTCCTGCCAGACCGGCTCAGTGCCAAGGCCAGACGGCGATAGACTTCGCTGTCATTCCCCTGCACTGCAATGGCGCGATAGGCGACAATCGCCTCGTCCCAGCGCTCGCGCAGCATGGCATCCTCGGCCTTGCCTGCCAGTTCCAACGCCGCGGCGCGTTGCGGCGAAAGGCGTTTTGCTTTCCACAGCTCAGCCTCGTCTTCACGCTCCAGCGCTCGCGCCGCCGTTTCGGCCAGTTCAAGTTCAGGCGTATCGGCAATCACGCTTTCGGCCAGCGGCTTGACCATGGCATAGGCCGCCTGCGGATCGTTTGTTGCCATTTGCGCGCCCGCCAAAAGAAGGCGGATGCGCGGATTGCCCGGCGCACGCAGGAAAGCCCGCTGCAACATCGAACGGGCCTGTTCACGCTGCCCCAGAAACAGCAGCGCCTGTGCATAGGCAATGCCATTGTCGGATACCGGATCGAGCCGGGATTCCTCACTTGCCAGAGTATCGCGGACTGTCTGCCAATCCTGTTTCGCCGTCGCCATCTGCACTTGCAGCGCAATCACGCGCGGGTCCTTGGGGGCAAGCGCCGCAGCCTTGGCCACCATTTCCGCCGCCTTGGCTTTCTGTTCCGCGCGTTCGAAAGCACCAGCCCGTGCCAGCAGCGGTTCCGGTGCGCGGGGGAATCGCTCCGCCGCCCTGGCAAACGCCTTATGCGCCGCACCGAACCGCCCGCGCCGCATGGCAATGTCGCCGGTCAGCATCAGCGCATCATACCCGTCCGGGGCCAGCTTCTGTATCTCGACAACGCGCTGCTCTGCTGCGGGCAAGTCTTCCGCGTCGATCAGGAACAGCGCATGATCGCGCAGCAGCATGGCATCCTTGCCCGCCGCCTCCCCGCGCCGGAACGCATCGACCGCTGCCGCTGTATCATCCAGCGCCAGGTGCGCCGCCGCCCTTACGCGCCACGCTTGTGGCGTGCCGTCGGTGCCCAGCAGCGCCAATGCCTCATTCGGCCTTCCCCGCAACAAGGCAGCTTCAGCGCGTATTCGCACCAGATCGGGGCTGCGCTCGCCCAGTTGCTCAAGCCGCGCAGCAGTTGACGCAGCGCCATCGCCATCACCCATGCGCAGTTGCACGGCGGCCAGCAACCGCAGCAATTCGGCATTCTCACCCTGTTCAGACAAAGCGGCAGAAAGATCGACTTTCGCAGCCGCCAGTTCCATGCGCGCAATCTCCTCTTTCGCGCGCGCAACCTTGTCCGTTGCATCTCCTCCGCAAGCGGAAAGTGCCATCAGCAGTGCCAGAGCAAGCGTCTTTCTCATGCGGATGCCATCGCACATTTCCCTGAAGCAAAGGTGAAATTGCCCGCCTGCCATCTGGCATAAGATGCAAAGGTTTCCAAACCCCGCGACGGGCGCTAAAGGCCCCGGCAACCAAGGAGTTTGAGAATGGGTTTTCGTTGCGGGATCGTCGGTCTTCCCAATGTCGGTAAATCGACGCTGTTCAATGCGTTAACGGAAACGCAGGCGGCGCAGGCGGCGAACTATCCATTCTGCACAATTGAACCCAATGTCGGCAATGTCGGCGTGCCCGATCCCCGGCTTGACAAGCTGGCCGCCATCGCTGGCAGCCAGAAGATCATCCCGACACAGCTCGGTTTCGTCGATATCGCAGGCCTCGTGCGCGGTGCTTCGAAGGGTGAAGGTCTGGGCAACCAGTTCCTCGGCAACATCCGCGAAGTGGACGCCATCGTCCACGTGCTGCGCTGCTTTGAAAACGACGACATTCAGCACGTCGATAACAGGGTCGACCCGGTTTCCGATGCCGACACGGTCGAAACCGAACTGATGCTGTCAGACCTTGAAAGCCTCGAAAAGCGCGTCCCGGCGGCGGAAAAGAAGGCTAAGGCGGGTGACAAGGAAGCCAAGATCATCGCCTCGGTCCTTGGCCAAGCCCTTGAATTGCTTCGGGAAGGCAAGCCTGCGCGGCTGACGCAGCCCAAGGACGAGGAAGAACTGCGCGTGTTCCAACAGGCGCAACTGCTGACCGCCAAGCCCGTGCTCTATGTCTGCAACGTCGAGGAAGAGAGCGCCGCCAACGGCAACGCCTTCTCAGCCCGCGTCTTTGAAAAGGCGAAGGCCGAGGGCGCAAATGCAGTGATCGTGTCAGCCGCCATCGAATCCGAACTGGTTGGCATGGACCCCGAGGAACGCACGGTTTTCCTTGAAGAAATGGGCTTGCACGAAACCGGCCTCGCCCGAGTGATCCGCTCGGGCTATGATCTCCTCCACCTTATCACGTTCTTCACCGTCGGCCCCAAGGAAGCGCGCGCGTGGACCGTGCATCAGGGTGCGAAAGCCCCGGAAGCGGCGGGTGAAATCCATTCCGACATGCAGCGCGGTTTTATCCGGGCCGAAACCATCGCCTATGACGATTTCGTGGCTCTGGGCGGCGAAAGCGCAGCGCGCGATGCGGGCAAACTGCGGCAGGAAGGCAAGGAATATGTAGTGAAGGACGGCGATGTCCTGCACTTCAAATTCAACGTCTGAGCGGGCGAAAAAGGGGCATTCCTGAAGTGCACCTAGATGCACCTAGCTGCACCTAGGCGCACACAGACTGCCGCAACCTGCTCTGAACGCTGGCTAAATCGCCTTGCATTGCACGTCGCCCGTTGCATCGTAAACGGGCCGCTCGAATGCGTCGGTGATCACAAGCTTGCCATCGAAATGCTCGTTGATCCCCACCGCCTCGACCGGTCCGGTTGCGGTCAGCGTCAGCGCATATTCCTTGCCGGTATAGCGCGACCAGCTGCCCTTTGGAAGCTTGGCCGAGCCTGTATCGGGCGCGAGAATCCGGATTTCTCCGTTTATTTTCAACACCCCGCGCTTGTCTTGCGCCAGAAGCACCGCGCCGATCCCGCCGCCATCAGCCACAAAAGCACACCCGGTGCCATGCAGCTTGTTCTTTGAAATATCGGGATAAAGTATCGCCTGCGGGGCAATCGGCTCCACTGGCGGCTTCATAGCCTGCGCCGCCTCAACCGCGGCAACGGCCTCGGCGTCCGTCTGCTCCTTCTCGGCGGAGCAGGCCGAAAGTGCGAGAAAAATCAAAGGGATGTGCGCCAATCTTGCCATGTCACTTTCTCCCGAACAGCTTCTCGATATCGCCGTGCGCCAGCTTCACCCACGTCGGTCGTCCGTGATTGCACTGGCCTGATCGCGGCGTCACTTCCATTTCACGCAACAAGGCATTCATCTCGGCCACAGAAAGCGTGCGGCCGGCGCGGACCGAGCCGTGGCAGGCCATCGTGGCGAGGACGAGGTCCATTTTCTCGCCCAATAACAATG
>JBEQBV010000046.1:0-18016 GCA_041639635.1 Novosphingobium sp.
CCTCATCCTCGCCTTCGGGCACGCCATCGGCGGGCAGGTTCGGGATGGCAGACAAAGCCGCGTTCTGCAGCGCGGTCTGGCGGCGTTCATCTTCTTCCAGCGCGGGCAGTTCGGTCTTGAGCGCGGCCACTTCGGCCTTCAGCGCTTCTGCCGTGGCCGCATCGCCCTTGCCCATGGCCGCGCCGATGGCCTTCGAAGCCTCGTTCCGGCGGGCCTGCACTTCCTGCATCCGCGTGGCAATATCGCGGCGGCGGGTGTCCATTTCGAGGATCAATGCCGCCACAGGCTCCACACCCCGGCGGGCAAGAGCGGCATCGAAAGCTTCAGGGTTTTCACGGATCAGACGGATATCATGCATGGGCTGGGCTATGCCGTTTCGATCCGGGGCTGGCAAGTATCGAGGGCCAAGCAGCCAGAGAACGGTCGGCATTGCCCCCTAAAGAGCAATGCCGACCTGAAGGCCTTACCAGCCGAACGTCACGCCCACGCGCCCGCCGGTTGATCCGCGTGCAGTTGACCCGGCAACGCCGCCCGATACCCACACGTTTTCAGATGCGCGAGCCACCAGCGCTCCGGAAAAGCCTTGCTGCCCGCGATACGTGGCAAGGTTGAAGCTGACCGCGAAGGATGCATCTGGCGGGATCATCGTGCCACCCATCGCCATGGCCGCGGCAATCCCGCCATTGGCCGACCGTTCAAAGCTGGACAGCTGGTTGCGCAATTCCACCACTTGCACGCTGTTGGCCGCAACGCTGCTTTCCAACTGGCCGAAGCGGGCAATATCGAAATCGGTGGTGGCCAGATTGCCCGCCGCATCGGTGGTAACCAGCTTCACCGCGCCCTGCTGCGCCGCGCGGCTGGCGGCGGTGGAGATGCCGGGCATCGTATAGGTCTTGGCAAGGCTGCCCAGCAGGATCTGGTTGTCGCGCACGGTGTGGGCCTCGTCGCCAATGGCCACGGACCCGGCAAAGCCCGCCGTTGCGCCAGCGCCAATGGCGATGGCCCCTGCACCGGTTGCTTGCGCCTCCTGCCCCAGCGCAATCGCGCTGGCCCCGGTGGCATTTGCCTGAAGCCCTGCGGCAAAGGCCGATGCGCCATTGGCCACGCTGGTATCGCCCAGCGCAATCGCGGCTTGCCCTGTGGCGGTATTGTCCTTGCCCACGGCCACTGCGCCATCGCCCGTGGCAAAGTTCGGGTCACCGATGGCCACCGCGCCATTGCCCATCGCCTGGTTGGCAAGGCCGATGGCCACAGCCGCGCCATCGCCCGCCATCGCGCCGCTACCGATGGCAACGGAGTCGTCGCTTTCCGCCAAGCTGCCGCTGCCCAGTGCCAGTGCATTCATGCCATTGGCCTGCGATGGGATCGCGCCGAACAGCGTGGCGACATCGGCCTCCACCGCCGTCAGCCGCGAGGCATTGCCCTCGGCCAGCGTGCGCACGGTGCCGATGGCCTGATCCTGCGCGGCGTTGGCGGCAAGCGCCTGATCCGCGCGGTCCTTGGCCACGGCAGCATTGCCGATGGCAGTGCCGGTGAGGTTTTCCAGCGTCTGGATGCGGCCATCCTGCACCAGATTCTTGTCTTCCACCGCGCTGATCCGGCCATCGATCCCGGCGCTGATCGCCGCGGCTCCGGTGGCGGCGGCAAGGGCGGTGGTGGCCTTTGCATCGGCGGCGCTGGCAGCGCTGAGTGCAGAGTTGGCCGTGCCTTGTGCGGCACTTGCAGCGGTCAGAGCGCTGTCGGCTGTGCCCTGCGCTGCACCAGCCGCCGCCAGAGCAGTGTCAGCGGTGCCTTGGGCGGCAGTAGCGGCCGTTCGGGCCTCGTTCGCGGCTTGTAGCGCCGTTCCAGCAGTTCCCTGCGCGCCGGTGACTGCCGCAAGGGCGGTGCTGGCATCCGTTGCCGCTTGGTTGGCGGTGGCCAGCGCGGTCGTCGCCTTGGTATCAGCAGCCGTTGCGGTGCCCAGCACGGCAGCGGCATCGGCAGCCGCGCGGTTGGCAGTGGTCACGGCAGAGGTCGCACTGCTCTGCGCCAGTTGCGCCGTCGCGGCGACGTTTTCCAGCTGCGCAAGGTTGACCGCATCGGTCTTTTCCACGCCGCTGGCGACATTGGCGATGACCCGCTCTGCCCCCAAGGTGCCGACCGAGACGCTGTTTTCTCGGTCAGCGACAGAACCTGCGCCAAGCGCAACGGCATTGCTGGCGGTGCTGATGACGTTCGCACCGGTCCCGATCACGGTAGAACTCAGCCCCTCTGCCCGCGCTGTCGATCCCAGCGCAATGCTGTTGTCGGTCATCGCCGTTGCCTGCGGCCCGATCACGACCGAGCGTGCGCCAAGCGCCGTGCTCTGCACGCCGAAGACCGTGGCATAGGCCGCACCGGCATAGCTGCCCGCGCCAACTGCGGTCGCTTCCTCGGCAAAGGCCTGTGTGTTGTGCCCGGCGGCGAAGCTGTTGTTGCCCTGCGCCGTGGCGAGGCTGCCCAGCGCGACCGAGGTTGCTCCGGCGGCATTGGCGTTCGACCCCACCGCAACGGCAGATTGCCCGGCCCCTTGCGCGCTTGCGCCAATGGCGGTCGATGCCCCGGCAGAGGCATTGGCCCCGGCCCCCAGCGCCGTGGCATTGCCATCCCCGGCGCTCGACGATCCGCCAAGCGCAATCGCGCCGATGCCGCGCGCGGTGCCGCCCAGCGTGATCGCCTGATCACCATCGGCCACCGACTCCGCCCCGATAGCGATGCTGGCAAAGCCATCTGCGCCAGACTGATAGCCGATCACCACGCTGCTCTCGCCATCAGCGCGGGTTTCTGCGCCGAGTGCGGTGGCGTTTGCTGCTGAAGCGCTGGCAAACGTGCCAGTGGCGGTAGCGTTCATGGCCGTTGCTTCAGCCAGCACGCCCAGCGCGGTTGCTTGTGCGCCCGAAGAATTGGCCGAAGCACCTGCTGCGAGGCTGTTGGCACCGTTGGACTTGGCGAGAGCACCAAGCGCGGTGGCGAAACTGCCACGCGATTCTGCATTGCCACCCAAAGCAGTGCTCGATTCTTCCAAGGCAAGACTGTCAGTGCCGACGCTGATGCTTTTCAAACCAACGGCTTGCGCATCCGCACCCAAAGCGATTGAACTGTCTCCGCCCGCTGATGCACCGTTTTGCCCATCATCAAAGCTGTCACCGCCGATTGCGATGGAAAGATTGCCGAATGCTCTGGCGCTACGTCCGACGCTAACGGACCTTTCCCCTTCGGATTGCGAATCCTCGCCCACAGCTACACTAGAGATACCGAGTGCCCGTGCACTCCGGCCAGCCGCTGTTGCAGCTTCGGCAGCGCGCGTTGAATTGCCCAGCGCGACGCTGGATGCACCCTCTGCACGACTGGCCCGGCCAAAGGCACTGGCGCCAAAATCTGCAGCAAACGCCCCTGAGCCAACAGCTGTACTGGAATCGCCATCCGCCACTGCAATAGATCCAAGCGCGAGCGCGCCTTCATCATTTGCCTTGGCGCTGTCGCCAATGGCAACAGCATCATCCTCCTGCGACAGTGCGGACTGCCCGATGGCGATGCTGTTTGCACCAAGGCTTCTTGATGACCCGCCCATTGCGACCGACCCGGTCTGCGCCGCAGTAGCGTTTGAGCCCACTGCAACGGACCGGGCACCCTGAGCAGTTGCAGCGGATGCGCTCCCGCCAAAGCTCCCGCCGATCGCCACAGAAGCTTCACCGCTGGCGAGTGTATTTGCGCCGATTGCAACACTTTGAAATCTTTCACTCACTGCGCCCAAGCCAATGGCAATTGTGGATGTTGCCGTTGCTGCGCTTGATGCACCCAAGGCAACACTGGTGTTTCCACTTGCGGTGGCCTGCGTGCCGAAAGCAGAAGCATTGAGGCTGGATGCCGTTGCCCGGTCGCCAACCGCTGTGCTGTTTGACGAGGATGCTGTGGCCGAATGGCCCACAGCTGTGGATTGCGTGCCGGTCGCCTCGGCATCATCGCCAAACGCGCTGGCACTGTTGGCTGATGCGACAGAAAGATTGCCGCAAGCCGTGCCGGGGGTGCTTGCATTAGCGGTCGTGGCCGTTGCACCGCCAGTCGTATCGCCAGCACCAGCGGTGGCGTTGCCGTTTGCATCAAGCAAACATGCCTGCGCACTCGCGGAATCCGGCAACGCAACCGGCGCAAGCATGAGCGCGGCCACAATGGCAGTGCGGCTGGTGGTGAAGTGCTGAAAACCGATCTGGCGATTGGTGGCAGTACGCATGGACTATCCCCTTGTTTCGGGGGCCCGATGATGCGGTTGCAACCCCCTCACAGGATCAAAACAGGGATTGCGGCTGAAACCGGACATGGGGGCTGGCAAAAATTTTCGCGCGGTCTGTCCCTATCTGTGCGGCGCATGTCCGGTTTCGCGCGCGCTTCCTGTTTAGTCTTGAAAGGGTTCAGCAAAACAGGTCGCGAGGTTGGCAGCGTGGGCACATTGATTGGCAAAGTTCTGCGCGTTGATGCCGCAGGCGTCTGGACAGAGCGCGACGAGGCCATTCCCGGCCCCGGCGAGATATCTGCCCAGCCCGGCGCCATGGCTGCGGGATCGGGCGGCGTCGTTTGCGGCGAGTTGCACTGCTGGATTGGCCGCCGGACAAACCCGCCGCCTGACTCAGCCCCGTTCGCTATCACGCTTGAAGATGAGAGTATCTGGCTGGCCTGCCATGCCGATGGGGGCGCCACCTTGCTGATGCGGCGTCCCGCGTCCTGCGAGGGAGCGCCCGATCCAGTGGCCGTGCTTAACCGGCTGATGCTGGCCATCGGCGCGCAGCGTGCAACTCAGCTTGGGCGGCTCAGTTTCCCGCCGCGCCCGCAAATCGTTCAGCCTTTGCCGGAAAAACCACAAAACTGGTGCGATGGATCACTGCCAGCCGATGCCACCACACGTCATACATAACACTACGATGGAGACAACCATGCGCTTCCTGATTCCCATGCTGTCGATTGCCCTGGCCACATCTGGCTGTGGCAGCAACACTGCCGAGCAGACGATTGAAAACCGAGAAACCGGCGAGAAAGTGACGGTAAGCACCAGCGTGGATGGCGGCGGCATAGCCTTGCCCGATAACCTTCCCGCGTTTGCCGCAGTCTATCCGGGCGCAAAAGTCATCACCGTGGCCAGCAAACCGGGGGAAACCGCCGAAGGCCTGCTGGCCTATTCCGTCAAAGCGCAACCGCAGTCCGTGATCGATCACTATCGCAAACAGGGTACGGCTGCGGGCATGGCGGTGGTTACGGAAATGGCCACCGGCGAAGCGCGCATGCTGGCCATGGGCAAGGGTGAGGCCAGCAGCCCGGCCATGCAGATCACCACCAGCCCCAGCGGCGAAGATGATGGTTCGCTGCAGGTGACCGTCACCTATTCCGCACCTGCTTCCTGAATGGAGTGAATCGCGCAGTGCAAGTGCTGGACACCGCCCAAGACCGTCCGCTGATCGAAGCGCTTTATCCGCAATTGAAGCGCATCGCGCGCGATCTGCGGTGGCGCTATGGCGCGGGGGAAACGCTGCGCTCCACCGCGCTGGTCAACGAATCCTTCCTGAAATTGCGGCAAGTGGGCCAGTTCGCCGATGAGGCGCACTTCCTGCGCACTTCGGCCCGCGCGATGCGGCAGATTCTGGTCAACCACGCGCAAGCCCGGATCGCGGCCAAGCGCGGCGGCGGCCAAGTGGCAGGCACGTTTGAGGACGACCTGCCCGACGTCTACTGGGAAAGCGATGATCGGCTGGTGGCGCTGGATGCCGCGCTGGATCGGCTGGCGGCCTTCGCGCCGCGTCTGGCGCAAGTGGTGGAGCTGCGCTTCTATGGCGGCTATTCCGAACCAGAAATCGCCAAGATGCTCGATTGCAACGAACGCACCGTGCGGCGCGATTGGGTAAAGGCGCGGGCGCTGCTGCTGGTAGACATGGACGATACCAACTCAGCACCGTAACGCTGGTTACAGGCTGCTGCGCACCTGCTTTGCCGCCGCGGCAATCCTCGCGCCCGCCGGGCCAAGGGCCGCGATGACTGCATCGGCCTGACCCAGCGCCTCAACCGCCGCTGCGCGCGATCCAAACGCCTTTTCCGCCCGCGCGAGCGACAGCAACGCCATCGCCTTTGCAGGCGGCGGAGTCTTCCCGCCCGCTGCCGCCGCCACTGCACGCCGCGCCGTGCCTAGCGCTTCGGGCAAAGGCTTGGCCAATTGTGCATCGGCAAGTCCAGACAGCGCTGCCACATGGCCCATGCTGCCTGTGCCGGTGTAAGTCTCGGCCATGGCTGCAGACTCGGTCAATGCGGCCAAAGCCTGATCGACCCGGCCAAGTTGCAGCAGCACCTTGCCATGATTGCTGAGCAGCGCCGCCGTTCCCCCGGATGCGCCAAACAGCTTGCGCCGCACCCGCACCGCCTGTGCAAACAGCGGTTCGGCGGCATCGGGCCTTCCAGACAGCGTTTCGATGGCGGCAAGGTTATTGGCGGTGTTCAGCGCATCGGGCGTTTCGACCAAACCAGTACGCTGCCACACCTGTTGTGCCTTGCGAAAAGCCTCTGCTGCCCCTTCAAGGTCGCCGGAAGCCTGCAACGTCACACCCAGATTGTTGTGAAACACGCCTGCTTGCCGATTGTCGGACCCGTGCATGGCGTTGTGCTGCACCAGAGCATCGCGCAGCAGAGCAATCGCCGCTGCCGGATCGGTCGCACGCACCAATTGCGCTTCGACCACGCGGCTGTCGAGCAACCTTGCACTCCATTTGGCCGGGTCCTGCCGCCAGTAATCCTGCGCCTGCGCCAACAGCGCCCGCGCCTCGTCGGTCTTGCCAACCCTTACCCGCACTTGCGCCATGTCATAGCGCGCCGCGGCCAGCGTTTCGGCCGGAATCTTGGCGGCAGGCGCGGAAAGCAAGGGCTGCAATGCGGTTTGCGCCGCTTCATAATCGCCAAGGTAGAAGTACAATTCGCCCAGTGCGTGCAAGACTCGCGCGGATTCTGCCGGATCTCGCGCGAAGTTGGCCGTGATGCGCGCGGTGGCGCGATCCAGCACCTCGCGCGATGTGGCATCGGCCCCTGCCGTATCGGCACTTTCAGCCAGGACGAGGTAAAGCGACTGCCGCACCGCCTCGCCGCGCTCTTCCTCAGCCAGCGCCCGGTCACGCGCGGCCTCGGCCTCGCGCATTTGCACCAGCGTGGCGATCAAACCGCCCGAAAGCGCCACGATCAACGCCAAGGACGCCGCAATCGGCCAGCGTGCGCGCCACACCGCGCGGCGCAGGCGATAGGCCTTATCGCCCGACCGCGCGTTGACCGCCCGGCCATCAAGCGCACGGCGCAAATCTTCGGCAAAGGCATCAAGCGAAGGATAGCGATCCGCCGGTTCCTTGCGCAGCGCCCGCGCCAGAATAGCGTCAAGATCCTCGACCAGTGCAGTAGATGCTTGTGACAGCAGCGTAACCTGCGCCCGCCGCGCCATCAATCGCTCTGGCGGTTGATCGACAATGCGCCCAACGGCCAATGCAATCGGCAGTCCATCAAGGTTGATCGGCGGCACGCCGCAGGCCAGTTCATAAAGCACCGCTGCAACGCCATAAACATCGACAGGCGGGCCGGGTGGCGTGCCGGTAAGCAATTCGGGCGCGGCATAAGGTGCCGATAGCGGCAGCGCGCCTTCAGTCCGGTTCGAAAGATTCAGCCGCTTGGCAATGCCGAAATCGATTACGCGCGGGCGGCCATCCTTCCCCACCAGCACATTGCCGGGTTTCAGATCGCGATGCAGCACCAGCATCCGGTGCGCCGCGCTGACCGCCTCGGCCAGATCGATCACCAGCGCAATGCGGCGTGCCAGAGGAAGCGATTGATCCTGACACCAGCGGTCGATCGGCACGCCATCAATGCGTTCCATGACCATCCATGGACGGCCATCTTGGTCAACGCCACCATCCAGCAAGCGCGCGATGCCGGGATGATCCAGTTCGGCCAGCAATTGCCGCTCTGTGGCAAAGCGGATGGCATCAATCGGACCATCGGCAAGAATGCGTTTCAGCGCGCCTCGCTGTTCAAAGCCCCCTTCGACGCGCGTGACGGCATGAACGATACCCATGCCGCCCTGGCCCAGTACGCCTTCGATTTGCCACACGCCAAGGCGGCCCCCGGTTGTGTCGGCGGCCACTGGGGATGGATGAAGGTCTGCTGTGGCCTCGAGGAATTCCGGTGACTGTTCCAGCGCGCGCAACAATTGCAACGCGTGCTCAAGTGCCTGAGGATCGTGTTTCAATTGGGCTAGAACCCAGTCTTCGCGGTGCGCGGGATCAAGATCAAGCGCCTGATCGAGAATGGCATCAATCACGGGCCAACTGTCCAAGACCCCACCTGACTCGGACAAGTTGTTCACACCTTCGGAACTCAGCATCGATTTTTGCCCCGGCACCAGCACGGCCAACATGACGCAGAATTTGGTAAGGGGAAAGCCAGATTTGGTGCTGCAGACCTGATGAAGGCCAAATGCCACGGCATCTGCAAAAAGCGCATCAAAGGCTCGGTAGCATGGCCCTCGAACTCACAGCCTTGACTTGGGCCACCTTCCCCCCCTAGTGCGCGGACCGAAATCCGAGGCCGTGCCTCGTTCATCCCGTCCACTACGCCGAGTCCTGTCGAAGGGCGTTTTAAGGATCCACCCGGGCAGGGTGGAGGAGTGTATCCATGGCCAATGTTACCGTGATCGGTGCCCAGTGGGGCGATGAAGGCAAAGGCAAGATCGTCGATTGGCTGGCCAGCCGCGCCGATGCCGTTGTCCGCTTTCAGGGCGGGCACAATGCGGGCCACACCCTCGTTGTGGGCGATCAGGTCTACAAGCTTTCGCTGCTGCCTTCAGGCATCGTCACTGGCACGCTTTCGATCATCGGCAATGGTGTGGTGCTCGATCCGTGGGCACTGAAGGCTGAGATTGAAAAGCTGACGGGCCAGGGCGTTGAGATCAATGCCGAAAACTTTGCGATTGCCGACAATTGCCCGCTGATCCTGCCGCTGCACCGCGATCTGGATGGCTTGCGTGAACAGGCCGCAGGCGCGGGCAAGATCGGCACCACCGGGCGCGGCATTGGCCCTGCCTATGAAGACAAGGTCGGCCGCCGCGCCATCCGCGTGTGCGATCTGGCGCACCTCGATGCGCTGGATTCGCAGCTTGACCGGCTTTGCGCCCACCATGACGCCTTGCGCGCAGGTTTCGGCCAACCGCCCGTAGACCGCGCCGCACTGGTCAATGAACTGCGCGAGATTGCGCCCTATGTGCTGCAATTCGCGCAGCCGGTGTGGAAGCGGCTGAATCAGGTGCGCAAAGCCGGCGCGCGCATCCTGTTCGAAGGCGCACAGGGCGTGCTGCTCGATGTCGATCACGGGACTTATCCGTTCGTCACCTCGTCAAACACCGTTTCAGGCACCGCAGCTTCGGGATCGGGCCTTGGGCCAAGCTCCACAGGTTTCGTGCTGGGGATCGTCAAGGCTTATACCACCCGCGTCGGATCAGGCCCCTTCCCCACCGAACTGGAAGATGCCACGGGCCAGCGTCTGGGTGAACGCGGCCATGAATTTGGCACTGTCACCGGGCGCAAGCGCCGTTGCGGCTGGTTCGATGCCGTGCTTGTGCGCCAGTCTTGCGCCATCTCGGGCGTCACCGGCATTGCGTTGACCAAGGTCGACGTGCTGGACGGGTTCGAAAAGGTGAAGATCTGCACCGGCTATCGCTTGCGCGGAAAAGTGCTGGATTATTTCCCCAGCCACGCCGCCGATCAGGCTGAGGTCGAGCCGATCTACGAAGAAATGGATGGCTGGAGCGGCACCACCGCTGGCGCACGTTCATGGGCAGACCTGCCGGCACAGGCGATCAAGTATATCCAGCGCGTGCAGGAACTGATCGAAACGCCGGTGGCCCTTGTCAGCACCAGCCCAGAGCGTGAAGACACAATTCTGGTGCGCGATCCCTTCGTGGATTGATCGCGCAAGCAGCGCGGGGCAGGCTGGCGGCGAGTCGTCAGGCTTGCGCCGCACTTCGTGCAGTGCCCAGCGGGGCCCATATTTGCGCCGCTGTGGCCAGACGCTGCCTTGAAGCTGCCTGATTTGGCGGATTTGTCCTTCGTCCGAAATTCATTGTTTTTCATGCACTTGATTGCTGCCGCTGGAGAGTAGCGACTTCGACTACATCCGAAATCGAACTACATGATCTTGACCTGATCCACGTTTGTTCCACACCTGTTCCGATAGGTAATGCTACTAAGGAACAGGGCGATGGCGCAGGCAGTGGCACAGTTCGAATACCCTCATTCCGTCGATGCGGGTTGGCCGCAGTCTGATGATGGTGAAGATGTCGCCTTGCTGCGAACCTTCACGCCACTGGCCGTCTCGATCTTTGCCGATCGGGCGTGGCTGCGCAGCGAAATGGCGCAGGATGCCTCGGCTGCAGGCCTGCGGGTTGCACGAACGGCTGAACTGGCGGCTCTTGCCGATGGGCGGGACCAGACAAACGGCAACCTGCCGCTGGGTGATCTCGTGCTGGTGGATTGCCCGGTGCTGGAACCGGTTGAGATGGCGGCCCTTTCCCAACTGGATCAGCGCGCCGCATCGGCGGGCGTGCAGATGGTCGTTTCCACCAGCATGGGATCGCTGGATGATGTTTTCGGTTGTCTCGATCAATCCGCCGCGCAGATCCTCGTCAGCCCCAGCCGCGCGGATCGCATTCTCGCGCTTGGGCAGGTTCTGTGCGGCCAGGGATCGCGGGTGCGCGAACTGTCTGACAATGATCGCATGTCGCTCCTGCGGTTGACCCAGCAAGTTTCTGAAATTGCCCATAAGCTTGAGGCTCTTTCCGGAAGCCCGCTGGACGATGCAGGCAACAACGAAGATATCCGTGACCGGGTGGGCGCATCGGCCTTTTCCTTTGATGGCAGCAATTCCCGCGATCCAGCCTCGCAGCGACTGGTGCGCAGCGCCAAGGCATCGCTTCCCGATCCACGCCTTGTCCGCAAGATCATCCGCCAGCGCCAGTTGCGCTCCCGCTTTTTCGAAGGCGAACTCTTTGCCGATCCAGCATGGGACATGCTGCTCGATCTCACCGCCGCCCGGGCTGAGCACAAGCGTGTCTCGGTCACCTCGCTGTGCATCGCATCGGGCGTGCCGCCCACCACCGCGCTGCGCTGGATCAGCCAGTTGACAAGTGCGGGCCTGTTCTGCCGGGCCGAGGATTCGACCGACCGCCGCCGCGCCTTCATTGCCTTGTCGGATACGGCAGCAGACGGCATGGCGCGCTATTTTGATGGCGTGGGAACTGACGTTTGCGCGCTGTAAGGACGGCAGAAACGCCTAGTGCCTCGGCAATCAGGCCACCTGACACCGCCCGACACGGTAACAAATCCTGAACAGCACCTAGATGCACCTAGCTGCACCTAGCTGTTCCTAAACATGCTTTGGGAGCGCCCAGCGCGGCAATGAACTGCGCCGGGAAGCGCCAAAACTGCGCGCGGAGTTTCAGGGTTTGCGAGCGGCTCTGATCGGGCTTTTGACGTTCAGCGTTGGGCAGCAACCGCAGTTGGTTTTTCGGCGGATGGGTCCGGGCTTTTCATCTCGTCAAGCATCTTGCGCGCAGCTTCTGCCAAGCTCCCGCCGTGGGGCGCATAGGCGACGGGAACGAGGTGGTATCTGGCCATTTCGGCGTTCCCGGCCTTCGCATAATAGCTTCCCAACGTCAGGCGCAATCCATCATCGAATGGCGCGATTTCCGAGGCGCGGTTCATGCCCTGAACCGCAAGTTCGTTGGGTTTTGCGCCCCGCTCGACGAAGCTGCGATAGAAGTAGATCAGCGGCACGGGGTGATCGTTTTCAAGCGCGTTCAGCTTGAAAAAGGCCGCGTTGGCAGTGCGGAAGTCCTTGGCATCGCCTGATTTCATCGCCAGCGCGAACAGAGCATAGCCTTTCTGGACGTGCGCATCGACCTCTGCCGGGTTAAGTGCCAGCGCAGCATTGGCGGCGACGAGCGCGGCTTCGGGATCGCCGGCATCGTATTCCGCTTCAGCAAGGGCAGCCATGACCGCTGGTTCTGTCTGATGGCTTTGCGCAAGGGTGCGCATGTTCTTGACGATCGTTTGCGCTTCTTCTTCGTCAACGCCGCGTTTTTGCTGAATGCGCAAGGCCATCACCGCCGCCTCACCCACCCGCAGGCGGCGGACCTTGACCGGGCCGACCGGAAGCAGCACAGGCTTTATGGCGAACGTGTGAAAAGCACGCTTGCGACCGTAGGCATCAAGCACGCGATCGAAAGCATCGAGATCGCCGAATGCCTGCTTTGCGGATTCGAGCGAGGATTTTCCTGCCACCAGACCGGCATAGTAGGCATTGAGCTTCCCGGCATGGGCCTTTTCCATGTGGAGCGCGTGATAAAGCATCCAGCTGCGGGCATAGAAAGTATCGTACTGCGTACGCTTTTTTGCCGAATAGAGCGTCGGGTCCATCAGCTCTGCCAGCGAAACATCCGCAGCGTAGGCGTTCTCCATCAATCGGCCGGGATTGGGGCGACCGATGCTCATCGATCCGTCCTTGCCGAAACTGGCCGAAGCGAAGTATTCGGCCATGCCTTCGTTGGCCCAGCGCGGCAGAGGAAACCGCGTGGAGCTCATGATGAAATGATGAGCATATTCGTGCAGCAGGGTTTGGAGGGACTGGTCCCAGTCGGCTGATCGCTCCGTCGAGATTTCGGGCACGATGGCAACAGTTCCCCCGGCGCGCGGGATGTAGAAGCCGCTGACATAGCGCGCGGCGTTCTTGTCTCCGTAGAGTTTGCGCACCTTGTCGATACTGCCCACCGAGTACACGGTGACGCGGTTCGACGGGCTGGGATCGATCATTTCCTGCTTGGTCAGCAGCGCCAGCGCCGCATGATACCGCTCAAGATTCTGCGCGAACGACCGCAGAACGTCCTCCGGTTCGTCTGCGTATATGACGAAGTGCGTGGTTGACGCTTCATTCCATGCAGCAAAGGCAGTCATCGGCGACAGCAAAGCGAGCAAACCAAGCGCGAACGCCACGAAGTTCTGGTAAATTGGTGAAGCTTTCATCGCAAGTGCCCCGCTTTCAGGCATTTTTTGCCGTTTGATTAAGGGCTGCGCAAGATATCTCACCGCCAGTTCGGTCTGATTTCCATAAAGGGTTTTTACGCTTCAATTCCGCGTCAGTCCTGCTCCGTCAGGCGATAAGTCAGATTTGCAGTACCATTGGCGGGTATGGTGACGGCCCAGATATCACGTCCGTCCTTGCGCGTGAGCTTTGCGCCGAGCGCCTTGATCTGCGTTTCGGCATTGCGGGCGATGCGCGCTTCGAAGCTGACGGGGACAGGGCGGGCATTGGTGGCCGTGAGTCGCAATGTACGGGTGCGGTCCTTGCTCTCCAGTTCCTCGATGCGGGCTGTGACTTGCGTTGCGCGGGACAGCAGGATTTCCACGTCCTCTCCCACCGCGCGGTCGGCAAGGCCGCCCTCGCCCGCCAGCAGCATGGCGTTGCCCATCGGTTCGAACACGGCAACCGGGCCACCGGGCAGCGGCAAGCCAAGGCCTTCTTCCTTGCGGTTGCGGGTGCGGAGCATCTGGCGGACTTCGCCCACGCTGTCTTCCCACACTTCGGCGCGATAGAGCGCCTGCATCTTCACCCCGTTCTTCTGCGCCAAAGCCACCTGCTTTTGCGCATTGGCGGCGACGGTTACGGGCACTGGCACGCGGTAAAGCTTCAGATCGCCCAGCCCTTCCTGCACGACGGTGACAGGCGCTGCCATGGCTTTGGCGCGCTGGGCCGTTACGACGATGTCGGCGCTTTCCATCATCATGGCTGGTGCGGGGGCCATGACCATTGGCGGCGGTGGAGGCGGCGGCGGAAGTGAAGATAGCTGACACCGCAATTCAAGCTCTTCGCCAGATGGCACCGCACCGCGCTCAGTATCCTCGCGGTTTACCTCGCCCGCAATCACGGCTGTTTCGGCATCGGCAAAGCTGGTGGAATCGCTGCTGGCGAGCGTAACCCATGCCGCAAGGTCCGCTGTGCGGCCATCGGGGTTCATGCGGATAACGTAGTTGGTCTGCCAATCGAAGCCCCACGCGAGGTAGGACAGCGAGAGCGTAACCTTTTGCGATGTGGCGCTTTCGGTCTCTATCGAGAGCGTGGGCTGGGCCGACAGGTTCTTTGGCGCTTCGGCATAGAGAATTTCATCGTCCAGCCCGCCGCAACTGGCCACTTCAAACCCAGCAGAAGTCTGAAGGATTGCCGCGCCATCGGGGCCGGAGCGGATTACGGCGCGCTCTTCGCGCACCCCGCCTGTGCCGGGCAGCGTGCGCCGCAGCGTGACGGGCCGTCCGAACATGCGCGCATAGAGGCTGCGCGGGGACAGCAGATCGGCATCGAGGTTCTTTTCGCGCACGCCCTCAGGCAGGCCGGTGACGATCGCGCTTTCGGGGAACAGGCCGGCCGCCACGCCTTCAAAGCGGATCGTGGCCTTGCCCGCCGGGATCTCCACCGTGCGCTTTTCGGTGACGAGCGCGTAACCCTCAAGCCAATCGAGGTCCATCGCGGTGTCGCTGTCCCGATCAGGCGCGCGATAGACGCTGACGGAAACGGAATCCGGCGCGGCAGACGTGATCAGGCCCTGCCCCAGCGCAGGGGCGCTGGCGCAAAGCAGCAAGGCAGAAAGTAGTGCACGGCGCACCAGACTGCTCACCGGGCGGCTCAATAGCGGCTGTCAAACTGGACGGTGAGCGTAGTCTCGCCATTGGCGGGGACGGGCACTTGCCAAACACGCTCGTCAGCAGAGCGCTGTTCGCCCTTGATGGTTTCGGACGGAACGCGGGTATCGTGCCACCAGTTGTCCAGCCCGCCCTGCACCACTTCAACGGTTACCGGCGTGGCCTTGGCGTTGGTGACCTTGTAGGTCATGGTGGTGCGCCAGAACACCAGTTCGCGATCAATGATAACCTCTTGCGCGGTCTGGCCGGGCCTGGTCACCCGATACCGGGAAGAACGCTCCCATTCGCCGCTGTCGATGCGTTCGCGTTTGTCCAGCATGGGCTGGACCTTCACATCAAACGCCTCACCAGTCTTCAGCGCGAGCGAGGAGCCCATCGGGGTGTGGCCAATGCCGTTTTCGCCAATGAATTGCGGCTGGCCGCGTGCATCGCGCATATAGACGCGCACCGTGCCGGCGGGCAGCGCATCGCCAAGGCCCGCTTCGCGCGACGTAGAAAAGCGCAGCACCGTGTCGGCGCTTTGCGGCTCGGTCTGGTTCTGCAGCCAGCCATTGCGGAAGTGGTAGGCCTTGGTCGCAGGCGCGCCCGCCACATCGAGGAAGCTCACCTGCTTCTGCTGGGCATTGGCCACGGTGGTGCGACCCGCGATGGGATAGACATAGAAATCGCCAAGGCTTTCGCGATTGGCGCTCTGCGTGCCGGGGCGGTTGCCGGGCATCATCGGGCGCTGCGGGCGGTAGTTCTGATAACCGTTGTTTTCCTGCCCCACCGCTCCGGCGACGAGCAGCACCTTGGCCTGCCCAAACGTGGTGCCGCTGTTGTTGTTCAGCGTGATCCAGCCCTGCACATCGATCTTGCCCGCCGCTTCATCGAACAGGGCCACGTAATCGGCCTTCCAGCCAAAGCCGCGCGACAAGTAGCTGAGCGAGACAGGGCGGCTGCCGGGCGTGGTGGTATCAAGCGTGACCGAGAGCGTGGGCCGTGCGCGCAGGCCAGCGGGCAGGCTGGGGAAGATCACCCGCGCGCCATACTGGTTCAGCACTTCGATCCTGTCGCCAATGCGCACCACGGTGCCGCCATTGTTGGCAAGGATCGTGGCGGCCTCGCGCGTTTCGGCGCCCGTGGCGGGATTGGTGCGGACGACGGTGACGGTTTGCCCGACCGCCTTATCCATCAGCTTTTCCGGCGTGAGCAGATCGTAATCAAAGTTCTGTTCGACAATCCCGGTCCCACTGGCATTGAGCGTGACCGTTTCGGGCCGGATCGTGGCGGAAACGTCGGGGAATTCCTGCCGGGTGCGGCCGGTGGGCAGGTTCATCTGCCGCACATCCTGCACCAGCGCGAGATCGTTGTTGTAGATGGTAAGCGAGACATCGCCCTGGGCAGATGGGGGCGCAGAGGCCGGGGCGGTTTGGGCATTTGCCAATGCGGGCAGCGTTGCCGCCGCGAGTGCCAGAACCTTGCGCATGAATACCCCTCCTTCGTTTCCCGCTGCGATGAGAACCAACCTCGCCTTCAAATTGACCCGTCACCCTGAGCTGGTTCCAGGGTCCATTTCTCGCCACAAACTGCCGTGCAGTGCCGTGGGATGGATGCTGAAACAAGTTCAGCATGACGAGCTATTGTGACGAAAGTCGTTCACGCGGCTTTCTGGCTAGACTTTCCGTGACCGTAGATCAACGCAAGCTGAACGGTGGTTGCGGTGAAACGATCGCGGCCTAAAGAAGAAGCATGGCCGAACACACCTCCTTGCTTCGCGATGGATTCCTGCTGCTGGGGTTCGCGCTGGTCTTCGTGCTGCTGTTCCGGCGGCTGGGACTGGGTGCGACACTGGGCTATCTGGTCGCCGGCGCTGTTGTCGGCCCGCAAGTGCTGGGCCTTGTCAGCGGTGCAGAGGAGAAGTTGGGCATTGCCGAACTTGGCATCACGCTGCTGCTGTTTCTGGTGGGGCTTGAGCTGAATCCGGCGCGGCTGTGGCGGATGAAGCGTGACATTCTGGGGCTGGGCCTGTTGCAGGTGGTGCTGTGCGGGCTGGCGATCACCGCCGTGATCGGGGTTTTCACACCGTTCAGCTGGGAAGCGGCGCTGGCGCTGGGGCTGCCGCTGGCGCTTTCGTCCACCGCGCAGGTCTTGCCGATGCTGCAATCATCGGGCCGGTTGCGCACGCCGTTTGGTGAGCGTGCCTTTGCGATGCTGCTGTTTCAGGATCTTTCGATCATTCCGCTGATCACGATCATCAGCGCGATGAGCCGCAATCCGGCGGATGCGGGCGGGCCTCCGGGGTGGCTGTTGACGCTCTATACCATCGGCGCGCTAGCTGGGCTGATTGCCGCCGGGCGATTTGTCATTCGCCCGCTATTCCGCCTGATCGGCAATCTGGGCGAGCGTGAGATGTTTGTGGTGGCGGCACTGTTCACCGTCATGGCATCGGCAGCGGTGATGGAACTGCTGGGCCTTTCCACCGCATTGGGCGCGTTCGTGGCGGGCGTGATGCTCGCCGACAGCCCTTATCGGCATGAACTGGAAGCCGATGTCGAACCGTTCCGTTCGATCCTGCTGGGCCTGTTCTTCCTTGCCGTGGGCATGATGCTGAACCTGACCGCGATTGCCGAGCGGCCGCTGTTTGTTGCCAGCATGGCGCTGGCCCTGATTGCGGTGAAGGGCTTGGTGATCTTTGGCATTGGCATGGCGTTCGGCATGGCGTGGCGCGGGGCGTTGGCGCTGGGCCTGTTGTTGAGCCAGGGTGGCGAATTTGGCTTCGTGCTGTTTGCGCAGGCGCAAAGCGCGCTTTTGATTGCGCCTGATGCGGCCAGCCTGTTTGGCGCGGTGGTGACGCTATCGATGGCAACCACGCCGTTCCTGATGATGGCCACGGCGCGATTCCGGCGCGAGGCAGAAAGCGCACCGGGCGAACGGGAGGGGCCGCAGCCTGATGGTGCCAATGCGCTCGTGGTGGGCTTTGGCCGGTTCGGTCAGGGCGTGACGCAGATGCTGCTAGCGTCGAACATCCCGGTCACCATGATCGATACCGATATCGAGATGATCGATGTGGCGGCGAGCTTTGGATCGAAAGTCTATTTCGGCGACGGCACCCGGCTGGACATGCTGCGCCAAGCGGGCGCAGCGGATGCGGAAATGATCTTTTTCTGCATGGATGGCGATCAGGTGAGCCCCGAACTGGTTGAGGCGGTGCATGAGGCCTTCCCGCGCGCCTCCGTCTATGTCCGCGCGTTTGACCGGCG
>JBEQBV010000047.1:0-17965 GCA_041639635.1 Novosphingobium sp.
CAGCCTTGTGCAGGTCCTCGGCCAGCTTCCACAGCATCGTCGTATAGCCATAAACCGCGCCCACGGGGGTTCCCACAGGGTTCGTCAGTGGCGGCAGGCGGTGATAGGCGCGGAAGATGTAGGCCGACCCATCGACCAGATAGAGATGCTGTTTTTCGCTCATTCAGGGGTCGTAGCAGGGCGTTGGCCCGGCGTCATCGGCCAGAATCGGGTTACTGTGGCAACTTTGTTGCAACATTTTACACGCCCGAAAACCCCCGAAATCAGGCGAAAAAAAGGCAAGCCCGCCCTCGCGAAGGGCAGGAACCGAAAGAATGCATACGTCTTGTGCTTGCAAGGCGATGAATTGCCGATTAATTGGGTCGCGAAGTCTACCGGCTGAGTAGGCTTTGCGGCGGGCTGCTTGCCCGGCGCTGTTCACTTCAATCCAGGGATTGTAACGCATGCGCAAGCTCATTCTCGCCGCTGTCGCCGGCACCGCCTTCGCTCTCGCTGGCTGCTCGGAAAAGCCGGCTGAAGAAGCCACCGAAGCTGCTGTTGAAGCAACCGAAGCTGCTGCCGATGCCTCGGCTGCTGCTGCTGACGCTTCGGGCGCTGCCTCGGAAGCTGCTGCTGAAGCTTCTGAAGCTTCGATGTAATCTTTGCCGTCAAGGCAGATTACAAGAGTTAAAGGGGGCGTGGTCTTCGGACCGCGCCCCTTTCTCTTTGCGCCGACGCTGCAAGTCTTTTCATGGCAGATGCGGGGCTGCAGAGGATTTCGCGCAGAGGCGCGGAGATATTGCACTTGCGGCAACACCGCATGTTCCTTGAATTGACACTTTTACGGCAGGACAGCCAAAGGGTTTGACCTGTCGGCTATACGCTACCTTTCAGCGCTCACTGGTTTCTCTGCGCCTCTGCGCAAAATGAGGTTCAAAAGAACCGGGCTATTCACCGAAATCAACGGCGGCGGACAAGATCCTGCGTGCCACCGGCCAGCGGTGCGCTGTAGCCGTCATAGATCGTGCGCATCATCCGCGCGATCAGCTTGGCGTGGGCCGCGTGGCCTTCCGGTCCGGTGACGAAGAACGCCACCGCCAGATGCCGCCCGTCAGGCAGGCGCACGATGCCCACATCGTCGGTCACGCCTGATAGCGTCCCCGTCTTGTGCGCCACCAGTGTGCCTTCGGGCAGACCGGCGCGAATGCGCGTCTTGCCGGTGCTGGTGCGGGTCATCGTGTCGAGCAGCACCGCGCGGCTTTCCGGGCTGAGCACGCCGCCACGGTCAATCGCCGCCAAGAGCGCAATCATTGAACGCGGCGTGCTGGACGTGCGCGTATCGATCACGCGCGCCGGATCAATCTTGCCATCATCGCGCACCAGCGTGGCCATCGTATGGTCCAGCCGCTGCCCGGTAATGCCATTGCGCGTCAGCCAGCGATTAACGTTCTCAAACCCGCCAACAACCTTGATCAGCCCGTCGGTCGCCTCATTGCTGCTGCGGGTGATCATCAGTTCCATCAGGCTCTGCGCGGTCATCACGCTGCCTGGGCGCAACGGCGCTTCCGGGCTGGCGGGGCCTTTCTCTGCCACGCGCATCATCATCGGGAACTGCTGGTCGAGCGAGAAATTGCCCTTTTCCACCTGCTCAAGGAACGTGGCGGCAACTGCGATCTTGGCTGTGCTCGCCATCGGGAACGGCATGTCACCGTTCACGAAAATCTGCCCGCCGCCATCAAGGTCCATCGCGGCCACGCCGATGCGTCCGCGCCCTTCGGCGGCGATGGCGGCAACCTGCTGCTGAATGATCTGATCACGCTGGTCGAGCAGCGAAATCGTGTCACGGCTCTGCACCTGCGGCACCGTGACGACGAGCGCGGGGGCTGCAGTAACCAGTGCAGCAATGATTCGTGCGGTGCGAAACTTCATGCTCTCGCTTACCCCGATCCCGGTTTACGCCTCTTTAACGTAACTAACCGGTTGTCATTGTACGGCAAAGTGCCTTTTCGAACACCTCGGCGCAAGACCGGCGCGGACTGGCTGATCTGCGGGAACCCGATTGCCCGTCAAGGCGTCGGTCATGCTTGCGATCGACACGACTCATGCAATTCGCACTGGACTTTAATCAGTCGCTTAAGAATAGTTCGTTTCGGGCGGCAGCACCAGATGCCAACCGCAAGCGGGAGAGACGATGGAGGCATTGCTCGAAGCGGTAATGCACCGCGCCAAAGTGGCGGGAACGGTGTCCGGGCTGCTGCGTCTGTCCGGCGGTGCCAACATGGAATCGTGGCTTTTCCAATGTGGCGGCCAGCGCTTCGTGCTGCGCCGCGCGCCCTCCGCCGAATGGATCGCCACGCGCCCGCTCGACATGGACGCAGAGGCAGAACTGATTCGCCGCGCCGGTGCTGCCGGGGTTGCCGCGCCCGAAGTCATCACCGGACTTATCCCGGAAGATGGCCTTGGCATCGGCTTCATCATGCGTTGCCTGCCGGGCTCTGCCGATCCCGAAGCTGCGTTGAACCTCGATTTGCCGCGCGCAGAAGCCCTCGCTGATGATCTGGCACAGGCCATGGCCCGCATCCACGCCATGCCCACTGCGGGCCTCGGATTTCTGCCAAGGCTCGATCCGGCCGAAGGCGTGGAAGGCCTTGTCCGCCAATTTGCCGAATCAGGCAGTGATCGCCCGCTGATCGCGATGGGTCTGGCATGGTTGCGCCGCAATCTGCCACCGCCCGCCAACACCGTCGTGGTTCATGGCGATTTCCGCATCGGCAACCTGATGGTCCACGAAGGACGCCTAGCCGGCGTGCTCGATTGGGAACTGGCACATCTGGGCGATGGCCACGAAGACCTCGCCTATGGCTGCATGACGGTTTGGCGCTTCGGAAGGCTGGAGAAGCAAGGCTTCGGCCTCACCGACGTGCCAAAACTCGCCGCTGCCTACGAGGCCGCTGGCGGGGAAGCGTTTGATCCCGGCCGTTTCCGCTTCTGGCTGGTCTATCGCACGGTCTGGTGGGCGCTGGGCTGCCTGTCGATGGGGCAGGCATGGCGCTCTGGCACCGACCGAGCGCTTGAACGGGTTGTCGTTGCGCGGCGCTGTGCCGAACAGGAACTCGATCTGCTGCTCCTTCTGGAAAGCGAAGCTCCCGCAGCCGAACGCATTCGCGCCCTGCCCCCCTTTGCGCCAGCAAGTCCCGCCAGCACGGGCGAGCCAACTGCCGCAGAAATGCTCACCGCTGTCTCCGAATGGCTTGCGGCCACGGTGAAGAACAAGCTGGAAGGCCGCGAACGCTGGGAACTTGCCGTGGCGCAAAATGCGCTGGGCATCGTCCGGCGTGAAATGACGGCCCGCGCAGACCCTGCCGACAAGGCCTTGGCCGAAGATTTGCTCAGCGGTCGGCAAACTCTCGCCACGCCCGGTTTGCTGGCCGATTTACGCGCCCGCGCGCTGTCCACGCTCAGCGCCGACATGCCCAAATACCCGGCGCTTGCCGCCGCCCGCACGCTCTGGGAGCACCCTTGATGAACTTCGATCTTCCCGCCGATCTCGTCGCTTATCTGGGCGAACTGGATGCCTTTATCGAAGCCGAGATCAGACCGCTCGAACAGGCGGACGACAACATTCGCTTCTTCGATCACCGCCGCGAATGGGCGCGCACCGATTTCGACAATGGTGGTCTGCCCCGCCACGAATGGGAAGAACTGCTGATCGAGGCTACCCGGCGCGCCGACGCCGCCGGACACTGGCGCTTTTCCGCGCCGAAGAAGTATGGCGGCAAGGATGGCAGCAATCTGTGGATGGCGGTGATCCGCGATCACTTTGCCGCCAAGGGGCTTGGCCTGCACAACGATCTGCAGAACGAACATTCCATCGTCGGCAATTTCCCGTTCGTGGCCATGTTCGAACATTTCGGCACCGATGATCAGAAGGCCGAATTCATCAACGGCGGCTTTGCCCGCACCCGCCGCACAGCCTTCGGGCTGACCGAGCCGAACCACGGCTCCGATGCCACCCACATGGAAACCCGCGCCGTGCCCGAGGTGCGCGATGGCGTGGCGGGCTGGCGCATCGATGGTGAGAAGATGTGGACCACCGGGATGCACGTGGCCACTCACTGCGCTACTTTCGCCCGCACCAGTGGCGAAAATGGCGATGCGCGCGGCATCACGTGCTTCCTCGTGCCCAGCCCCTCGCCGGGGCTGGTGATCGAGGAATATCTGTGGACCTTCAACATGCCCACCGACCACCCCCGCGTGTCGTTCACCAATGTCTGGGTGCCCGACAGCGCGATTCTCGGGCCTGTGGGCGGAGGGCTGGCTATCGCGCAAAGCTTCGTCCACCAGAACCGCATCCGGCAGGCGGCCTCATCGCTTGGCGCGGCAACATTCTGCGTCGAGGAATCGGTGCGCTATGCCCGCGAGCGCAAGCCCTTTGGCGAGGAACTGGCGCGCAATCAGGCGATCCAGTTTCCGCTGGTGGAGCTTGCCACCCAGTGCGAAATGCTGCGCCTGCTGATCCGCAAGACCGCGTGGGAGATGGACCGGCTTGAGGCCGAAGAGGGCGGCCACAAGCGCATTGAGCGCGAACTGTCAGACAAGGTCTCGATGTGCAATTACTGGGCGAACCGGCTGGTCTGCGAAGCGGCGGACCGGGCGATGCAGGTCCATGGCGGCATCGGCTATTCGCGCCACAAACCCTTCGAACACATCTACCGCCACCACCGCCGCTACCGCATCACCGAAGGCGCCGAAGAAATCCAGATGCGCAAGGTGGGGGCGTTCCTGTTCGGCTATCTGGGGCCAAAGAAGGGGATGTTTTCCTAAGCGATGATGTCACCGCCCTCCTCATTTCGTCACCCCCGCGCAGGCGGGGGTCCAGCCCGTAAATATGTCGTCGCACAGCGACGGCCTTCCCGACGCTGGATTCCCGCCTGCGCGGGAATGACGAGGTAGAGGCTCACTCAAACAGCCGATCAAACCACGTCTTCTTCTCCGCCACCGGAGCAACTGCTGGCCTGTCCGCAAACAAGCCCTCCACCAGCCCCCGCACGTCCACTCGCCGCCCGCGCACCGGCTGGTAGGAAGGCTTGGCCACGCCATAGACCAGCGCCGTGCCGTCCTCGCTCCATTTGCCATCGAAGAACAGCGCCTGCTCCTTGCGCCGCCGGGCCAGCAGTTCCTTCGGCCGCGCCCAGTCCAGCATCCGGCGGCGCGCACCCTCCATATCGCCGCGCACGAACCGCCCAAGCCAGCTCGCCCGCGCGATTGCGCCGGTGTTCCAGTGGAACGAAAGCGCCGCACCCAGTTCCGCCTCGGAGGGATCATGCTTGCCAAAGGCCGCCAGCACCGGCGGCAGATACTTTTCGCGCAGCAGCCACAAGTACACGCCGATGCAGTGTTCCAGCGGCTGCGGCTTGTCCTGGTAACGCGGGAAGACCTTGTGTCCGCTCGCGTCGGTGATGCCGACGCTCCAGGTCCACACGCCCACGCTGTCCTTGTAGGCTTCGGTGACGATCCCTTCGTGGGCAATCAGTTCAAGAGCGATACGGGGGGTGAGTTCGCGCATGACAGGTCCGACTCCGTTCCTAAAAACCAGAGTGGTGCCCGCAAGGTAGGATTGTAGGAAAACGGAGATGAAACCCAACACGCAAAACGGCCCGCTTCGGAGGTGCGAAGCGGGCCGTTCTGTTACGCTTGAGTGCGCCTAGGTGCAGTTAGGTGCATCTAGGTGCACTTCAGGATTTCAGGCCAGAGCAGCCTTCAGATCGTCCACCAGATCGGTGCGCTCCCACGGGAAGAAGTCGCCTTCGGGCTTGCGGCCGAAGTGGCCATAGGCCGCGCTCGGCTGATAGATCGGCTTGTTGAGGCCCAGATGCGTGCGGATCGCGCGCGGGGTCAGTCCGCCCAGCTTGGCAATGCCCTTGATCGCGGCTTCGATCTTGTCATCGCCCACGGTGCCGGTGTCGTGCGTATCGACATAGAGCGACAGCGGTTCCGACACGCCGATGGCATAGGCGATCTGGATCGTGCAGCGCGTGGCAAGGCCCGCAGCCACCACGTTCTTGGCCAGATAGCGCGTGATATAGGCGGCCGAACGGTCAACCTTCGTCGGGTCCTTGCCCGAGAACGCGCCACCGCCGTGCGGTGATGCACCGCCATAGGTGTCCACGATGATCTTGCGGCCGGTCAGGCCAGCATCGCCATCGGGTCCGCCGATTTCGAACGAGCCGGTGGGGTTGATGTAGTAGGTCGTGTCGCGCAGCAGCACCGGCGGGATCACATCGGCGATCACGCGCTTCACATAGGCGTGCAGTTCGGCTTCCTTCTCGCCCTCGTCATAGCCCGGCGCGTGCTGGGTGGAGACGACAACGGCGGTGCAGGCCACGGGGAGCGAACCTTCATAGCGCAGCGTGACCTGGCTCTTGGCGTCAGGCTCAAGGAACGGGGCCGCGCCCGAGTGGCGATCGGCGGCCATGCGTTCGAGGATCTTGTGGCTGTAATACAGCGTGGCGGGCATCAGGTCGGGCGTCTCGTCGGTAGCATAACCGAACATGATGCCCTGATCGCCCGCGCCTTCATCCTTGTTGTCTGCCGCATCGACGCCCTGCGCGATGTGGGCCGACTGGCCGTGCAGGCGGTTGATGAATTCCAGCTTTTCCCAGTGGAAGCCGTCCTGTTCATAGCCGATGCGCTTGACCGTTTCGCGCACGGTCTTCTCGATCTCTTCCTGCGCGCCCGGTGCCCATGCACCGTCTTCGTAAACGCCCTTGCAGCGAATTTCGCCCGCCAGCACGACCAGTTGGGTGGTGGTCAGCGTTTCGCAGGCGATGCGCGCTTCGGGGTCCTTGGACAGGAACAGATCGACGATAGCGTCGCTGATCTGGTCGGAAACCTTGTCCGGGTGGCCTTCGGAAACGGATTCGGAGGTGAACAGGTAGTCGGTGCGCATTGGCGGTCCTATGCTGAAAGCCTGTGCTGGAAGGCGGAGGCGATATAAAGAAACCTTTATGTCCGCCCCCGCTTAGCGTTTCCGCGTTGCGCTTGCAACCAGTGCCACGAAAAGAAGCGCTACTGCCCAGCCAAGCGCCAGCATGTTGCCGAACAGGGCGAAGGGCGTGGGCGCATGGGCAGGCGGGACTTTGCCGTCCAGACGGCCTGCGCGCAGTTGCGGCACAAACTGCCGCACCACGCCATCGGCATCGATCACCCCGCTGATTCCAGTGGTGGTGGAGCGCAGCACCGGCAGCCCTTCCTCAATCGCCCGCATCCGCGCCTGCGCCAGATGCTGCGGCGGGCCCCATGCGCCAAACCAGCCATCGTTGGACGGGTTGAACAGGTAGTCAGGACGGTTCGCACGATCCACCACTTCGCCGGAGAAGATGATCTCGTAACAGATCTGAATCCCGGCTTTCCCATGAGCGCCCAGATCGAGCGTGCGCGGTCCGGGGCCGGAGAAGAAATCGAGACTGCCCGCCACAAGGCGCGACAGGCCAATGGGTTCCAAAATCTCGCGCATCGGCAGGTATTCGCCATAGGGCACCAGATGCGCCTTGGCATAAGAGCCGCGAATCGTCCCGCCTGAATCCAGCGCGGTGACGACGTTCCACGCCCCGGTCACCTTGGGGCCTTTCATCGCAAGATCAGTGGTGCCTGTCAGCAACATCCCGCCCTTGCCCGCCACGCGCCCCAGCCGTTCGCGCGCCAGCAAGGGATCACCGGCATATGTCGTTTCATCATACCAGAACTGCGCATAGCCGGGCCGCAGGAAATCGGGCACGCCGCTTTCGGGCCACAGCAACAGCCGCGTCTGCCCCGGCTGGCGCGGGAGCGAGAGCGCAGCGGTTTTCAGAAACTGGTTTTCGTAATTAGCCGGATCATTGAGCAGGTCCTGCCGCACATCGGGCTGGACCAGCGTGTAGGACAGCGTGCCTTCGCGGCGTTCTCCGTGAAGGGGCAGGATCATCAGCAGCGCCGGGGCAAGCGCATAGGCAAGCGCCGCACCCTTGCGCTGCTGCCGCCATGATCGCAGCGCAAAAAGCCACCAGCCACCCAGCAAGACGACAAGGCCCGACAGCGCATAAGTGCCCATCCACTGCGCCGCCAGCGCAAGGCCGGGCCGATCAAACCCGCCCAGCGTGACCATGGCCAGCGGGTTCCACGCAAAGCCGGTAAACAGCCACGCCCGCAGCCATTCGGCAAAGATCCACGATGCGGCAAAGGCCGGAAGCAAGACCGCGCGGCGGGTATTGGCGAGCCACCAGCCCAGCAGGGTGGCAATGGCCGGATAGACGGCCAGATAAAGCGCCAGCAGGAAGACCCCGACCCAGCCAAGCCACGCGGGCATTTCTGCCTGATAGGTGAACGCCTTGGCAATCCAGCCAAGGCCGACAATGAAGTGCCCAAGGCCGAACAGCCAGCCTTCCAGCGCCGCCTGCCGCCACTCCTTAACCACATAGAGCCGGTGAATCAGCCACGCCATCGCCGCCAGCGTCAGCGGCCACAGGCCCAGCGGCTGGAATCCGCAGGCGGCAAGGCCACCTGATGCGATGGTCAGCAAGGAATCACGAGAAATGGTGCGGGCGGGGAAGCGGAGGCGGATCATGCCCGCCTGCTATGGAGTGCGCCGGGGCCGACCGCAAGCGACCAGCCCCAACGCATAATCAGGCGTCAAATGTCAGCCTTCGACCGGTTCGCTGGCTTCGGGCAGCGGCGTCTTGCGAGGACGACCGCGCTTTTTGGGTGCCGGCGCAGCGTCTTCGGCTACCGGAGCTGCTTCAGGAGCGGCGGCTGGCGCAGATACGGGTGCCGGCGCTGGAGCCGCTTCAGGCTCGCTCCGCGCGCTGATCGAAGGCGGCAGGAACGAAACGTCCAGCGTGGCTGGCGCTTCATCCGCAGCGGCAACATCATTGCGGGGGCGACGTTCGGTGCGCGGACGCAGGCCACGTGCGGAACGCGGTTCACGCACAAACGGATTGTCTGCTGCCTGAACCGCCGGTTCCCCCTCGATGGCGGGAACACCTTCGCCCGGAAGAGCCTCGGCTACAGGCGCTTCGGCATCGCGGTTGCGATTGCGATCAAAGCGACGGTTGCCATCGCGTCGACCTTCGTTTCGGTCTTCACGGGGGCGATCTTCGCGCTGCCGATCTTCGCGGGGCCGATCTTCGCGGGGCCGATCGTCGCGGGGCCGATCATCACGGGGCCGATCATCACGGGGCCGATCATCACGGGGCCGATCGTCGCGGTCCCGGCGGCCTTCTTGCCGTTCGCCGCGTTCCGGGCGCTCGGCGCGTTCAGGACGTTCGGTTCGCTCTGGGCGCTCAGGCCGGTCCTCACGCTCTTCGCGTTCGCGGCGGGTTGCGGGGCGATCAAAGCCGAGGAAATCACCCTCGACGCTGAATTCGCCGCTGTCGTCTTCGCTGTCCTGTTCCTGCCAGCGTTCGCCATTGCCGCCATTCGGGCGGGCGCGCTGTTCGTCCTGGCGGAGGCGGGTATCGGCGATGACGCGGAAATAGTGATCGGCAAACTGCAGATAGTATTCTGCCTGCACCCGGTCGCCATTCATGTGGGCGTCCTGCGCAAGTTTACGATACTTTTCGAGCAGTTGGGGGGCGTTGCCCCGGGCGCGACTGTCGATCCGGTTGAGCTGCTGACCACCACCATTCTGCGGACGATTGTTATTGCGCCCGCGACGGCGGTTGTTGTTACCACGATTGTTATTCAACTCGGGCACTTCCTTAATTGAGGCGGCCTCTCGGATTCATGGTGCAAGCCTGTGGCAGCGAACAATCCCGCTACGGGCTTCCCCGCTGCTTCACGCCACATGAGGTGGTGTGCGAATCGGGGTTCCCAGCATCTGCGCTCTTCCCGGCTGGTGGCCGATAATCCCTGCAAATGGTGGAGCCGGCGGGGATGGGAAGCCTCATCCGTCCCCTGCCTGTAAACACAATTAGAGAGCCGGAGAGGCCTTGCCAAGCGGAATGTTCCGATTTTTCGCCATTTCCACTGCCCTTTCGCGCAGGGCAAGGTCCCGGTGAACCTTTGCGGACATGCCTGCGCCCTGCGCCAGCGCGCTGACCGCCGCGGCTTGGGTCCAGCCAATCTCGATCAGGGCGATGCCGTTTTCTTCAAGCAGGGCGGGTATTTGCGGCACCAGCACGCGGTAGTCGTCAAGGCCATCCGGCCCGGAAAAGAGCGCTTGGGCCGGTTCGTGGGCGCGGACCGATGGGGCCAGGTCGGCAGCATCTTCGACATAGGGCGGATTGGACAGGACGAGATCGAATTGACCGAGACCCTGCGACCAGTTGGCTTGCATCCAATCGCCGGGCAGAAAGCGGGCGGCAGGGGCATGGCGCTGGCCATTGGCGCGCGCAATTTCGAGCGCTTCGAGCGAGCGCTCTATCGCCACGCCCTCTGCCTGCGGCCAGAGCGACAGCGCGGCCAGCAACAGCGCGCCCGAGCCGGTGCCCAGATCAAGGATGCGGCGGGGCGGCTGGCGGCTGGCGAAAGCTTCGCGCGCGGCCTCTACCAGCGTCTCGGTATCACCGCGCGGAATCAGCACGGCGGGGCTGACGGTGAGTTCGAGGCCGTAGAACTCGGTGCTACCAGTTATGTAGGCGACGGGTTCATGCGTGAGGCGGCGGTCGACCAGTCCGGCGAAGCCGGCGGGGGTTTCGGCCTGCATATGGCGCAGCAACAGATCGGTGCGGGTGCAGCCGAGCGCGTGGGCCATCAGCATTTCGGCATCGAGCCGGGCGGTGTCCGAGGTGGCGGATAGGTGTTCGGTGGCGGCGCGGAGGGCAGCGGCGATGGTCATGCGTTGCGAAGGTGCTTCGACAGGCTCAGCACGAGCGGATTTTTAGGAAAGATCACTTTGAAAATCCGCTCAGCCTGAGCTTGTCGAAGGCCAGACGCAACCTCGCCCATGTGCACATCACCCATCCATCGCCGCCAGTCGCTTGGACTGGTCCTCGGCAATCAGCGCGTCGATCAGTTCGCCAAGGCCGGTGCCCTCCAGCACTTCGGGCAGGCGGTGCAGCGTGAGGTTGATGCGATGGTCGGTCACGCGGCCTTGGGGGAAATTGTAGGTGCGGATGCGTTCGGACCGGTCGCCCGATCCCACCATCGCCTTGCGCGCTTCGGCCTCTTCGCCTTGCGCGGCATCGCGTTGCGCTTCGAACAGGCGGGCGCGCAGGACCTGCATCGCCTTGTCCTTGTTCTTGTGCTGGCTACGCCCATCCTGGCAGGTGACGACGGTGCCGGTGGGCAAGTGGGTTATGCGCACCGCCGAATCGGTGGTGTTCACATGCTGCCCGCCTGCGCCGCTGGCGCGATAGACGTCGATCTTCAGATCCTTGTCTTCGATGCGGATATCCACCTCGTCCGGTTCGGGCAGGACGGCGACGGTGGCGGCGGAGGTGTGGATGCGCCCGCCCGATTCGGTCACGGGCACGCGCTGCACGCGGTGGACGCCGGATTCGAACTTCAGCTTGGCGAAAACGCCATTGCCGGTGACGTTGGCGACGACTTCCTTGTAACCGCCGATGTCGTTGGCGTTGACCGAGACGACTTCCACCCGCCAGCCCTGCTCGGCGGCGTACTTTTCGTACATGCGGAACAGGTCGGCGGCGAAGAGCGCGGCCTCATCGCCGCCGGTGCCTGCGCGGATTTCGAGCATGGCCGGGCGGCTGTCCGCCGAATCGCGCGGCAGCATGGCAATGGCGAGGCGGTGTTCGGCTTCGGGCAGTTCGGCGTTGATGCGCCGCAGTTCTTCGTCCGCCAGCTCGCGCATGTCGGGATCGTCCAGCGCGGCAAGGCTGAGGAGTTCCTCGCGCATCGCGGCGATTTCCTGCGCGATGCGGGCGACGGGTTCGAGTTCCGCATAGTCGCGGCTGGCGGCGATGAAGTCTGCGCCTTCGAGCGTGCCCGACGCGAGCCGCGCTTCGAGTTCAGCGAAGCGGTGGGTGAGGTGGCCGAGGCGGGTGTCGCTTACGGACATTAGAACGGAAGGTTGAAGTAGACGTCGAGATCGCGATCAAACTCAATCTCACTGGTAAAATGCCATCCGATTAGTGCCATTTTCACAAGCTCGATTGCTCGTTCGTCGGGAAATCTATCCTGATATTCAACCCTCTTCACCCTAAGGTTGAAGCCCTCTTTGTCATCGTCAAAAAATCCAGAACTCATGACAATGGCGAAATGCGGCTCAGTTCTAATCGCACGCTTATAGCGCGCTTTGAACCCTCCAGTGTCGATAACTTCGCAGGGAATATGGCTGCGGCGCAACCGGCTGGCCACCGTTTGAGCGTTGATTGCAACTTCATCGTTCTCCGCAACAATTGCGAAGATCGGACGTTCAATTGGCGCACCTTCCACCAACATCGCCAGCCGCTCGATACCCGCAGCCCAGCCGACCGCAGGCGTTGGCGAACCACCCAGCGCTTCCATCAGCCCGTCATAGCGACCGCCGCCCAGCACGGTGCCCTGTGCGCCCAGCCGGTCAGTGACGAATTCAAACGCGGTGTGGCGGTAGTAGTCCAGCCCGCGCACCAGTGCCGGGGCGCGGGTCCATGCGACGTCCGCAGCGTCCAGCCCGCCGGTGACCTTGGCGAAGAAGTCCTGTGCTTCATCGCTCAGGAAATCGTCGATTTTCGGGGCCTCAGCGGTGAACACCTTGTCGCGGGGGTCCTTTGAATCGAGGATGCGCAAGGGGTTGCGTTCCAGCCGGTCCTGCGAGTCTTCCGACAGATCGCCCTTCACGGCGCGGAAGTAGTCGATCAGCGCCGTGCGCCAGGCATCGCGGCTGGCGCCATCGCCCAGCGTGTTCAATTGCAGAGTCACGCCATCAGCAATGCCGAGTTCCTTGAGCAACTGGTCGGCCATGACCAGCAGTTCCACATCCGCCTGCGGTTCGGCTGCGCCGATCACTTCGGCGTCGATCTGGTGGAACTGGCGGTAGCGGCCCTTTTGCGGGCGTTCGTAGCGGAACAGCGGGCCGTGCGTGGCAACCTTGAGCGGCGCGTACTGCTGCCAGCCATCGGTGAGGTAGGCGCGCGCGATGCCGGCGGTGAATTCCGGGCGCAGGGTCAGCGATTCCCCGCCGCGATCTTCGAAGCTGTACATTTCCTTGGAAACGACATCGGTCGTCTCGCCTAAGGAACGGCTGAACACTGCGGTCTTTTCGAACACCGGCATTTCGACGCGGCGGAAGCGGTAGAGCTTGCGCACGCGTTCGAAGGTTTCGACGACGAAGGCGAACGCTTCGGCATCGGGGCCGAAGATGTCTTGCGTTCCGCGGATAGCTTGTGGGGTCTGGGTGCTCATGGCGCGCGATTAGCGGTATTCGGGCAAAACGGGAAGCGCTGACAAAAAGGCGGCGCACACTGGTTGCGATTGTGACCGCATCGCGCCATGAAAAGCCCCATGATCAAGAAACTCGCGGTCGCCCCGCTCTTCCTCGCCCTTTCCGTGTCCTCACAGGCGCTTGCTGCCAATTCCGCACCGATGGCGGTGCCGATCACGCAGACCGTGCCCGATGCGCAGGACGTGGCCTATCCCGGCACGATTACGCTGGATATCGATGCTTCGGATATTGTGCGCCGCGCCTATCGCGTGACGCAGGTGATCCCGGTGGCCGATGGGGCGAAAGAGCTGATCCTGTTGTTTCCGCAATGGCTGCCCGGCAACCACGGCCCGCGCGGGCCGTTGGCCGAACTGGTGGGCGTGCAGTTTTTTGTTGATGGCAAGCCGGTCGAGTGGAAGCGGGACCGGGTGGAGGTCTTTGCCTTTCACCTGAAGCTGCCCGCAGGCGCGAAGGCGGTGACCGCCAAGTTCATCCACACCTCGCCGCTGGATTCGCGCGAAGGGCGCATCACGATGACGCCCGAAATGCTGAATCTGCAATGGGAGAAGATGAGCCTTTACCCGGCAGGCCATTACGTGCGCCGCATCCGCGTGAAACCGACCGTTACCCTGCCGCAGGGCTGGACGCCCGCCACCGCATTGGATGGCATGAGCATGAGCGGCAACCGCGTGACCTGGGCCGAGACGGACTACGAAACGCTGGTCGATTCGCCGATCTTTGCCGGTAAGTATTTCAAGAAGTGGGATCTGGGGCAGAAGGTCACGCTTAACGTGGTGGCCGACAAGCCCGAACAGCTGGCGGCCAAGCCCGAACACATCGCTGCCCATGCCGCGCTGGTGGAAGAGGCGAAGCTTGCTTTCGGAGCGAACCACTTCGACCACTACGAATTCCTGCTGGCGCTTTCGGACAAGATCGGCGGGATTGGCCTCGAACATCACCGGTCGAGCGAGAACCAGCTGGAGCCGGATGCCTTTATCGCGTGGGACAAGCAGGAGTGGGACCGCAACCTGCTACCGCACGAATATGCGCATTCATGGTCGGGCAAGTTCCGCCGCCCGGCGCGGCTGTGGACGCCCGATTATCGCCAGCCGATGCAAGGCGATCTGCTGTGGACTTATGAGGGACAGGACCAGTTCTGGGGCTTGGTGCTGGGTGCGCGGTCAGGCCTGCAGGGCAAGGATATGGTGCTGGGCATGCTGGCAGGCTGGGCCGGTGGTTACACGCAGCAGCCGGGGCGCGAGTGGCGTTCGGTTGAGGATACCGGGTTCGATCCGGTGTTCGGCGCGCGCAAGCCCAAGCCGTTCTCCTCGCTCGCCCGCAGCGAGGATTACTACACCGAAGGCGCGCTGGTGTGGCTGGAGATCGACCAGATCTTGCGCGAAGGCACTGGCGGCAAGAAATCGATCGACGATTTCGCCAAGGCATTCTTCGGCATGAACCCCGGCGACTGGGGCCAGATCCCGTTCGAGGTGGACGAGATCGTTACCAAGCTGAACGCGCTTTACCCCTATGACTGGGCCAAGCTGATCGACACCCGCATCAACCAGCCGGGCCAGCCCGCACCGCTGAACGGGATCACCAAGGGCGGATACAAGTTGGTGTGGAAGGAAGAGCCGAACCCTTATACCAAGGCGGGGATGGATTTCGGCAAGGGGCTGAATCTCAACAATTCCATCGGCCTCTCGCTCGACAGGGACGGCAAGGTTACCGGCACGCGGTGGGACAGCCCGGCCTTCAACGCCGGGATCGTGACCGGGGCGCAGATCGTGGCGGTAAATGGGCTGGCTTATAGCGCCGATGCGATCAAGAAGGCGATCACGGCTGCCAAGGGCGAAAAGGGCGCGCCGCTCGACCTGCTGGTCAAGCGCGGCGACCAGTTTGACAATTTGCGCATCGATTACAAGGATGGTCTGCGCTACCCATGGCTGGAGCGCGTGACGCCGGGCAAGGCCCCTGTCGGCCTTGACCTGTTGTTCGAACCCAAACGCCCATCTGCTGCAAAGAAGTGATCGGGAGCGGCTCACCTCGTTGAAGGTGAGCCGTTCGCCATAAGTCTTGTTGCAGCGCACAAGCCGCTTCGCTAGGGCCTGCGCGTTATTACCAGCCAACCAATAGGGGCAAAGATGCGCATCGACATGATTCCCACTGGGGACAATCCGCCGGAAAGCCTGAACGTGATCATCGAGGTTCCCGTCGGCGGTGAGCCGGTGAAGTACGAATTCGACAAGGCTTCGGGCGCGCTGTTCGTGGACCGAATCCTGCACACGCCGATGCGCTATCCGGCCAACTATGGCTTTGTGCCGCACACACTTTCGCCTGATGGCGATCCGTTGGACGCGCTGGTCATCGCGCGCTCGCCCTTCGTCCCCGGCTCGGTCGTGCGCGCGCGCCCGATTGCCGTGCTGAACCTTGAAGACGAACATGGCGGCGATGAAAAGCTGGTCTGTGTGCCGGTCGATTCCACCTTCCCGTACTATTCGGACGTGAAGGAAAAGGAAGACATCCCCGAAATCGTGCTGCAGCAGATCGAACACTTCTTCACGCACTACAAGGACCTGGAAAAGGACAAGTGGGTGCGCGTGGGCACATGGGGCGGCGCAGACGATGCACGCCAGATCACCATCGAAGCCATCGAACGCGCCAAGGCTGCCAAGGCAGACTGACGCTTAGATCAGGGCTGAAAAAAGGGCGCGGGTTCAGCGGAACCGGCGCCCTTTTTTGTTTTCACTGCGTCGCGCTTTTTCCCAAAGCCCGCTCAGCCTAAGCTTGTCGAAGGGTGGACCACCCACGCCGCGCAAGCATGCTTCGACAGGCTCAGCATGAGCGGTTTGGGAGACGGGGGATGCAGGTTGTGGGCTCCCCCCTAATCCCCCGCGACGCTCATCCCGTCCACCCGCAGCGTGGGCGAATCGATGCCGCGGTAGATTTCAAGGTCATCGGCGGCGGTCAGGGCGGCGAACATGTCGATCAGGTTCCCGGCCACGGTGAATTCGGCAATCGGCTCGGCCAGTTCGCCATTCACGATGCGAAAGCCCGAAGCACCCCGGCTGTAATCGCCGGTTACGCCGTTGATCCCGTGCCCGATCAACTCGGTCACATAGACGCCATCGGCGATGTCGGCCATCAATTCAGCGGGCGAGACTCGCCCCGGTTGCAGCACGACATTGCTGGAGGTGACATGCGGCGCGCCCGATGACCCGCGCGAGGCGTGGCCGGTGGGCGCAGCACCAAGTTGGCGTGCGGCAGCGGCATCCATCAGCCAGCCGGTGATGTGGCCCGCATCAACCAGCTTGCGCGGGGCGGTGGGCAGGCCTTCTCCATCGAACGGGCGTGAACGCAGGCCCCGCAGGCGCAGCGGATCGTCGGTGATGGTGATCGAACTGTCGAACAGCTTCTGCCCATCACGGTCCAGCAAGAAGCTGGCGCGGCGCGCAATCGAAGCGCCCGACATTGCGCCGATCAGGTGCCCGACCAGCGAGCCTGCCACACGCGGATCGAACACCACCGGCATCGGGCCGCTTTTGACCCGCCCCGGATTGAGGCGGCGCACGGCGCGTTCGCCTGCTTCTCGCCCGATGGCTTCGGGGCTGAGCAGGTCTGCGGCATGGCGCGCGCTACGCCACGAATAATCGCGCTGCATGGCACTGCCTTCGCCTGCCACGACGCTGGCCGAAAGGCTGTGGCTGGACGCAGCATAAGCGCCGGAAAAACCGTGGCTGGTGGCAAGCGCGAAGAGCCCGCGCCCTGTGCTGGCACCGCCGCCTTCGCTGTTGGTCACACCCCGAATGGCGCGCGCGGCATATTCGGCTTCTTCGGCCATAAGGCGCAAGTCTGCCGGGCTGCGCTCGGTTGCATCTTCCAGATCAAGATCGGGCAGAGGCCCACGCAGCAGCAGGTCTTCTGCAGCAAGGCCGGCAAACTTGTCAGCCGGAGCCAGCCGCGCCATGGCCACCGCGCGGCTGGCCAATTCATCCAGCGCCGCATCGCCAAGGTCGGTTGATCCGATCGAGGCCGAAGCCCCGCCCACGAACACGCGCAGGCCCACGCTTTCGGATTCGGAGCGTTCCACATCCTCCAGCTTGCCCAAACGGACCGAAACCGATTCGGAACCGCTGCCGACATAGACGGCATCGCCCGCATCCGCGCCTGCCCGGAGCGCGCGTTCGATCAGCGCTTCGCAGCGTTCGCGGGCATCGGCAGGTGAAAGCATGAAAGGACCTTTCGCAACAGCAAGGTTGCGGGGTCTAGAACAGGGAACGTGCCCTAGCAATCAGATGCAGAGCCTAAGTCCCTTCAGAACATCATGGAAAGCGCGCGATAGGCCCCGGTGATCACGATAGGCAGGATTGCGGCAAGTGCCCAAACCTTGATCTGATCGCGCCGATACGCGGCCTTGTACGCCATGTTGTGCGCCTGTTCGTCGGTCAGGTGTTCCCACCGGCGTTCAAACTGGCGGAACAGGGGAATGATGGCGGCCACCAGCACCACCAGCACGAACAGCGGCAGGATCGATGCGCTCGATCCCTGAATCTCGTGCATGGTGACGAAGATTTGCAGGCCAGTATAGACCAGCAAGCCATAGGCGACATTGTCGCTCATCTTCTTGCGCCAATCGACCTTGGCCGA
>JBEQBV010000048.1:0-17897 GCA_041639635.1 Novosphingobium sp.
CGGGGCGGTTCAGGCTGTGCCTGCGGTTCGACGACCGGCTCCGGCTGCGCCTCCCCCAATTCCGGCGCAACATCGGGCGCGGCCTCTGCCATCGGATCGGGCGATGTCGATTGTTGCGATATCTCTTCGGAAAACGTCACCTCCATCCGCTGGGGCGGTGGCTTCACCGTTTTTCCCGGCGGCGACAGCATCAGGACGCCAAGCAGCGCGGCGTGGGCGGCGGCCGCAATGGCCAACCCTGCGCCTTCCTGCTTCGTCAAACGCCCTGCGGTGGATTCTCGCATCGCAACAGGCCTATTGCGGCGCGGATGAACTGTTGGTGACCAGCGAGATCGATTTGAAGCCCGCCGCGTTCAATTCGCCCATCACTGCGGCGACCCGGCCCCAATCGAGCACGCGATCAGCGCGCAAGGTGACGAGCGGGGGCTTCTCCCCGCGCTGCAGCCCGGCCAGACGGTCGGTCAATTCACCCGGCGCAAGCTGTTCCTCATCAAGGAACACGCCGCCATTGGCATCAATGCTCACCGTAATCTGATCCTGCTGCTGGTCCAGCGGATCGGCCTTGCTATCGGGCAAGTCCACCGGGACGCCCGCGGCCAGCATCGGTGCAGTGACCATGAATATGATCAGCAACACCAGCATTACGTCGACAAACGGCGTGACGTTGATCTCGCTCATCGCGGTGCGGCCACCACGGCCCCGCCGTCCGCGCCCGCGACTGCCTCCGCCGCCTCCGACTGACATCGCCACGGCTCAGGCCTCCAGTTCGCGGCTGAGCGAGGCGTGGAACCGGTCAGCAAAGCGATAGAGCCGCGTTTCGAAGCGGTTCACGCGGTGCGAAAAGCGGTTGTAGGCGATCACTGCGGGAATAGCGGCGAACAGGCCGATGGCGGTGGCAAACAGCGCCTCGGAAATACCCGGAGCCACCACCGCGAGCGAGGAGTTCTGCTGCGCGCCGATGTTGAAGAAGCTGTCCATGATGCCCCACACCGTGCCGAACAGGCCCACGAACGGCGCGACCGAGCCAACCGTGGCAAGGAAGTTCAACCGGCTGGCCAGCGTATCGGTTTCCTGCACCACTGCGCCGTCGAGCGCCGTGGTCAACCGCTGGCGCGTGCCTTCGCGGTCAATCGCCTTGCCGCTGGTGGAGCGCCGCCATTCGGCAAGGGCGGCATTGGCCACGCGCATCGACGGCAAGTCCTTGCCCTTCATCTCCTTTTGAAACGCATCAATATCGCGCGTTTCCCAGAATTCACGCTCATACTTGTCGCAACCGCGCTGCACGCTGCCCATTTTAAGCGAAAAGCCGATGATGATCGTCCATGTCCACACGCTGGCCAGCACGAGGCCGATCATCACGGCCTGCACCACGTAATCGGCATCGAGGAACAGTTGCACCGGGTTCAGCGAGGTTGGCGCGAAGGAAACGCCATTGGCGAGCATCGGGAGAATCATGCGGGATCAAGTCCTTCGGAAGCGATTGTAACGGTTTGAAAGGCAGCCACCCAATCGCGCGGCTGGCGGCGCGGGCGGCCATTGGGCGCAACGAAGGCAACGCGCACCTTCGCTTCGCACAGAAGCGTGTCTTCCCTGAACGCACGCTGCACGATCCGGCAGGTGGCGGGCGAAAGTTCGGCCACGTGGCTGCGGATCAGCACAGCGTCGTCCAGCTTGGCCGGGCGCAGATAGCGCAGGTCCATTTCGCTCACGGCATAGGCCCCCTCGCCCGCTTCGTGTGCGGTGCGCTGGTCTATGCCCAGCAGGCGGAGCATGTCAGACCGGGCGCGTTCGAACCAGCGCAGATAGTTGGCGTGATAGACCACGCCCGAAAGGTCCGTGTCTTCAAAGTAGACGCGGACGGGGTAGAGGTGCAGCGGGCCATCGAACAGGCCGGAAGGCGGAGTGGGAATGTGCATTCGCGCCCGACTCTAGCCTTGCGACGAGTCGTAGGGCAAGGGTTGGTTAACCGCTTATCCCTGCCTTGCGCCGGTTCAGCGTGCGAGCATGGGGCCGAGCGGCTGTCCAGCGAAGAGATGGACATGCAGGTGCGGCACTTCCTGATGGCTATCGGTGCCGGTATTGGCCAGCAGGCGATAACCCGGCGCAACCAGTCCCAGATCACGCGCCACCTTGCCCACGGCGCGCACGAAGCCTGCAATTTCGGCCTCGGACGCCTTGGCGGAGAAATCGTCCCAGCACACGAAAGCGCCCTTGGGGATCACCAGAATGTGCGTGGGGGCCTGCGGGTTGATATCGTGGAACGCCAGCGCAAACTCGTCTTCATAGACCGTGCGGTTGGGGATTTCGCCGCGCAGGATCTTGGCGAAGATGTTCTGGTCATCATAGGGAAGCGTTGCATCTACGGCCATGTTATGCGCTCCGGCTGGCTTTTTCGGCGATACCTGATGTGCCCTCACGGCGTTCGAGTTCGGCCAGCACTTCGGCCAGCGGCACATTTTTGGCCGATAGCAGCACCATCAGGTGAAAGATCAGGTCTGCGGCCTCGCCCACCAGTTCGTCATGGTCTCCAGCAAGCGCGGCGATGACGGTTTCGGTGCCCTCTTCGCCCACTTTCTGCGCGATCTTGGCGATGCCCTTGGCGTTCAATTTGGCCACATAGCTCGACGATGGATCGCCTGTGCGGCGCTGGGCTATTATGGCTTCGAGCCGGGCGAGGATGTCACCGTGTTCCATACCGCACGCAATGGCGCGGATGGGGGGTGTGGGTCAACCCCGCCGCTTGGCGATCTGGCGGCCGACGATCAGGCCGACCACGCCCAGCGCAAACAGCGCGCCATCAGTGGGTTCGGGAATGGAAATGCCGCCCGACTGCGCCGCAGCGGGCGCGGCCGTTGCAACAAATGCGAGAAGGGAAGAAACCAGACGTACCACGAGCAAGAGCGACCTTTGCGGTTGTTAACGCCGCAGCCTTGCCAGAAGCCGTGATTCGGTAAAATCCCTTATAACAGATGGTTAATGACCCATCTTGGGACTCAAGACCGCGCAGGCAGCCCCGCAGCGCGCAAGGCCGCGTGCGCCTCTGCAATTGAGTGCGTGCCGAAATGGAAGATCGAGGCGGCCAGAACCGCGCTGGCATGGCCTTGGGTCACGCCTTCGACCAGGTGGTCGAGCGAGCCAACGCCCCCGCTGGCGATGACCGGCACTGGCACAGCATCAGCAATCGCGCGTGTCAGTTCAAGGTCATAGCCCTTCTGCGTGCCATCGCCGTCCATCGAGGTGACGAGCAATTCCCCCGCCCCCAGCGTGGCAAGGTTCACCGCATGGGCCAGCGCATCGATGCCGGTGGCTTTGCGCCCGCCGTGGGTGAAGATTTCCCATTTGCCGGGCGCAACCCTGCGCGCATCGACCGAGCCGACCACGCATTGCGCCCCGAACTTCTCGGCAATGTCGCGCACCAGTTCGGGCCGGGCGACGGCGGCGGAATTGACCGCAACCTTGTCGGCCCCTGCCAGCAAGAGCGCGCGGGCGTCTTCCACCGCCCGCACCCCGCCGCCGACGGTCAGCGGCATGAAGCATACTTCTGCCGTGCGGGCCACGACATCGAGCAGCGTGCCGCGCCCTTCGTGGCTGGCGGAGATATCCAAAAAGCACAGCTCGTCCGCGCCCGCTTTGTCATAAGCGCGGGCCTGCTCCACCGGATCACCAGCATCGCGCAGATCGACAAAGTTCACGCCCTTGACCACGCGGCCATCGCGCACATCGAGGCAGGGGATGACGCGGACGCGGACGGTCATTTTGTCTGGCTCCAGTTGGGCGTGGGGCTGGCATGCTTCGACAAGCTCAGCATGAGCGGAGTTTTTGCAGGCGGGTTCCTCCACCTCCGCTCATCCTGAGCCTGTCGAAGGATGCCCCGCACCATTTCAGGCCTCAGCCATCGCAATCGCGGCGGCCAGATCGAGCCGTCCTTCGAACAGCGCACGGCCGGTGATGACGCCCTCGATCCCGTCAACTTCGTGAATCTTCAGCATCCGAATGTCATCGATGCCCTTCACCCCGCCGCTCGCGATCACCGGAATGTCCACACGGCGAGCCAGTTCGACGGTGGCATCGAGGTTCACGCCCTTGAGCAGGCCGTCCCGGCCGATGTCGGTGAACAGCAGGCTGGCAACGCCTGCATCCTCGAACCGGCGGGCGAGGTCGACGACTTCAACGTCGGACACATCGGCCCAGCCCTCGGTCGCGACCATGCCATCGCGCGCGTCCACCGCGACGACGATGCCGCCGGGAAATTCCTTGGCCATGTCACGTACGAACTGCGGGTCTTTCAGCGCCGCCGTGCCCATCACGACCCGCGAAACGCCAAGGTCGAACCAGCCTTCCACCGCCTGGCGCGTGCGGATGCCGCCGCCGAGTTGGACATGACCGTCGAAGGCCTTTAGGATGCCTTCCACCGCCTCGCGGTTCTCTGCACGGCCTGCAAAAGAGCCATCCAGATCAACGACATGGAGGAACTGGCTACCCGCCTGCGCAAACAGCGTGGCCTGATGCGCAGGGTTGTCGCCATAGACCGTCGCGCGATCCATGTCGCCTTCAGCGAGGCGGACGACTTGCCCGCCCTTGAGATCGATGGCCGGGAAAACGATCATAGAATCAGGGCTTCCATTCAAGAAAACGGGCAAGCAGCGCGAGGCCATAGGCCTGGCTCTTTTCCGGGTGGAACTGCACGCCCAGGATATTGTCACGCGCCACAGCGGCGACGATACCGCCGCCGTGGTCGCTCAGCGCCGCCACGTCTGCGCCCTCTTCGGCGACGAAGTGGTAGGAGTGGAGAAAGTAGGCCTCACCCGCATCCAGCAGTTCTGCGCCGCCTTTGTGGGGCATGGGGGCAACGTCATTCCAGCCCATGTGCGGCACTTTGATGCTGGGGTCCGCCGGTTCGATTGCGCGAACCTCGCCGCCGATCCAGCCTAGACCATCGGTGACGCCATGCTCCACACCACGATCGGCAAGCAATTGCATTCCCACGCAAATTCCAAGGAACGGGGCGCCGCCAACCAGCACGCGCTCCTCCATCGCCTCGACCAATCCTGAAACGCACCTAAGAGCACCTACGCAGGCCTTGAACGCACCAACACCCGGCAGAACGATGCGATCAGCGGCGCGAACGACACTCGGATCGGCAGTGACGACAACGCCCTGCGCGCCTGCCGCTTTCAGCGCGTTTTCGACCGAGCGGATGTTGCCCGCGCCGTAATCGACCAGCGCGAGGGTTTCAGACATTTGCCATGCCCTCTAACCCAAAATCCGCTCGTGCTGAGCTTGTCGAAGCACGTTGCGTAAACCCATCCTTCGACAGGCTCAGGATGAGCGGAGTGTGGTGGCTCGATGTTTGAGCAAAAGACACCGCCTTAGCCACCGAGGATGCCCTTGGTGGAGGGCACCGCATCGGCCTTGCGCGGATCGATGGCGATGGCCTGCCGCATCGCGCGGGCGAAGCCCTTGTAGATGCCCTCAATGATGTGGTGGTTGTTCGAGCCGTAGAGGCTTTCGATGTGCAGCGTGATTCCGGCGGCTTGGCTGACCGAGGCGAACCAGTGTTCGAACAGTTCGGTATCCATCTCACCCAGGCGCGGCTGGGTGAATGCGGCTTTCCAGATCAGCACCGGGCGGCCTGAAATGTCGAGCGCGACGCGGCTCAGCGCTTCGTCCATCGGCGAATAGGTGTGGCCGTAGCGGGTGATGCCTTTTTTATCGCCCAGCGCCTGCGCAATGGCCTGGCCCAGCGCGATGGCGCTGTCTTCGGTGGTGTGGTGCTGATCGACGTGGAGATCGCCCTTCACGCGGCATTCGATATCGATCAGCGAGTGGCGGCTGAACTGTTCGATCATGTGATCGAGGAAGCCAATGCCGGTTTCCACCTTGTAGGTGCCGGTGCCATCAAGGTTTACCGACACAGCGATGTCGGTTTCTTCGGTCTTGCGGGTGATCGATCCAGTGCGCATGGGAAGCGCCTATACGCCCCTCTTCTTGAGAATCAATGTCCGTCACCCCTTGACCCACGCGGCCTGTGCGGTCAGTTGTGGCGGCATGAGCGATGCACCTGACAGTCTGATCCCCTACGACGAAATCGTGCAGGAGGCGCTGCGCGCCGTGGTGGGGCGCGTGCTGGGCCAAGTGGCCGCTGGCGGCGGGATGCTGCCGGGCACGCACCATTTCTACATCACGTTCAAGACCGGCGCGCCCGGCGTGGACATTCCGCAGCGTTTGCGCGAACGTTTCCCGGACGAAATGACCATCGTGCTGCAGAACAAGTTCTGGGATCTGCGCGTGGAGCCAGACTTGTTCAGCGTAGGCCTTTCGTTCAACCAGATCCCTTCGACGCTAGTGATACCGTTCTCTGCCATCACGGCCTTCGTCGATCCGGCCGTGGACTTTGGCCTGCAGTTTCAGGCCGTGGTGGATGACGAAGCGGAACCGGTTGAGCCTGCAGAAAACGATTCGCCGGAACAAGCCGACAAGCCTGCCGTTGAGCGGGCAGACGATGGGTCGAACGTGGTAACCGTTGATTTCGGCAAGAAAAAATAGGGTCACGCTGGCCCGCTGACTAAAGGCATGGGCATGACGAAGAGTGGTAAGCGGGTTTTGACAGTGGCACGAAAGGCTGCGTCCAAAGTTCCTGCACCAAGCAGCAACCCGATGACCAACCTGATTCTGGCTGACATCGCACTGCGTGCCGGTGGCGCACTGTTGCGGCGCGGGGTGGAAAAAGGGCTGGTCGGCACGTCCGTGGGCGAGAAGAAGGCCGGGCGGATCATCAAGGGCCGGACCATGGTGCAAACGCTGGTCGGCACGGCGCTGGCCCGCGTGGCGACCCGATCGGTGCCCGGCGCAATTATCGTTGGCGGCGGGCTGGTGGCCAAATCGCTGTATGACCGCAAGCGAAAGCGGAAGGCCGCAGGTGCCGAGGCAGTGGAAGAGCAGGCTGAACGCGGCAAGAAGGCCTGAACCCTGCAACGGGGCGGACCGATCCGCTCTTGACCGGCCCGGAGCCGATGCGCCACTAGCGCACATGGTTCAAGACTCAGACGACAACGATACCCTGCACCGCCGGGGCCTGATGCTCATTCTGTCATCGCCTTCGGGCGCGGGCAAAACCACTATTGCCCACAAATTGCTGGCCGAGGATTCGGAAATTGCCGCGTCCGTCTCGGTCACGACCCGTCCGATGCGCGAGGGCGAGGTTGACGGCCGGGATTACTGGTTCGTGGACAAGGCCGAGTTCGACCGCATGGTGGATGAGGGCGAATTCTATGAATGGGCTGTCGTCTTCGGGAATTGCTACGGCACGCCCAAGGGCCGCATCCGCGACCGGTTGAAGGCGGGCGGTGATGTGCTGTTCGATATCGACTGGCAGGGCACGCAGCAGCTTTATCAAAAGGCGCAGGCCGATGTGGTGCGCGTGTTCATCCTTCCCCCCAGCCTTGAGGAATTGCACCGCCGTCTGACCGGGCGTGGCACCGATAGTCCCGAAGTGATCACCGCACGCATGGCACGCGCGCAAGCCGAGATCAGCCATTGGGACGGCTATGACTATGTGGTGATCAACGACGAGGTAGAAGGCTGCTTCGAGAAAGTGCGCGAGATTCTGGCGGCGGAGCGGATGAAGCGCACGCGGCAGACCGGGCTGATCGATTTTGTGCGCGGGTTGATGCGAGGGTAACGTGCGCCTGAAGGGAGGCCGCGCTGATCGTCAGGGACGGCCAGCGTGGGGTGCATCCACTTCAGCCACGAGAATTGCACCGTTGGGCTGCAACCCTGCGGCTGGTTCGATCACATCGGCGACCAGCATGAACAGATGACGACCTTCCGGACCGCCGAGCATGCAGGCATAGCAGTTGCGATCACCTGTGGAGATCACCTCAAGGACTTCACCCCCTTGTGCAACTCTCACGCATTCTCCGGCAAAGGCATTGGCAAACCAGACCGCGCCTTCGGCATCCAGCGTGATACCATCAGGCGAACACTCTGGGACTTCAGCCCAAACGCGTCGGTCGGACAAACGGCCTTCGGGCGAGATGGTGAAGGCCGTCAGGCGCCGACCGAGAGATTCCGCAACGATCAGCGTTGTTCCATCGGGAGTGATCACACTACCATTGGCAAAAGCGAGGCCATGCGCGGCAATAGACACCGTCCCGCAGAGCTCAACGCGCGCAAGATCGGCAAGCGGAGGGTTTGTGGCAATGCTTTCAAAACTGCGCGTGGTAAGATCAGCAAAATCGATACCGAAATTGCCGACCCAAGCTCCACCCTGTTCGTCAACCACCATATCATTGCAGGTAAAGGCGGCCACTGACGAAAGATCGGAATGAACCGTGATCCGGCCATCTGGCCATCGACGGCGCACTTCGCGCGATTCCATTGCCACGAACAGCAACGACCCATCGGGCATCCAACCCAAGCCGGAGGGTTTTTCCTCGAGTTGAAGTTCGACCTGCATCTGGCCATCCATTCCAACCGAGCGAACGGAATGGCTGAAAAAATCACTGAACCAGAGCCGCCCACCGCGATCGTCCGGGCGCCAGCGAGGGCCTTCGCCGAATGTCAGACCTTCGGTAAGAGCACGGACTTCGCGCGCTTTATGATCAGTGGCCATTGGGATCGATCGCGTTTTCGGGAATCCAGCCGTTGACGATACCGCCATCGATGGGCAGCGGCGTGCCGACCACGTAATCGCCCGCGCGGCTGGCGAGGAAGATCGCACCACCGGCCATGTCCTCGATAGTGCCCACCCGCTTTGACGGGATGCCTTTTGACGAGGCTTCGGGGTTGCGGGCAGCGGCCTTGTTCATTTCCGAAGGGAATGCGCCGGGGCAGATGCAGCTGACCACGATGTTGTCGCGAATCAGGCGCGCGGCCATGCGTTTGGTTAGGTGGACCAGCGCCGCCTTTGAGGCCTGATAGCTGTAGGTTTCCCACGGGTTGATGCGCAGGCCATCGATTGAAGCGATGTTGATGACTTTGGCTGGCTGGCCATCCTTTGCGGCAGCCATCAGCAGGTCGCGGAGTTTCTGCGTAAGGAAGAACGGGGTCTTGACGTTGAGGTCCATGACCTTGTCCCAGCCCACTTCGGGGAAATCTTCAAACTCTGCGCCCCATGCCGCGCCTGCGTTGTTGACCAGAATGTCGATCCTGTCCTCGCGCGCGGCGAGGTCGGCGGCGAGTTGTTCTATTCCCGCCACGTTGGAAATGTCTCCGGCGATGGCGATGCAGCGTTCGCCGAGGCGGGCGGCGGTTTCCTCGACCACCGACACCTTGCGCGCGGTGATGTAAACGCGCTCGCATCCGGCGGCGATGAAGCCTTCGGCGATCATCTCGCCAATGCCGCGCGATCCGCCGGTGACGACGGCGATGCGGCCTTCGAGGCTGAAGAGTTTGGTGAAGTCCATTGGTTCGTTCCCTTGCTGGCTCTGACCGGCAGCTTGTTTTCTCATCCTAACCTCGTGCGTGCACCCTTCGACAGGCTCAGGGTGAGCGGGATTGGGCTGGTAACAAAGTCCGCTCATGCTGAGCTTGTCGAAGCATCAGGCGCAAGGAGTGGAGTTTGCGCGCCACCCCCCCCCGGCCCCCTCCTCTGAAAAGGAGGGGGAGACGTCTTAGTAACCGCTGAGCTGGGCTACGCGTTCGGCGTGGTAGTATTGGTCGCCCATGAATTCGGCCAATGAACGGTCGCGCTTCATGTAGAGGCCGATGTCGTATTCATCGGTCATGCCGACGCCGCCGTGCATCTGCACGCCTTCACGGACCGAGAGATTGCAGGCCTTTGATGCCTTGGCCTTGGCGACCGAGACCATCAGGTCGGCCTTTTCCGAATTGCCATCGAGCAGTTGCTGGGCCTTGATAACGGCAGCTTCGGCAATCTCCAGTTCGGAATAGAGGTGCGCGGCTCGGTGCTGGAGGGCCTGGAATTCACCGATCAGCTGGCCGAACTGCTTGCGCGTTTTGAGGTAGGCGGTGGTGATATCGAAAGCCCCCTGCCCTACGCCGGTCAACTCTGCCGCAGCGCCGATGCGGCCTGCGTTGATGACCTTGTTCAACAATGCGCGCCCGCCATCGACTTCGCCGATCACGCAATCGCCATCGAGTTCGACATTGTCGAACGTGACGTTGCTGGCCATGGCGCTATCGACCAAGCGCAGGTTTTCGTGGGAGACGCCTGCAGCATCTTTGGGCACCGCGAACAGCGTGATGCCATCTGCATCATTGTCACTGCCCGATGTACGCGCGGCGACGATGATGGCGTCTGCCGAGGCACCTTGGACGACGAACGCCTTGCGGCCCTGCAGACGGAAGCCGTTGCCAGCCTTTTCGGCCTTGCAGGCGATGCGTTCGGGGCGGTGCTTGGGGCCTTCGTCGATGGCTAGCGCCAGCACGCTGTCACCCGCGATCACGCCGGGCAGCCAGCGACCGCGCAGTTCGTCGGATGCGCCCGAAAGCGCGGTGACGCCCATGACCGAGGTGGTCAGGAACGGCGACGGCGTGAGGTTGCGGCCGATTTCGCGCAGCACGATCCCGGCTTCGACATGGCCCATGGCTAGGCCGCCGTCTGCTTCGCTGGCGAGCATGCCGGTGAGGCCCATTTCGGCGAATTGCTTCCATAAGGCGTGGCCGAAACCGTCCTGACAGTTCATGTCGCGGAAGTGGCGCAACTGCTGCTTGATCGCGCCTTCATCGGCCATGAAACCGGTGACGGTATCGGCCAGCATGGCCTGATCTTCGGTGTGGTACAGGGGCATCGATCAGGCTCCGGGCAGTTCGAGAATGCGTTTGGCAACGACGTTGAGCATGACTTCGCTGGTGCCGCCCTCAATCGAGTTGGCCTTGGTCCGCAGCCATGAGCGTGAGGGGGTGCCGCCACTGGTGCGCTCGCTATCCCATTCGAGCGCGGTGGCACCGCCTGCGGCCATCAGCAATTCGTGGCGGCGCTTGTTCAGTTCAGTGCCGACATATTTCATCATGTTGGGCTGCGCGGGGTGCGCCTTGCCGACTTTGGCTTCGTCGAGGAATTTCTCACCCATGCAGGCATAGGCCAGCGCATCGACATCGAATTGCGCCAGTTCGGCGCGCAGGATCGGGTCTTCCAATCCGTTGCGCGCAACGACCGCGCCAATGGCGTTGAGCCGGTCCCCGCCGCCTGCGCCCGAGATCATCTCGCGCTCATGGCCGAGCAGGTACTTGGCGACGTCCCAACCGCGATTGAGTTCGCCGACGATCTGGTGCTTGGGCACCACGACATTGTCGAAGAAGGTTTCGCAGAAGGGCGAATTGCCGCTGATCAGCTTGATCGGCTTGGTGGTGACGCCGGGCGTGGTCATATCGAACAGCAGGAAGCTGATGCCCTGATACTTGTTCGCCTTGTCGGTGCGGACAAGGCAGAAGATCCAGTCGGCCTTGTCCGCATAAGACGTCCAGATTTTCTGGCCGTTGACGACCCAGTGGTCGCCCTTGTCTTCACCGAAGGTCTGCAAGCTGACGAGGTCGGAGCCGGAGCCCGGTTCCGAATAGCCCTGACACCAGCGGATTTCGCCGCGGGCGATCTGGTTCAGGTAGTGGACCTTCTGCTCTTCCGTGCCGAACTTCAGCAGCGCGGGGCCGAGCATCCAGATGCCGAAGCTGGAGAGCGGCGGACGCGCGCCGATGCGGGCGCATTCCTCGCGCCAGATCTTTGCCTGTGCAGGAGACATGCCTGCGCCGCCATAGGGCGTTGGCCAATCCGGCACGGTGTAGCCCTTGGCGACGCAGCGTTCGAGCCAGGTCTTTTGCGCTTCGTTCTTGAACTGGAAATTGCGGCCGCCCCAGCACACGTCAGCCTCGTCGCGGGCAGGTTCGCGCATTTCTGCCGGGCAGTTTTCTTCAAGCCAGGCGCGAATTTCGGCGCGGAAAGCATCATGGTCAGACATGGTTGTGCTCCTCTCTTAATCGACAGGTTAAAGCGAGTCGCACGCCCGTGGCAAGCGCCGAATTTTCGGGCTTTGCCTGCGCTTTGGGGCAAGGCGAGCATGCCGTAGCGTAAAGTGCATGAGCATTGACGCCGGGTCTTTCGCGCCTAAGCTGACGTAAACGTAAAACGATAATGATTTCGCTGGAGAGTGGGATGCGATTCAACGGGAAGACGGTCGTCGTGACCGGCGCTGCATCGGGTATTGGGCGGGCGACGGCCATTGCCTTTGCCGCTGAGGGGGCGACCGTTTACGCCGCTGACATTGATGAGGCGGGCCTTGCCGAAACAGCCAGCGCATCGAACGGCAAGGTGGTGACCGCGCGTTGCGATGTGACGCGGTGTGAGGACATCAAGGCGCTGATGGACCGGGCCGCTGCTGAAACCGGTGGGATCGACTGCGTGTTCAACAATGCAGGGGCCGGCGGGGATCGCGCGCCGATTGACGAGATCGAGCCGGAAGGCTGGGACCGGACGATGGACCTGCTGCTGCGCTCGGTCGCGTTTGGCATCCGTTATGCCGTGCCGCACATGATCGGGCGCAAAGGCGCAGCGTTCGTCAATACATCGAGCGTGGCCGCTGTCGGCCCAGGCTATTCGCCGACGGCCTATGCCGTGGCCAAGGCGGGTGTGCTGCATCTGACCAAGGTGGCTGCGGCGGATCTGGCCAAGCACCAGATCCGGGTGAACGCGGTGCAGCCGGGCTTCATCAACACCAACATCTTCACCAGTTCTATGGGCATGCCCGAGGCGTTGGAGGTGCAGGCCAAGGATGCGATTGCGGCGATGTCGCAAAGCGCGCAGCCAGTGGCTCGCGGCGGGCAGGCTGATGACATTGCGCAGGCAGTGCTGTTTCTGGCGAGCGAGGCGGCGAGCTTCGTCACGGGCACGTCGCTGATCGTGGATGGCGGGATCACCATCGGGCCACGGCATAGCTGGGACCCCAACATGCCGGGCTTGTTCGAAGCGCTGCAACAGATGGCGGATGGCGCGAAAGGCGCATGATCCCGGTTGCGGGCAAGGTGCCCACCCGCCTCGCCCTGTTCAACGGGCTGGGCAGTGTGGCCTATGGCGTGAAGGACAATGGCTTCGCCACGTTCCTGCTGTTGTTTTACAATCAGGTGCTGGGGATGGATGCGCGGCTGGTGAGCCTCGCGCTGCTGATCGCGCTGGTCTTCGACGGGCTGATCGATCCGGTGGTGGGTCATTTCAGCGACCGCACGCGGACGAGCTGGGGGCGGCGATTGCCGTTCCTGTACCTTGCGCCGATACCGCTGGCGCTGGCGTGGGTGCTGCTGTGGTCGCCCGTAGGTGAGCCGAACTTCTGGGTCTTGCTGTTCTGTGCAATCATGGTGCGTGGGCTGGTGGCGATGTGCGAGGTGCCATCGGCCGCGCTGATCCCGGAAATCACGCGCGATTATGACGAGCGGACGCGGTTGACGCGGTTCCGGTTCCTGTTTTCGTGGGGTGGCGGGTTGCTGATGCTGCTGCTGGCTTATGGCGTGTTCTTGCCGAACGCGATGTTGGCGCGCGAGGGCTATCGCAATTTCGGGCTGTTTGGCGCGGGGCTGATGGCGGCGTGCGTGCTGGTTTCCGCGATCGGGCAGCACCGCTGGGTAAAGGGCTGGCCGCCAGAGCGCGCGGTCGGCGGCAAGAGCGCTCTGGCCTCGCTGGGGGATATCCGCGAGAGCTTTTCGCACCCGGCCTGCCTGATCGTGATGGGCGGCATCGCCGCTTCGCTGACCGCGCAGGGTATCACCTTTGCGCTGTCGAACTACCTCTACCTCTATATCTGGAAATTCACGCCCACAGCGCTGCAGGCATTTCCGTTTCTGCTGTTTGCCAGCGTGATCGGCGCGTCGTTGCTGGTCGGCCCAGCACAGAGGCGCTGGGGCAAGGCAGGCACGGTGATCCGAATGGCACCGCTGGGGATGGTGTTCTGGGCCGGGCCACTGCTGCTGCGCTGGCAGGGGCTGTGGGCTCCCGATGGGACCACATTGGCATTCGCCGGAATGTTTGCCGGAACGCTGCTGTCGAACATGTTCACGGTCACCGGCACGATGACGCTCTGGTCGATGGTGGCCGACGTGGTCGAGGCATCGGAGGAGCAGACCGGACGAAGATCGGAGGGCACGCTTTCAGCCGGGGCATTTCTGGCCAGCAAATGCGCAGGAGGTCTTGGCGTGTTCGTGGCCGGGCTGCTGCTCAGCTTTGCCGGGCTGGAGGCCAATACGCCGCCCGATCAGGTCTTGCCCGAGGTGACTTACCGGCTGAGCCTTGCCTATGTGGCGAGCATTGCGGTGCTGGCGACGCTCACGGTGTTGATCGTGCGGCACTTTCCAATCGATCGGACCGCCCACGCAGCGCGGGTGGCGCGATTGGACCAAGTGGCGCGGGCAGACCCGGATGCATCTGGACTGCATCCCTGACACGACTTAACCGAACGCTTAACTTTCTGCTTGAAATCACCGCCTGCCCGTTGAACAGTGCCGGGCAACAAGGAGAGGCCTCATGGATTTTGAACCGACCGACCGCCAGAAGTACTGGCGTGACCGCGTCCGCCAGTTCATCGAAGACAACGTCCGCCCCCGCCACAAGGACTACAAGGCGGAACAGGCCACTGGTGAACGCTGGAAGGTTCTGCAGACAGTCGAGCAGGAAAAGGCCAAGGCCAAAGCGGCAGGCATCTGGAACCTGTTCATGCCCCCGCGCAATGGCGGGCACCACCACGTGGAAGAGACATTCGAGTTTGAAGGTCCGGGCCTGACCAACCTTGAATATGCGCTCTGCGCCGAGGAAATGGGCCGCATTGGCTGGGCCAGCGAAGTGTTCAACTGCTCTGCGCCCGATACCGGCAACATGGAGGTGTTCCACCGCTATGGCACGCTGGAGCATAAGGAGCAGTGGCTGCGCCCGCTGATGAACGGCGAGATTCGCTCGGCCTTTTTGATGACCGAACCGGCGGTGGCATCGTCTGATGCGACCAACATCGAAACTTCGATCCGCCGCGATGGCGATCATTACGTGATCAACGGGCGCAAATGGTGGTCATCGGGCGTGGGCGATCCGCGCTGCAAGATTGCCATCGTGATGGGCAAGACCGATTTCGAGGCCAAGCGGCACCAGCAGCAATCGATGGTGCTGATGCCGCTCGATGCGCCGGGCGTGGAGATCGTGCGGCACCTGCCGGTGTTCGGCTATGACGATGCGCCGCATGGCCACATGGAAGTGGTGATGAACGATGTGCGCGTGCCTGCGTCGAACATCCTGCTGGGCGAAGGGCGCGGGTTCGAGATTGCGCAAGGCCGCCTTGGACCGGGCCGCATCCACCACTGCATGCGCACCATCGGCGTTGCCGAAGAAGCGCTGGCCAAGATGGCCAAGCGGCTGCAATCGCGCGTGGCCTTTGGCAAGCGCATTTCGGAACAATCGGTATGGGAACAGCGCATTGCGCAGGCGCGCATCGACATCGAGATGACGCGTCTGCTGTGCCTGAAAGCGGCGGACATGATGGACACGGTGGGCAACAAGGCCGCCGCGCTCGAAATCGCCATGATCAAGGTGCAGGCCCCGCAAATGGCACTGCGCATCATCGACGATGCCATTCAGGCGCATGGCGGTGGCGGTGTTTCAGAGGATTTTGGCCTGGCTGAAGCCTATGCGCACCAGCGCACGTTGCGGCTGGCCGATGGGCCGGACGAAGTGCACGCCCGCTCCATCGCGCGGATCGAATTTGCGCGTCATTCCGATATGCCGGGTGGGGATCGCGGGTTCAGTTCCGGTGATGTGGGGGTGGCGCGGTAACTCTCGTTCGATACCTAGCGCCCCCGCGAAGGCGGGGGCCTCAGGCCTTTTACGCCAAGGTTCAGTAACAACACCGAGGCCCCCGCCTGCGCGGGGGCGCAGCAGATTTTAGGGATATTGTTCGATGAAAGCTGCCGTCCTTGTCGCACCGGGTAGTCCGCTGGAAATCCACGATCTCACGGCCTCCAAACCCGGCCCCCATGAAGTGTTGATCCGCACTGCTGCCTGCGGACTGTGCCATTCGGACTTGCACTTCATCGATGGTGCCTATCCGCACCCCCTGCCCGCCGTGCCGGGGCATGAAGCGGCAGGCATTGTTGAAGCGGTGGGCAGCGAGGTGCGCACGGTGAAAGTGGGCGATGCCGTCGTCACCTGCCTTTCGGCGTTCTGTGGCCACTGCGAATATTGCGTCACCGGGCGGATGGCGCTGTGCCTTGGCGCGGAAACGCGGCGCGGAGCGGGCCAGCCCCCTCGCCTGACGCGCAGCGATGATGGCAGCACGGTCAACCAGATGCTCAACCTTTCGGCCTTTGCCGAGCAGATGCTGGTGCATGAACATGCCTGCGTTGCGATCAATCCCGATATGCCGCTGGACCGCGCTGCCGTGATCGGCTGCGCAGTAACCACAGGTGCTGGCGCGGTGTTCAATGCGGCCAAGCTGGTGCCGGGCGAGACGATTTGCGTGGTCGGCTGTGGCGGCGTGGGGCTTGCCACGATCAATGCCGCCAAGATTGCAGGGGCTGGCCGGATCATCGCGGTCGATCCCATTGCGGAAAAGCGTGACCTCGCCATGAAGCTGGGCGCGACTGATGTGATGGATGCAGGACCGGATTCGGCGGCGCAGATCGTGGAAATGACCAAGGGCGGCGTGCATCACGCCATCGAAGCGGTGGGCCGTCCGGCATCGGGCGATCTGGCCGTGGCCACGCTGCGCCGAGGGGGCACGGCCACAATCCTGGGCATGATGCCGCTGGCCCACAAGGTCGGCCTTTCGGCGATGGACCTGCTTTCGGACAAGAAGCTGCAGGGCGCGGTCATGGGGCAGAACCGCTTCCCGGTGGACCTGCCGCGTCTGGTCGATTTCTACATGCGCGGACTGCTCGATCTCGACACGATCATTGCCGAGCGCATTCCGCTTTCGGCCATCAACGACGGGTTCGAGAAGATGAAGCAGGGCCATTCGGCCCGCTCGGTGATCGTGTTCGATCAATGAGCGAAGCGCCGATGGATGCCCAGACTGCTTTCAGCGGGACGGTGACGCCCGAGGGGGCCGACAAGCTGGACGAGGCCGCCCTCACCCGCTGGTTCGAAGAGCATGTCGAGGGGTTTGCCGGGCCGCTGACGGTGTCGAAGTTCAAGGGCGGGCAATCGAACCCGACCTACAAGATTGAAAGCTCGTCTGGCCCTTATGTGCTGCGGCGCAAGCCCTTCGGCAAATTGCTGCCATCGGCCCATGCGGTGGACCGCGAATACAAGGTGCAAGCCGGGCTTTATGGCACCGGCTTTCCGGTGGCGCGGCAATACGGGCTGTGTACCGACGAGAGCGTGATCGGATCGTGGTTCTATGTGATGGGCTGCGTCGATGGACGCACGATATGGGACGGATCAATGCCTGGGGCCACGCCGGAGTTCCGCCGGGCAACGTATGACGCGATGGTCGATACGCTGGCGGCGCTGCATGCGGTCGACATCGAGGCGGCTCGGCTTGGCGATTATGGCAAGCCGGGCAATTACTTTGGGCGGCAGGTAGACCGGTGGACAAAGCAGTACCGCCTGTCAGAAACCGAGACGATGCCCGAGATGGAACGGCTGATCGAATGGCTGCCCGCGACCCTGCCCGAACAGACCCGCACCAGCGTGGTCCACGGCGATTACCGCATCGACAACATGATCTTCCACCCCACCGAGCCGCGCGTGGTGGCGGTGCTGGACTGGGAGCTTTCGACGCTGGGCGATCCGCTGGCCGACTTCACCTATTTCTGCACGGCATGGGTGCAGGACAATGCCGGGCGTTCCGGCGTGCAGGATGTTGATCGGAAGGCCTTGGGCATTCCCGAGCTGGACGAAGTGGTGGCGCGATATTGCGCGCGGACCGGGCGCGATGGCCTGCCAAATTTGGATTGGTACATCGGTTACA
>JBEQBV010000049.1:0-17848 GCA_041639635.1 Novosphingobium sp.
CCTATCCCTGTCACGCCGCCGGTAATAAAGGCCACCTGTCCCTTCCAGCTCATCATTTTCCTCTCGCAATCATCCTCTCAATTGTTAGTATCACATACAAATAGAATGATTGGGAGAGTCGAAATGAACAGCCCCGGATCCTCCACCGAAGCCCGTCTGGCCGCGCTCGAAGCGCGGGTGACCGAACTGGAAGATCTCAACGCAATCCGCCGCCTGCAATGGGCCTATGGCTATTACATCGATTACAACCGGCCAGAGGAAGTGGCCGGTCTGTTCGCCAAAGACGGCGCTGTCGTGTTCCTGTCGGGCGAATACGTCGGCTACGCCGGCGTGATGCGGCTTTACGGCACGTGGTTCCAGAACCTGTTCACCGGCGGCCGTCGCGGCCCGGTCCATGGCCTTCTGCTTGATCACTTCCAGTTGCAGGACGTGATCACCATCGCGCCCGATGGCCAAACCGCCAAGGGCCGCTTCCGGGGCATTCTGGCGGGCGGCTGGCACGACGATATCCTGAAGGATAAACCCGAAGGCATGCCGCAGCAGTTCTGGGAGAGCGGCATTTACGAGAACGATTACGTCAAGGAAGACGGCGTCTGGAAGATCCAGCGGCTGGACTACATGATGCAGTGGCAGGCCGATTATGAAGCAGGCTGGTCAAAGACCGTCGCGCATCTGCAGCCCGCCGCCGTGTGCTTCCCGGAAAATCCGATTGGGCCTGACCGGCTCCTGCCGGAAACGCAAGTGCGCCAAACCTGGCCGCACCGCGCCGAGGTGCCGATGAGCTTTGCGCATCCGGTGCTGGCCAAAGCCTTTGCCGTGGGTGAGTTCACAGCGTTGCAGAAAAAGTGGCCTTGAGGGCAACCAGATAGGGTGTGGTGTCAGCCGCCCCAGATGCCGATACGCGCAAGCACCGCTGCGGCCACGCGGCGGAAAGCGTCGCGATCGCGCTGGGATACGCCCTTGAACAGGTTGGCGCCTACCCGCTCCATGGCCGGCACAGTTTGTGCAAAAAGTGCGTCGCCCGCCGCCGTCAGTCGCACAGGCTTGCGCCGCCGGTTGGAGCGGTTGCGTCCCGGTTCCACAAGGCCACGTTCGGTCAGTACCGCCAGCGCGCGGCTGACGTTCATCGGCGGCACGCCCATGATTTCCGAAAGGTCGTGCCCGGCCAGTTCCCCTTCACCGCCAAGCGCCAGAATGATGCGCAGATCTGTGGTCGTCAGGCCCAGCGGTTCGGCCACGCCTTCACGCATTGGCGTGCCGATAAACGTGCCCAGTTTCAGCAGATCAACAAGAAGAGCCACTTCGCCTTCGAAAGCAATCGGTTCGCAGTCCGGCTGGGCGGTGGCGGAAATGGAGGGATCAACGCTCATGAATCGAAGTCTATCGCCGGGTTCATGGCTTGGGGCAAGCCCTCAACTGTGCCCGATCTGCATCACTTTTCCCGCCTCGATACAATCGCAAATGTTAGGCTTGCAAAGTGATAATTAGTATGTCTTACTAACAAACATCGGCGGTTCCCGAAGAGGAACAACTAGGAGAGGGGCTATGGCCAGAACAAACCGTACCACGTCACACGTGCGCCTTCTTGCTGCGGGCAGTTTTGCGGCGCTATCGCTGTGTCTCACAATGCCTGCATTCGCGCAGGATGCGCAAGCTGAAACTGCTACGCCCGAATCCTCGCGCGAGATCGTGGTCACCGCGCAGTTCCGCGAACAACGCCTGCAAGATACACCGCTTTCGATCACTGCGGTCGATGCAACGCTGCTCGCCTCGCGCAACCAGACCGACATCGCCCAGATCGCGCAGCAGGCCCCGAACGTGCAGCTCAATGCCATGGGCGGTGCCTATGGCTCCTCGCTCGGCGCGGCGATCCGCGGCGTCGGCCAGTTCGATTTCAACCCCGCTTATGAACCCGGCGTCGGCCTCTATGTCGATGATGTCTACTACGCCACGCTGACCGGCTCGATCTTCGACTTGCTCGATCTTGAGCGTGTCGAAGTGCTGCGCGGCCCGCAAGGCACGCTCACCGGCCGAAACGCCATCGGCGGCGCGATCAAGCTGTTCTCGCGCAAGCCTACGGACGAAAACTCAGGCATGGTTGAAGCGGTCTATGGAAGCCGCAACCGGGTGGACATTCGCGGTAGCGCCAACTTCGTGCTGACCGACGATCTCTTCGCTCGCGTCTCGGGTGTCTACAAGCGCCAGAACGGCTATGTCGATCAGGTCGATTATGGCTGCGCCAATCCCGGCAATCCGCAAGGGATCAGCGCGCGTCCTGGCTCCGGTTCGGACTGCGTGATCGATAAGCTGGGTGAAAAGGGCTATGCGGGCCTGCGCGGTTCGCTGCGCTATAACCCCAGCGACAACTTTGATCTGGTCATCATCGGCGATTACACGCACGAAGAACGCACCAACGCAGCCGAAGTTGTGACCCGTGCTGATAGCGTGGGCTTCCCCTTTGGCGGCTTTGCCGGGCGTGACATGTCTGACTACGCCTGCGGCCGCTTCTGCACTTATGCCAATTTCTATGCGCCGCCAGGAGGGCAGGTTACCCAGGGCTACGAAATGCCGAACCGTCTCAAGTTCGATGGCTATGGCTTTTCGGCGAACCTGACGGTCGGGTTGAGCGATTCGCTCAACGTCCAGTCGATCACCGCCTATCGCAACTATCGCCAGATCTGGGGAACGGACGATGATTTCACGCCCGATCTCGGCGTGGTCGGGCAGGGGTACAACGATCTCAAGTTCTGGTTCTTCAGTCAGGAACTTCGCGTAAACGGCAAGATCGGTGACAAGATCGACTTCACGGTTGGTGGCTTCTACTCCGATCAGCGCTCGCTCTATTTCACGCGGCAGGACATTCGCTATGCTGGCCTGATCCAGTTCGTCGGCAATGATCCGGTCAATGCTGATAGCAAGGCGGCGTTCGGCACAGTGATTGCCCGTCCGATTGATGGGCTGACCCTTACCGGCGGCCTGCGCTACACCGAAGAGGCGAAGGATTATACGTTCGTTCGCAAGAACTTCGATGGCACCGTGTCCACGGCACTGGGCGCACTCGATGGCGTTACCGCGACGTTCCGCGGTGACCGGGTGGACTGGCGTGTATCAGCTGACTATCGCTTCAGCCCCGAAGTGCTGGCCTATGTCACCGTCGGCACCGGCTTCAAAGGGGGCGGGGTTACCGCGCGTCCGTTCGATGCGGCTCAGGCTTTGAACGGCAGTTTCGATCCTGAAACCGTCACTGCCTATGAAATTGGCTTCAAGACCGATCTGTTCGATCGCCGCCTTCGCTTCAACGTGGCTGGGTTCATCAACGATTACAATGATATCCAGCTCCCGTTGATCACTTGCGCTTCGCTGGGGTCGAATGCTCCCTGCGGTGCGCGTCAGAATGCGGGCAATGGCCAGATCAAGGGTTTCGAAGTTGAATTTCAGGCCTCGCCGATCCCCGGGCTCGATATCGATGGCTCGCTCAGCCACTTGACCGGCGAATACAAGAATATCGATCCGCGCGTGGGCAATGCCATCCTGCTCAGCGATCCGATCGTCACGCCGAACTGGAAGTGGAGCGCGGGCATTCAATATCGCGCCGAACTGGGCGATGCCGGATCGATCACGCCGCGCTTCGATTATGCCCACACCGGGCGGCTCAGCGCGGGCCGCATCGCAGCGGGCCTGCCGATCGAATTCTTCAACGCCTATGACATCGGCAACTTCCGCCTCACCTGGCGCAATGCCGAAGAGGACCTTTCCATCGCGTTCGAAGTGCAGAACGTGTTCAACGAGTATTACACCCCCTTCCGCTTCGCTTCGGTCTATGCCTTCACTGGCACGGCCTACAGCCAGGTTGGCCGCCCGCGGGAATGGGGCGTTACGGTGCAGAAGCGCTTCTGATCCGTCGGGATTTCTGCAAGCATCACAGGGGCAGTCAGCAATGGCTGCCCCTTTTTCTGGCCCTTTTTCTATTGGCGCAAACCATATCAAATGTTAGCGTTGACGCGTGAGCCGAATCCGGCCGCCATTGGGAGAGACCGCTTGCTCAGCCGCGAAGCCTATGACCGCTATGTCGCCGCGTTCAATGCGAAGGATTATGATGCGGTTGCGGATTTCTATGTCGATCCGCCGCTGATGACATTCTTCGGCGTGGAAATCCGGTCACGGCAGGCGCTCAAGGATTTCTACGCATTCCTGCACGATCACGTGATAGAAAGCGTGCGCGTGCTAAACTTCGCCGCGTCGGAGACGCTCACCGCCATCGATGCTGTGATCCGGGTAGAGGGCGTCAAGGCGCTTACCCGCGAAGCTCTTGATGCCCGCGGCCTGCATGGCTTCTTCCCGATTGCCGTGGGCGAAGTGCAGGAAATGCGGCAGTTTATTTTCTACACGATCAAAGAAGGCCTGATCGAGCGCGTGGAATGCGCGCTGGCTCCGGCTTGAGAGAGGAACGATTTAGATGACACCCGATGGCGTAAACGTCGCCCATCCTGACAAGGTTTACATCGCTGGCCGCTGGGTGCCTGCGCATTCAGGTCGCATGATCGATCTGATCTCGCCCAACACCGAACAGGTGGTGGGTCGTGTAGCCGAGGCGGACGAGGCCGATATGGACGCCGCCGTCGCCGCCGCGCGCTATGCCTTTGACAATGGCCCATGGCCCACCACGCCGCCTGCGGAACGCATCGCCGCCTTTCGCCGCATGGTTGCCCATCTGGAAACCCGCGTGCCCGAACTGGCCAGGGCGTGGACCGCGCAAATGGGGGGACTTGCCTCGTTCGCAGGCCCGATGCACGGTGGCGCGGTCATGGCCTTGGGCCAGATTGCGGGCTTTGCCGAACAGTTCGAATTCGTCCAGCGCCGCCCCAGCATGGCCGCAGACACCGCGCTGATCGCCTATGAACCGGTCGGCGTCGTCGCCGCTATCGCGCCGTGGAACGGGCCGTTCGGCATCATGGCGAACAAGGTCGCCTATGCGCTGCTTACCGGCTGCACCGTGATCATGAAGCCTTCGCCCGAAACCCCGCTGGAGGCCTATATCATCGCCGAAGCCGCTGAGGCGGCGGGCATTCCGGCAGGCGTGGTGAACCTCGTCACCGGTCACCGTGAAGCAAGCGATCACCTTGTTTGCAACGAAGGCGTGGACAAGGTTTCCTTCACCGGATCGACCGTTGCTGGAAAGCGCATCGCCTCTGTCTGCGGCGCGCGCATGGCGCGATGCACGCTGGAACTGGGCGGAAAATCTGCGGCGATCATCCGCGACGATTTTCCGATCGATGCCGCCGCCAAGATGCTCACCGGCACAATCACGATGATGTCGGGGCAAGTCTGCGCAATGCTCAGCCGTGTCATTGTGCCGCGCCACCGTCACGATGAACTGGCCGCCGCCATCGCCGCAGAAATGCAGCAGGTGCGCATCGGCCATTCGGACGATCCTGAAGCGCAGCTCGGCCCGGTGGCCATGAAGCGCCAGCTGGAACGCATTGAAATGTATATCGAAGAGGGCAAGGCTACCGCCGATCTCGTCACCGGCGGCGGGCGTCCTTCGCATCTCAATCAGGGCTATTTCATCGAACCCACGCTGTTCGCCAATGTGAAGAACGAAAGCCGCATCGCGCAGGAGGAAATCTTCGGCCCAGTGCTCAGCCTGATCCCGGTTGAGGACGAGGAAGACGCCATCCGCACCGCCAATGCCAGCGCCTATGGTCTGAATGGTTCGGTGCTGACGACCGATGCAGACGCCGCTTATCGCATCGCGCGGCGAGTGCGCACCGGTGGATTCGGGCAGAACGGGTTGCGCATGGACTTCGGCCTGCCCTTTGGCGGCTTCAAGCAATCGGGCATCGGGCGTGAAGGCGGCCCCGAAGGCCTCTTCCCCTACATGGAAATGAAGACCATCCTGATCGACGGAATGCCAAAAGAGCTTTGAATTGGGAGAGCATATGACCGGCCACATCGCGGGCAAATCCATCGTCATCACTGGCGCAGGCGGGGGCTTTGGCAGCATTGTCGCGCGCAAGGCCGCCGCGTTGGGTGCGCATGTAACCTGTGGTGACATTGATCTGGCCGCAGCCGAAGCGGTGGTCGAATATATCACCGCAGGCAGCGGCACGGCGCAGGCGTTGCAGGTGGATGTGCGCGATCTGGGCGCGGTGAAGGCGCTCGTCGGCAAGGCTATCGAAGCTTATGGCGCGGTCGATGTGATGATCAATAACGCCGGGATCATGCCGCTGGCGTTCTTTTCCGATCATGAAGCCGCTTATCCCGCGTGGGAGCGGTGCATCGATATCAATATCAAGGGCGTGCTCAACGGCATGGTCGCCGCCTATGATCCGATGATCGCGGCGGGGCGCGGGCAGATCGTCAACCTGTCATCGATCTACGGCAATTTCCCCGTGATTGGCGCGGCGGTCTATGGTGCGTCGAAATCGGCGGTCAACTTCCTGTCGGAATCGCTGCGCGTGGAAAGCCGTGGCAAGATCAAGGTGACGACGATCAAGCCGACTGGCGTGCCGACGACCGGGCTTTCGGGCACTGTTGTCAATCAGGCGGCGGGCATTGGCATCGTGGCGCACAATATGCCTGATTTCATGGACATGGTCGGCCAGATGGGCGCTGGCACTTTCCCGGCGGAGCGGCTTGATCCCGAAGCCATGGACTATGCGAGCTTGGCGCCCGATCACATTGCCGATGCGATCATCCACGCCATCGACCAGCCGTGGGGTGTATCAATCTCGGAAGTCACCGTCCGCGCGGCGGGGGATCACTTTGTGTTGTGAGTCAGCATCCTTCGACAAGCTCAGGATGAGCGGGTTTAGGGAATAATCTCCCTCCGCTCATGCTGAGCCTGTCGAAGCATCGAAGGATGTTGATCCTCAGCGGATCGGGCAATCCGGCGCAAGACGCATGTCGAGGTAGTTGTCCACCGCGCGCATCATTTCGTCCAGTTCGTTTTCGAAGAAGTGGTTGGCGCGGGGCACTTCATCGTGGTGGATGGTGATGTGCTTTTGCGTGCGCAGCTTGTCGACCAGCTTCTGCACCGAATTTGGCGTCACCACCGTATCGGCGGTGCCCTGCACGATGATGCCCGATGCGGGGCAGGGTGCAAGGAAGCTGAAATCATACATGTTGGCGGGCGGGGCCACGGAAATGAAGCCACGAATCTCGGGCCGCCGCATCAGCAACTGCATGCCGATCAGCGCGCCGAACGAATAGCCAGCGATCCACGTGGTGCTGGCTTCGGGGTGGATTGACTGCACCCAATCGAGCGCCGATGCTGCATCAGACAACTCGCCAATGCCGTTGTCAAAGCTGCCCTGGCTGCGGCCCACGCCGCGAAAATTGAAGCGCAGCGTGGCAAAACCGCGCGCTACGAAGGTTTTGTACATCGCCTGCGTGATGCGATCGTTCATCGTGCCACCCGCCTGCGGGTGCGGATGCAGGATCATGGCGACCGGCGCGCGAGGGCGCGTGGCGGGCTGGAAACGGCCTTCGAGGCGGCCTTCGGGGCCGGGAAAAATGACGGATGGCATTGCCTGTCGGGTTATCCTGTGATCTGGCCGCACGGCACGGAATGCCGGGGCTGGGAATTGCGCTGATGGCTATATAGAAAGCATCCTTGCCAAAGCAATCTTTCCACGCATTTCCGGGACCCAAGTTGCCAGCAAATCCGATCTATCTCGATCACGCCGCCACCACGCCGCTTTTGCCCGAAGCCTTGGCGGTGATGCAGAATGGGTGGAGGATGTGGGCCAACCCATCAAGTCCGCACGGCGTGGGGCGGGCCGCAAGGGCTGCGCTGGAGGGTGCGCGGGCGCGGCTCAAGGCACTGCTCGGATGGCCGGGCGAAGTGATCTTCACCAGCGGTGCGAGCGAAGCTCTGGCGCTTGGCATTGGGCGCGCAAAGTGCGGGCAAGTGCTTGTTTCTGCAGTGGAACATGATGCCGCCTTGCGGGCGGCGGGGGACGCACAAAGGATCGAAGTTGGGCCGGATGGGCTGGTAATCCTGAACAGCACCAAGATGCACCTAGATGACACCAAGCGGCCTTTAATCGTTGTTCAACAGGTGAATAGCGAGACCGGCGTGGTCCAGAATATCGCTGCCATTGCCGAGGCCGTTCACGCCGCCGGAGGGGTGCTGCTGTGCGACGCAGCGCAAGGGGCCGGGAAGTTGGACATCCCCATCGAGGCCGACATGGTGGTCCTTTCGGCGCATAAATTTGGCGGGCCAGTTGGCGTTGGCGCGCTGCTCGTGCGCGATTGGGCGCTGCTGGAGCCCAGCGGCGGTCAGGAGCGCGGCTATCGCGGCGGGACCGAGGCTTTGCCGCTGGTTTTGGGTATGGTGGCGGCGCTGGAGGCAGGCAATGGATGGCTCAAGTCCGCTTCAGCTTTGCGGGAATCGCTGACGAATCAACTTCTTGAATGCGGAGCGGAAATCGTTGCGCCGGATGCGCCGCGCGTGCCGACAATTGGCGCTTACCGGATGCCGGGAAAATCCAGCACGGTGCAGCTGATCCGCTTCGATGGCGCAGGGATTGCGGTTTCGGCGGGAAGTGCCTGTTCTTCGGGGTCTTTGAAGGCCAGCCATGTGCTGACTGCGATGGGATACGCACACCCCGGCGAGGTGATCCGCGTGTCCATCGGACGCGAGACCACCGAGGCCGAAATTGCCCGATTCGTGGCCGTTTGGAAGGAGATACGGGGTTGATATACCTCGATTATCAGGCGACGACTCCACTTGCCCCCGAAGCCCGTGACGCGATGCTGCCCTGGCTGGCTGGGCCGGAAGCGCCTGGATTCGCCAACCCGCACAGCCCGCACCGCTATGGCCGCGCAGCAACCGCTGCGGTGGAGGTTGCGCGGGAGCAGGTTGCCGCGCTACTGCCGCCGGGCGGGCGTTTGGTGTTCACTTCCGGCGCTACCGAGGCGATAAATCTGGCGATCATCGGGTGTGGCGCAAAGCGTTTGGCGGTGAGCGAGATTGAACATACCGCAGTGCTGGACACTGCGCGCTTTATCGATCCTGATGTGGCGGTGCTGCCTGTCGACGGGGCCGGGCTGGTCGATCCCGAAGCGGCGTTTCCGCAAGGCACTGATCTTGTTGCAGTTATGCAAGTGAACAACGAGATTGGAACCGTGCAACCCGTCGATGCCTTTGCGCGGCGGGCGCGGGAGGCAGGTGCGCTGTTCCTGTGTGATGCGGTGCAGGGGGCGGGCAAGATTGCCGCGCCCGAAGGGGCCGATTTCATCGCGATTTCAGCGCACAAGCTTTATGGGCCGAAAGGCATTGGCGCGCTGTGGGTGCGCGATGGGGTGCAGCTTGCGCCGCTGATCCATGGCGGCGGGCAAGAGGGCGGTTTGCGGTCTGGCACATTATCGCCCGCCCTGTGCGCAGGGTTCGGCGCGGCTGCAGCGCTGTGCAAAAGTCTGTCCGAAAGTGACCGGGCTCATGTGGAAAAGCTGTGGGTAAAAGCGCTCAGGCTGTTCAAGGGTTGGACGCTGAACGGCAGCGCAACCGAGCGCTGGCGCGGGAACCTGAACCTGCGGCTGCCGGGGCTGGATGTGGGGCGACTGTTGTCAGAATGCCGCAGTGTGGCATTTTCGGCAGGTTCTGCCTGCGCCAGCGGGTCTGGCAGGCCAAGCCATGTCTTGCGCGCGCTCGGACTTTCCGACAGGGATAGCAAAACGGCGATCCGCATCGGATATGGACGCTACTCGGGGGATGATGAACTGGAACAGGCGGCTGCGGCGATCAACGCTGCGGCGCGCGCGCAGGGAGTCATTTGAGTATGATCAGTGTCACCTTCGTCACCGCCAAGGGCGAAAAGATTGCAGCAAAGGCGGAACCGGGGCAGCGCTTGCTGGAACTGGGCCAGAATATCGGCATGCCATTGGAAGGCACGTGCGAAGGCCAGATGGCCTGTTCCACCTGCCACGTGGTGATTGCGCCCGACTGGTTTGACCGATTAGCGCCTGCGGTCGATGATGAAGAGGACATGCTGGATCTTGCCGCCGGCGTGACCCGCACCAGCCGCCTTTCCTGCCAGATCGAACTGAGCGATGCGCTGGACGGACTTGTGATTCACATTCCCGCCGAAGCGCGCGACATGCAGGGCCGATGATTAGCTGCCAGTTGGCTGGTATTGATTTCCGGACACTCTGATTTCCGGGAACCCTGCGCGGCCTGACGCTTTCAGAACTGCATGCAAGTTTCCCAAAGCGCCGCCAAAGGCGGCATTTCCGCCAATTCCGAATTGCTTCTGACGCAAACTGGTGACTGGATCGCCGAAAACTGGCTGCGCATAGCCATTGCCGCAGGGATTGCCGCAGCGATCGTGCTGGTGCTGCTTACCGTGCAGAAGCTGGCACAGCGCCTGTGCCGCGAAGGTGAGGCGCTGGTTAGTTGGCGGACGATTGCGGGGCGCCTGGCCGCGCGCACCAAGTTCTGGTTTCTGGTCATTCTGGCGGCGAAGATCGTCGACAATTATACCGCCGCGCCGCTGTGGCTGGACCGCACGATTACGTTCCTCTTCACTGTGGGTATGACGGTGCAGGCCGCCATCTGGGTCCGCGAACTGGTACTGGGCGTGGTGGAGCACCGCGCAGGTGACGCGCAGCATGGCAACGGGGCTCTGGCTTCGGCCATGAGTATCATCCGAGCACTGGTGACGTTCCTGGTCTTTGCCATCGCGCTGGTGCTGATCTTGGGCAATCTGGGCGTGAACGTGGCGGGTCTTGTGGCGGGCCTTGGCATTGGTGGCATTGCCATCGGTCTTGCCGCACAGGGCATCTTTTCCGATCTGTTTGCGGGGGTTTCGATCCTGTTCGACCGGCCGTTCAAGGTGGGCGACAATATCAGTTGGGCCGATAGCAGCGGCACGGTGGAGCAGATCGGCATGCGCACCACGCGCGTGCGGCTGTTTACCGGTGAATTGCTGATCGTTTCCAACAAGAACCTGCTGGACAAGGAAATCCGCAATGTGACCGTGCGCCGCCACATCCGGTTGAGCTTCATGCTGGGCGTGACTTATGAGACGAAGCCTGAAACGCTGGCACGCATTCCGGCCATGCTTACCGAGATGGGCGAGGCGCAAGGGGCCAAAGTGGCGCGTGCCGGATTTGAAGCTTTCGGGGCGAGTTCGCTGGATTTTTCGTTCATTGTTGACGTGTCGGGCGCGGATTGGGGCGTTGCGCATCCCGTGCGGGATCGGCTGCTGGTGGCGATCATGGAGCGCTTTGCGAAAGAGGGCATCAGCTTGGCTTATCCGACGCAGACGTCTTACACGGCGGCACCGGATGGGACGTTGATCATGCCCTATGCTGATTTGCCCACCGATCCGTTGCGCGTCCCCGCCCCTCGAAAAGCTTGGGCTGAATTGCCCGAAGGGCAGGCGGAGGCCTCAGGCGGTTGACGCTGGGTGGTATAATCGGCCGGAGGCCCCCGCCTTCTGGCCTTGCCAAAAGTTTATTCTGAGCGGCCGGGCGGGGGGCAGTTCTAAGCTGGCCTTTTTTCAGAGCTTGGCTTTAGCCGGCCCTTTCCGAACCCTCTCCCCCTGTCCTTTGACATGCTCAGGATGAGCGCGGGAGAGGGCTTCATTGTTCTAAGTTCAGTCAGTCAACGCCTCGATCAGCGCCTTGGAAAAGGCGGGGATGTCGTCCGGCTTGCGGCTGGTGATCAGGTTCCCGTCGACGACCACTTCTTCGTCGACCACATCGGCCCCGGCATTGGCCATATCGGTGTGGATCGAAGGCCAACAGGTAACTGTGCGGCCATCGACGATGTCGGCTTCGGCCAGCAGCCACGGCGCGTGGCAGATGGCGGCGATGGGTTTGTCGAGATCGTCGAAATCGTTGATCAGATCGATCACCGCATCTTCCATGCGCAGGATATCGGGGTTCATCTGGCCACCTGGCAGCAGCAGTGCATCGTAATCGGCAGCTTCGGCCTGATCGATAGTGATGTTCACGGCGACAGCATCGCCCCAGTTCTTGTCTTTCCAGCCGGTGATCGAACCCGGTTCGAGGCTGGCGACCACGGTTTCGAAACCGGCATCTTCGAGAGCCTTCTTCGGGCCTTCGAGTTCAGACTGTTCGAAACCATCGGTGGCGACGATGAGGACGCGCTTGGTCATGGAGTTCTCCGTGGGAATGTGAATGCGAAGTGCTTGTCCCTTAGAATAGCCGGGGACTGTCGTTGTTCCGTGACTTTCGCTCCTCTCCCCGTGTTGCTAAGGCGTTCCGACCATGGCGACAGATACGACAGAGCCCGACCCGTTCGACGCAATCGTCGATGCCCCGTTCGATTCCGCGCTGTCGGAACGTTATCTGGTCTATGCGCTGAGCACGATCACGGCGCGCTCGCTGCCCGATCTGCGTGATGGGCTGAAGCCGGTGCATCGCCGCCTGCTATGGGCGATGCGGCAGTTGAAGCTGAACCCCAACGATGCGTTCAAGAAATCGGCGCGCGTGGTGGGGGACGTGATCGGCAAGTATCACCCGCATGGCGATGCCAGCGTTTATGACGCGATGGTGCGGTTGGCGCAGGATTGGTCGTTGCGCTATCCGCTGGTCGAGGGGCAGGGCAATTTCGGTAATATCGACGGGGATAATGCCGCCGCCTATCGCTATACCGAAGCACGGCTGACGCGCACCGCGATGCAGCTGATGGCGGGGCTGGACGAAGGCACCGTCAACTTCGTGCCGACCTACAACGGCGAGGACGAGGAGCCGGAGATTTTTCCGGGGTTGTTCCCGAACCTGCTGGCCAATGGGTCCAGCGGGATCGCGGTGGGCATGGCCACGAACATCCCCAGCCACAACGTGGCCGAGATCATCGACGCCGCGCTGCTGCTGATCGACAATCCACACGCCGAACATGCCCAGTTGATGGAAGTGTTCCACGGGCCTGATCTGCCGACCGGCGGCGTGATCGTTGATAGTCCGGCAGTGATTTCAAACGCCTATGAAACCGGGCGCGGGGCCATCCGCGTGCGCGGGCGCTTTTCCACCGGGCGCGACGAGGCGGGGAATTGGGAAGAAACGGGGATCGAGAAGCTGGGCGGCGGGCAGTGGCAGCTGGTCGTTTCCGAAATCCCCTATATGGTGCAGAAGGGCAAGCTGATCGAGCAGATCGCCCAGCTTATCGCCGACAAGAAGCTGCCGATCCTTGAGGATATCCGCGACGAGTCCGACGAGCAGATCCGGCTGGTGGTGGTGCCCAAGAGTCGGAACATCGATCCGGAACTGCTGAAAGAGTCGCTCTACAAGCTGACCGATCTGGAAACCCGCTTTGGCCTGAACCTCAATGTGCTGGACGCGCACCGCACGCCCGGTGTGCTGGGGCTGAAGCTGGTGTTGCAGGAATGGGTGATCAGCCAGATCGACATCATGCTGCGCCGTTCGCAGCACCGGCTCGACAAGATCGCGAACCGGCTGGAGCTGCTGGGCGGCTATATCATCGCCTACCTCAACCTTGACCGGATCATCGAGATCATCCGCACCGAGGACGAGCCCAAGCCGGTGATGATGGCCGAGTTCGAACTGACCGACCGGCAGGCCGAAGCGATCCTCAACATGCGGCTGCGGTCCTTGCGCAAGCTTGAGGAAATGGAGTTACGCCGCGAGCGCGATGCGCTGCTGGCCGAGCAGGAGGAACTGCAGAAGCTGCTCGACAGCCCGGCCCGCCAGCGCACGCGGCTGAAGCGCGATCTGACTGCGCTGCGCAAGGACTACGCCGAGGACACCGAACTCGGGCGGCGGCGCACGACAATTGCCGAAGCCGCCCCGACGCGCGAATTCAGCATGGACGCGATGATCGAGAAGGAGCCGGTGACGGTCATCCTTTCGGCCAAGGGGTGGATCAGGGCGGCCAAGGGGCATGTGCCATTGGATGGTGACTTCAAGTTCAAGGAAGGCGATGGCCCGGCCTTTGCGCTGCACTGCCAGACCACCGACAAGCTGCTGGTGGCGGTGGACAACGGCCGGTTCTACACGCTGGGGGCCGACAAGCTGCCCGGCGCGCGGGGCTTTGGTGAGCCGATCAGGACGATGGTAGATATCGATCCCGAAGCGCATATCGTCAGCCTGGTGGTGCACAAGCCCAAGGGGCAGCTGTTGCTGGCGGCCAACACCGGGCGTGGCTTTGCCGCCGAGATGGACGAACTGCTGGCAGAAACGCGCAAGGGGCGCGGGGTGGTTTCGACCAAGCCCGGCGTGAAGCTCGCCGTGGTGCGCGAGATTGCAGCAGAGCACGATCACGTGGCGGTGATCGGCGAGAACCGCAAGCTGGTGATCTTCGCGCTGTCAGAAGTGCCGCTGCTGGCCAAGGGACAGGGCGTGACGCTGCAGCGCTACAAGGACGGCGAAATGGCCGACGTGATCACGCTGCGGCTCGAGGACGGGCTATCCTGGGCCATGGGTGGCGATTCAGGGCGCACGCGGGTTGAGAAGGATCTCTTGCCGTGGAAGGTCGCGCGCGGGGCGGCGGGGCGGTTGCCGCCGAACGGGTTTCCGCGGGATAACAAGTTCTGACGACAGGCTTCTGACTTCCGCCAAACTCCGCTCATGCTGAGCTTGTCGAAGCATCCAGCGCTGGGCCAGCGTCTTTCGACGGGCTCAGGACGAGCGGGTTTAGTGCTAGCCCTTGCGCCCGTTAAGCAATCGGTTAAACGCTCCCTCTCCAAAGGAGAGCTTCATGGATACCCCACGCTATTCACTCGAAGGCCGCGTTGCGCTGATTACCGGGGCGTCGTCCGGGTTGGGGGCGCGGTTTGCGCGTATCTATGCGGCTGCGGGTGCGGCGGTTGTTGTTGGTGCGCGACGGGTTGAGCGTGTGGCGGCGCTGGCCGATGAAATCAACGCGAGCGGCGGCAAGGCGCTGGCAGTGGCGCTTGACGTAACCGATGAGGCTTCGATCATCGCGGCGTTCGATGCGGCGGAAAGCGCGATGGGCGTGCCCGATGTGGTGGTGGCCAATGCCGGGATCGTGGAGCCGGGGCGGTCGATCGATCTGGCGGCTGAGGCGATGCGGCGCGTGGTCGATACCAATTTCAACGGGGTGTACCTGACCGCGCGCGAAGGGGCGCGGCGGATGATTGCGGCAGGATCGAAGCAATCGGAGAAGGGGCGGATCATCCTGACGGGTTCGATCACCGCGCAGATGACAGGCATCGGCGATGCGGCCTATGCCGCGACCAAGCTGGCGGTGCAGCATCTGGGGCGGCAGTTCGCGCGCGAATGGGCGCGGTTGGGGATCAACGTCAACGTGATCCAGCCGGGCTATATCCGCACCGAAATTGATGGCGACTGGTTCGAGAGTGAAGGCGGCAAGACGCAGATCGCCTCTTGGCCGCGCAAGCGCCTGACCGAGATTTCGGCGCTGGATGACATGATGCTGTTCTTTGCGTCCGATGCATCGCGGCAGGTGACAGGGACGTTCATTTCGGTGGATGATGGGCAGTCGCTTTAAGGATTACCCATTAGGCAATTCAGCAAGCAAATCGGGGGTCAGCACTTGCGGAAGTTGGCGGGGGTCACCGCCGCCTGCGGGGTACCAAAGGTAGAGCGGGACGCCGGCTGCGCCCTGTGCTGTCAGGAATTTGGTGATGGCCGGATCGCGGCGGGTCCAATCGCCCACCAGCGCAACTACGCCCGCCTTTTCGAATGCTGCCTTGGTGCTCTCGCGCTCAATCGAGGTGCCTTCATTGACCTTGCAAGACAGGCACCAGTCGGCGGTGAAATAGGCGAAGACGGGTTTGCCGGATTTGCGGGCCTGCGCCAGTGCGTCTTCCGAGAAGGGCTGGGCAGCAAGCAGTCCTCCGCTCCCGGCAACAGGCGCGGTGGCGAGGCGAGGGGTGGCGGCGAAGGCAGCAGCGCCCAAAAGCAGCGTGCCGGGCAAGGTCCACGCCATCACCGCGCGGCCTCGGCGCTGGCCTTTGCCGGTGAAGGCGAGGAGGACGACCAGCGCGGCTGATAAGGCTATGGCGGCAGCGGCAAACTCTGCCCCGCCGATGCGCCATGCCAGCCAGCCGAGCGCCAATGCCGTGAGGCCCATTGGCAGGGCCATCCAGCGGCGAAAACGCTCCATCCACCCGCCGGGTTTGGGCAGCAGACGGCGCAGGGCGGGTATGAAGCCGAGCAGCAGGAACGGGAGCGCGAGGCCAAGGCCGAGAGCAGAGAAGACTCCCAGCGCGGCCCAGACCGGCAACACCAGCGCTGCACCCATGGCAGCGGCCATGAACGGCCCGGTGCAGGGCGTGGCGACGAAAGCGGCCAGCAGACCGGTGCCAAATGCGCCTGAGTTCCCTGCGCCGCGCTCAACAGACAGGCCGGGCATTTCATAGACGCCCAGCAGGTTGGCCGTGATCGCCACGGCCAGCAGCATGAGGACGGCGACGACGCCGGGTTCCTGCAACTGGAAGGCCCAGCCCACTTGCTCCCCGCCCGCGCGCAGGACCAGCATGACGCCGCCCAGCAGCAGGCAGGCGAGCACGACGCCTGCGGTGTAGGCGAGGCCTTCGGAGCGTGCATGTTGCGAATTGCCCCGCGCCAGGGCCAGCGCCTTGAGGCTGAGGATCGGGAAGACGCAGGGCATCACGTTGAGGATCAGCCCGCCGAAGAACGCGCCGAGCAGTGCAAGGCCCAGTGTGGCGGCGGAAAAGGCTGCCATGCCACCCACTTCTTCACCACCGCTGGGCACAGTGCCGGGCGCGGCGGTAAAGGCAATGCCGCCTGCATCCTTGCCCATGGCCAGCAGGCCTTCGACCTTTTGCGCGGGCGTGGGCGAGGCTGCCAGCGGCACTTCCACGATCAGCGTATCGCCATCGCGGAAGAAGCGCTGGGGCGCACCATAATTCACAAGGCTTTCGGTCGACAGGAACAGGTGCGGCGCATCGAGCGGGGCAGAGGCCGGGAAGGGCAGGCCGATGCGCAGCGCCTTGGCTGTGAGCGCGAATATGCCCGCGCGGTCCAGCGGAGCGGGCAGGGCCGCGCGCCAGCCTTCGAAGCGGGCGTCTTTTGCGCCGGTGCCAACGGTTACGGAGGCTTGCAGTTCGGCACGTTCGGGCACGCAGATTGCATCGGTGCAGGCCAGCCATTGTGCCTTCACGCTGATCGGCAGGACGGTGCCGGGCGTGGCGTTCGCTGGTACGGTGAGTGGCACGAGCACGGCATAGTCATGCTCGTAAACGTGGTTCATCAAGCCTTGAATCACCAGCGTTTGCGGCACAGGGAACTGCATGGTGCCAGTGGTCGCCCCTTGCGGCAGGGTCCAGTCGAGCGTCAGGCCATAACCGGCATCGCCGGGGTTGGACCAATAGCCGTGCCAGCCCTTTTCCGGCTGCATCAGCAGCGCCAGAGTGACCGTGCCGCCCGGCTCTGCCGGGCCTTCAGCCAGCAGTGTGACGGCGACATGATTGGGTGCGGCGCGGGCAGCAAGGCCCGTGAGCAGCAACAGCGCTGTCACAAACATCGCTATGGTGCGCAAGGTGTTGATCAAGGCCGTCTGGCGGGTCAGCATGGTGGGGCGATTGATCCAAAAGGCCCCTTGAACGCGAGCGAAAGCGGGGCCATGCGTGATGCTCTTGGGCGTCCTACGGCTGGCCTTCGTTCGAGTCCAGCGTGCTTGCCCATTGGAGTATGTTCGACGTGAAAAGCTTCTCCCGCACTGCCGCCCTGTTGATGGCAACAACGTTGATGGCGATGCCCCTTCCGTTCCAACTGGCCAATGCGCAGGAAACTGCACCGGCGGTGAGCCAGACGGTCCCGGCGGATGCGCCGAAGCTGATCGTGGCGATTTCGATTGACCAGTTCTCTGCCGATATCTTTGCGCAATATCGCCAGCACTTTACCGGCG
>JBEQBV010000050.1:0-17682 GCA_041639635.1 Novosphingobium sp.
CATCCAATGCAAGTCGAAAGACAAAACCCGCGCCTCGACCGACAGGACTTCTAGCGGCGGATGCAGTGGATGGCTGGACAGGATCGGCATAAGCGTGGGAATACCCGGTTGCAAAAGGGGAATGCAATGATCGGGATGCGCAAAATTGTTCTGCTTGCCATGGCGAACGCGGCGATGTTCGCTAGTCAAGCGGGTGCAAAGGAATTCAGCATCGGCGGCAACATCAACGTGACGCTAGACGATGATTGGACCGGCACTTCAATGCAGAACATGGCCATGCGCATGGCCGGCATGAAAGACATGTTGGAAGAGGCAACCGAAAGCCGCCTGCGTGGCCCCGATACAGGGGTCCTGATCTCCTACATGAAGTTCAAGACCAACAAGCCAGCCAGCGACATCAAGGTCGATGATGCTGCCAACGTCATCAGGAGCGCGCAGGCGGTCTATGCACCGCAAGCCGTAGAGAGCGAACTGCAGCCGATTGTGCGCAAAAGCGGCGAAACGGTGCGGGCCTACCTGACGTTACATGCAAAGCCTAGCGCACGGTTCAATGTCGCACCCGGCTATCCCGGCGGATGCGTCACCACCGGCACCATTCGCTTGGGCATGGCCCTTCACAACATCTCGATTGCATCAGAAAGTTGCGACAGTGCCACCCACCAGGAAGCCGTCGGCGCAATTTTCGAGACGGCCAGTTAGAAGTCTGGCCAGATCGCCCAAGCCAAGGCTTTTGTTTACCCCGTCCATCGTGCTAGGCGCGCGCCATCATGACGCAGTATAACTCCACCCTTCTTCGCCTGCTCGACGAGCGCGGCTATGTCCACCAGATGACCGACGCAGGCGCGCTCGATGCGTTGGCGGCAAAGCAGGTCGTGCCCGGCTATATCGGCTTCGATCCCACCGCGCCATCGCTGCATGTGGGTTCGATGGTGCAGATCATGCTGCTGCGCCGGTTGCAGCAGGCGGGGCACAAGCCCATCGTGGTAATGGGCGGTGGCACCGGCAAAATCGGCGATCCCAGCTTCAAGGACGAAGCGCGCAAACTGCTGACCAACGAACTGATCGCAGAAAACGTCGCTTCGATCAAAACCGTTTTCGAGCGCTTCCTGACCTTTGGCGATGGCCCCAGCGATGCGATCATGGTCGACAATTCCGAATGGCTCGACAAGCTAGAATACATCCCCTTCCTGCGCGAGGTAGGGCAGCATTTCTCGGTCAACCGCATGCTCAGCTTCGATTCGGTGAAGCAGCGGCTGGATCGCGAACAGTCGTTGTCGTTCCTCGAATTCAATTACATGATCCTTCAGGCCTACGATTTCCGCGAACTTTCGCAGCGCTATGATTGCCGTTTGCAGATGGGCGGGTCGGACCAGTGGGGCAACATCGTCAACGGTATTGAACTGACCCGCCGGATGGACGGCAAGGAAGTGTTTGGCGTCACCACCCCCCTGCTCACTACCGCCGATGGCGCGAAGATGGGCAAGACCATGAACGGCGCGGTCTGGCTCAACGAAGACGCGCTGCCCGCGTGGGATTTTTGGCAATACTGGCGCAACGCCGATGACCGTGATGTGGGCAAGTTCCTGCGCCTGTTCACCGATCTGCCGCTGGACGAGATCGCGCGCCTCGAAGCGCTTCAGGGCAGCGAGATCAATTCGGCCAAGATCGTGCTGGCCAATGAAGTGACAAAGCTGGTGCGCGGGGAAGTGGCTGCCAAGGCTGCCGAAGCCACCGCAGCAGCCACGTTCGCTGGTGGCGGGCTGGGGCAGGATCTCCCCACTCTGGAGGCATCGGGTGACAGCATCGGCATCGTCGATGTGCTGGTTGGCCTCGGCTTTGCCGCAAGCCGGGGAGAGGCAAAGCGCCTGATCGCCGGTGGAGGCGCGCGTGTGGATGGCGTCGTCATCACCGATGATTCGCATGCTATCACATTGGCAGATCAGGAAATTCGGATTTCCTCAGGAAAAAAGAAGCACGGCATCCTGCGAAAGGATTGAACACGAACCGTTCGCCGCACTTTCAGCGCAACTCATCATGCTTTCAGCTTCGCTAACGGCAAAGCCTTGCCGCCTAGGGCAAGGTTTTGCCGTTAGCTTTACGAATTGTTCGCCAATTTGGATGTACACCCCTTCGCACTGCTTAGGCAGAAACACCAAAACGCGAAGGAGGAACGATGCGCGGCGGAGCACAGCTTTCAGTCACCGACCTGCGTCGTTCGACGAGGCACCCGGTGAACCTGCCGGTGATTGGCGAACATCGCACACGCGGCGATATCATGCTGCACCTAGCCAATATTTCGACCACAGGCTTTCTTGCCACCGAGGTTGAAGACCTCGGCCGGGGTGAGCGGCTGACCGTGCGTTTGCCTGTAATCGGCCGGATCGAAGCCTTTGTGGTGTGGACTGACGGCGGGCGCGCAGGCTTCCAGTTTGAACGCATCGTGCGGGTTGATGAATTTGCCAAGATGATACGCGCTTTGCAGGTCAATCCTAAGGCGCGCTAAACCTCATCACAGCAGCGCAACTTTTGCTTTCTTGGCAATTGCCGGGCCGGATGGCATGGCCCGCCGCGTGAGCACATCAGCCCCCACCTCCCCCCTGCCAAACTCGCCGCTGGCGATCCCCGATTACCGCAAGTTCTGGATAGCGCGGTTTTTCTCCGTCGTGGCGACATCGGGCATGGTCGTCATCCTTGGCTACCAACTCTATGATGTGGCGCGCGGGCAATATGGCATGTCGATTGCGCAGGCCGCTTTCCAGCTCGGCCTGCTGGGCCTTGCGCAGTTCCTGCCGCTGTTCCTGCTCACTCCGCTGGCCGGGCTGGTCGCCGACAGGTTTGACCGCCGCAATGTGGCAGCGCTGGCGATGTGCATCGATCTTACCGTCGCGCTGGCTTTGGCGCTTTGCACGCAGGCTGGCGTGCTTTCACTGCCTTTGCTGTTCGGCCTTGCTGCGCTGCACGGAACGGCGCGCGTCTTCATCGGCCCGGCGCTTTCCTCGATTGCTCCAAATGTGGTGCCTGCAGTACTGATGCCAAAGGCAGTCGCGATCAATTCGTTGGCCTGGCAGATTGGCTCCGTAGGTGGGCCGGCGATTGCAGGACTGCTTTTTGCCGGGCACCCCTCGCTGCCGTACTGGACATCGGTTGCAATGCTCGTTTTCAGTGCACTGTGCACGTTCAGCATTCGCCGCATTCCCCCGCCAGAAGCCAACCGCAACGTCCATCCGGTCCGCCAGATTCGCGAAGGTTTGTCTTTCGTCTGGAACGACAGGTTCCTACTTGGGTGTGTCACGCTCGATCTGTTTGCCGTCCTGATGGGCGGAGCCACCGCGTTGCTGCCTGTTTTTGCACGCGACATTCTGATGGTTGATGGGCAACCGGTAGGCGCCGATGGCCTTGGCATCATGCGGGCGATGCCGGGCGTGGGCGCAGCGCTGGTAGCATTCATGCTTTCCCGTCGCCCGATCGCTGATAACGTCGGCTTGAAAATGCTGCTCGGCGTTGCCGTGTTCGGCCTGTTCACCATCGGCTTCGGGCTTTCGACCAACTATTACCTCTCGCTGGCGATGCTGCTGGGCATCGGGGCGGGAGACAGCGTCTCGGTGTTCATCCGCAACACGCTGGTCCAGTTGCACACGCCTGATGCCGTGCGCGGGCGGGTTTCCTCGATCTCGGGCCTTGCCATCTCGGCATCGAACGAGCTGGGCGAGATGCAATCGGGCGTAGCGGCAGCGTTGCTCGGCGCAGTGGGTGCTGCGGTATTCGGCGGCGTGGGCGCAATTGCCGTAACGGCGGCGTGGTTTTTCCTTTTCCCGGAACTGAAGAACGCGCGAACCTTTGCAGCACGGTACAGTTCGTCCTAGGCTGTACCTTCGAAGACTTCACCATAAGGAGCCAAGCGCAATGAAAGCGGATTCCATCCTCGCCACCATCGGCAACACCCCGCACATTCGCCTGTCCCGCCTGTTTCCCAACCACGAGGTATGGGTGAAGAGCGAGCGCGCCAATCCCGGCGGCTCGATCAAGGACCGGATCGGCCTCGCCATGATCGAGGCTGCAGAAGCAGACGGAAGCCTGAAGCCCGGCGGCACAATCATCGAACCGACGTCGGGCAACACCGGTATCGGCCTTGCCATGGTAGCAGCCGTCAAGGGTTACCCGCTCGTGCTGGTGATGCCCGAATCGATGTCGCTAGAACGCCGCCGCCTGATGCTGGCCTATGGTGCCACATTCGACCTCACCCCGCGCGAAAAGGGCATGAAGGGCGCCATCGAACGTGCCAAGGAACTGGTCGAACAGACCCCCGGCGCATGGATGCCCCAGCAGTTCGATAATCCCGCCAACGTCGCAGTCCACGTTCGCACCACCGCACAGGAAATCCTGCGCGACTTCGCCAGCGATCCGATTGACGTGATGATTACCGGCGTCGGCACCGGCGGGCACCTGACCGGTTGCGCCGAAGAGCTAAAGAAGCACTGGCCCTCGCTGAAGGCCTATGCCGTAGAGCCTACGCTCTCACCGGTCATCTCCGGCGGCCAGCCCGCGCCGCACCCGATTCAGGGCATCGGCGCGGGCTTCATCCCCGGCAATCTGCACACGCAATCAATCGATGGCGCGATCACCGTCGATCCGGCGGATGCAAAGGAAATGGCTCGGCAGTGTGCTTCCAAGGAAGGAATGCTGGTCGGCATCTCCTCGGGCGCAACGCTGGCCGCCATCGCGCAAAAGCTGCCCAGCCTGCCCGCCGGAAGCCGCGTGCTAGGCTTCAACTACGATACCGGCGAACGCTATCTTTCGGTGCCGGACTTTTTGCCGGAGTAAGCGCCGTGGCGCTCGAACAGATCGATTACACCGATGGCGAGACTTCCCTCACCGGCTTTCTGGCAAGGCCGGAGGGGGCACCGCGCGCCGCAGTGTTGATCCTTCCCACCATCATGAACTGCAACGCCCCGATGGTGCGCCGCGCACAGATGCTGGCGCACGAAGGCTATCTCACGCTGATCGCCGATTTCTATGGCGTCCAAGTGCGCGATTTCGATCACGCGCGCGAACTTGCCGGGGAGTTGAGGGCGACCGCCGCAGGTTACCGCCAGCGCCTGCACGCAGGTCTATCTGCGCTGAAAACTTTGCCGCACGCTGAAGGGTTGCCGATGGCCACCGTCGGCTATTGCATGGGCGGGCAGGCCGCGCTCGAACTGGCGCGTGATGGTGCAGACCTTGTGCTGGTGGCCAGCTTTCACGGTCTGCTCGATACGCAAGCTCCGGCCCAACCCGGCGCGGTCAAGGCACGCATCCTCGTATGCCACGGCGATGCCGATCCGATGGTACCGCGCGCGCAAGTCATGGCGTTCTGGGAAGAAATGGACGCCGCCAGCGCCAATTGGCACTTCCACAGCTACAGTGGCGTCAAGCATGGCTTCACCGATCCCGGCAGCGATGCCCGCGGCATGGCCGCCATCGGCTATGATGCCAGCGCTGACCGGCAAAGCTGGAATGCGCTGCTGGAACTGCTCGACGAATCGCTGGGCTGAAACGGGGAGGCCACAAGGCCTCCCCGCATTTACCGATCAGGCAATAGCCAGTTGCTCGGCCGAAAGCGCCATGATCGTCTCACACCCGGCTTCCACCTCACGGCGCAGTGACCCAGCTTCGGCAGTTGCGCGCGTGGCCCAGTGGCGTGCGCAGGTCAGCTTGGCCTCGTAAAACGCCTTGTCTTCTGCGCCATTGGCCAGCGCGGCTGAAGCCACCTTCGCCATGCGCAGCCACATTAGCCCGATTGAGACGATGCCGGTCAGCGTCATATAAGCATAGGCCCCCGCCCCCAGATTGTTGGGGTTGGCCATGGCGTTCTGCATGAACCACATGGTCGCCGCCTTCATCTCACCCGCAGCCTTGCCAAGCCGTTCGGCAACCAGCTTCACCGTGTCATCCGCGCTCGTTTCGGCACATTCCGCATCGATCAGCGCGAACAGTGCCTGCACCGCACGTCCGCCATTCAGCGCCAGCTTGCGCCCGGCAAGGTCCATCGCCTGCACGCCGTTGGTGCCTTCATAAATCATTGCAATGCGCGCATCGCGCACGAATTGGTCCATGCCGTTCTCGGCAATATAGCCATGGCCGCCCCAAATCTGCTGCATGTCCGTGGCGATCTTGTAGCCCATGTCGGTGCCATAGCCCTTGATCACCGGCGTCAGCAGGCTGATCAGGTCATCGGCCATTTGGCGGTCTTCTGCCGTTGCCGCCTTGTGCGAAAGGTCCACTTGCAGCGCACCCCACAGGCACAGCGCCCGCATCCCTTCGATAAAGGTCTTGGCGTCCATCAGCATGCGCCGCACATCGGGGTGCACAATAATCGGATCGGCCTTCTGCTCAGGCTCAGCCGGGCCGGTCAGCGCGCGGCCCTGCCGACGATCCAACGCATAGGCAAGGCCGTTCTGATAGGCCACTTCGGCCTGCGCCAGACCCTGCATCCCCACGCCCAGACGTGCGGCGTTCATCATGATGAACATCGCGGCAAGGCCCTTGTTCTCCTCCCCAACCATCCAGCCTTTAGCCGAATCATAATTCATCACGCAGGTGGCATTGCCGTGAATGCCCATCTTTTCCTCGATGGAGCCGACCGAAACGCCGTTCTTCTCACCCAGCGAACCATCGGCGTTGACGATGAACTTCGGCACGATGAACAGCGAAATGCCCTTGCTCGATTCCGGCGCGCCCGGTGTCTTGGCCAGCACCAAATGGATGATGTTCTCGGTCAGGTCATGGTCACCTGCCGAAATGAAGATCTTGGTGCCAGTGATGGCATAAGATCCATCCAACTGCGGCTCAGCGCGGGTGCGGATCATGCCAAGGTCGGTGCCGCAATGCGGCTCGGTCAGGTTCATCGTGCCCAGCCATTCGCCGGAAACCATCTTGGGCAAATACATCGCCTGCTGCTCGGGCGAACCCTTTGACCGGATCGCCGAAATCGCTCCATTGGCAAGGCCGGGGTACATCGCGAACGCCTGATTGGCGGTGGCGAGGTACTTTTCCATGATGAAGCCCATCACGTGCGGCAGCCCCTGCCCGCCAAACTCTTCAGGCGCAGAAAGCGTGCCCCAGCCCCCTTCGATATACTGCCGGTAAGCGTCCTTGAACCCGGTGGGCGTGGTCACGCTGCCATCGGCGTGGCGGGTGCAGCCTTCCTTGTCGCCCGAAAGGTTGAGCGGCGCGATGACTTCGGAAACGAAGCGCCCGGCCTCTTCGATGATCGCATCGGTCATGTCCTGCGTCGCGCTCTCGAAGCCAGGCAAATTACCATAGCTTTCAAGGCGGATCAGTTCGTTGACGACAAAACGGGTGTCGCGGGTCGGCGCATTGTAGATCGGCATGTGGTCCTGTCCCTTTAAGCGTCAGGATTGCGGCCTTCTGACCGCTCCTTTTCGATGACGAGATCGACAAAGCTGGTCAGCTCATCGATGGTCGCAGCAATATCAGCCTGCTGTCGGCGCAGATTCTCGATCCGCTCCCGACATTTGGCGATGGTAACGCGGCGCTGTTCGGCGCGGCCATCGCCCATGTCATAAAGATCGATCATGTCGCGGATTTCGGCCAGGCTGAAGCCCACGTTCTTGGCGCGCATGATCCAGGCCAGACGCGCACGGTCCCGCTTGGAATAGATTCGCGAAAGACCGATGCGTTCGGGCGCGATCAGGCCCTCATCCTCGTAAAAACGCAAGGCACGGGCAGTTACCCCGAACTCTTCCGAAAGATCGGAAATGGTAAACTGATCGCGCTTCAGCGCATCGGGCTGATCAAGATGGCCGGTGTGCCCGGATTGGGCGTGAGTCGCGAGGGCGGCTTGCTGTGACATGCCACCTTGCTAACTAACCTTTACGTAAGCGTCAATCGGCTATCCTCTGCAATCCGCCCTCTTCCGTGATCCGCCGATAAAAGCATGACCGCGCCAGCGTGTGACAGGCAGGACCGGCAGCATCGACCCGCAATTCCAAGGCGTCCTGATCGCAATCGACCCGAATCTCGATGATCTTGAGCACGTGCCCGGAGCTTTCACCCTTCATCCACAAACGGCCTCGGGACCGCGAAAAGAAGTGCGCAAATCCTGTCTCGATTGTCTTGGCAATGGCCTCGGCGTTCATGTGCGCCAACATCAGCAGCGCGCCTGTAGCATGATCCACCGCAACCGCTGTCAACAAGCCGTTCGCATCAAACTTGGGCATGAATTCCGCACCCTGTTCCCGCAGGGCGCTATCGTCAGTTCCAGACAAGGGGGTCTTGGCCTTTCATTGCGTGCAAGGGCAGCAGGCCCCGGCACATGGAGTGTGGCGGATTTGTTGCAGGATAACCACACAAGGTCGCAAAATCCATGGGGTGCCAACAATAGACTTTCGTCGCGCAGATTAATCGGGAATGAAGAGATCGTGGTTTGAGGGAACCACGCAATGAACGAGCAGCCTTTCAAGGCCGCATTGGACAAAGCGCCAACGTTCAGGGACTCGATTGAGGGGTGGCAGGTGCCCCTTGCCGCAGGCTTTAATGTGCCGCGCAGGGTATCTGCCAGAAGACGAGGGTACAGGCGAGACGGTTAAGGGACTGTCGCAATCGCGGTGAAACGCGAACGCCACCAGAAATTCGTCACGAAGACGCCCGGGATCGCAAGGTCCCGGGCGTTTCGTTTCTCAGTTTTGAACTTCCACCGTTTCTCTGACCGTTTCCAGCGCCTCGTCCAGCACGCGGGCAAAACAGGCAATCCGCACCTGCGCTGCTCCGGCCTTTCGCAAGGCCGTGATGCAGGCATTCGTCGTCGCGCCGCTGGTCATCACGTCATCGACCAACAGGACGTTGCCGCCCTTGATCCGCGATGCTCGCCCCGGATGCGCAGTGATTGCTCCAGCAAGGATCCGCGCCCGCGCCTTGCGGCCCAGCCCGCCCAGCGAGGGCGTTGGCCGAGGACGCATCAGGCCATCAACCAGCAATTCCTGCCCCAAGGCTTTGCCGATCTCCTTTGCCAGCAGCGCAGACTGGTTGAACCCCCGCCGCATCAAGCGCCAGCGATGCAACGGCACTGGTATCACCAGCCAGCGTCCCTCAAGCGGCGGAATGCGCATAAGCATCATCCGCGCCATCATCCGCGCAAGGCCGATCCGCCGCCCATGTTTGAACGCAAGGACGAGCGACCGGGAAGGCTCATTGTAAAGCGTGGCTGCGGCTATCCCCGAATGCTTGGGCGGTTCGGCCATGCACGGCGCGCAGATCAGTTGCGCATCATCGCCATGCCCCTCACCCATCGGTCTTTGACACAGTGTGCAGCAAGTGCCCGATGGTACGGCCAGCTTGTCCCAACATGTCAGGCATAGGCCACCATGCGCCGCCACCGGATCACCGCACAGCGGGCAGCGCGGCGGGAACACGAAATCGATCACAGGGGTCAGGGCAGATGCCAGCTTCACAATGCCAAGTGTTGCACATATGCCCCCCTTGGCAATCCCTGCAAACCCGGGCACTGGCCGGAAATGGCCACTTCGCCCCCCACTATTTTCGCGCCAAAACGGCGTAAAGCACTGCGCCGTCGCATGGCGCACCTGCAGCAGCAGCCCGATGCCCCGCGCTACGTGATCGATGACATGATCGAGGACGTGCTCGACCGGCTCTCGTTCCTGCGCCACACGCCGCAGCGCGCGCTGATCGTGGGTGATTGGACTGGGGCACTTGCGGCCGCGCTGAAGGCATTGGGTTGCGCTGTCGAAAGCCGCGATCCGGTGCTGGGTAATGATCTGCTGGACGAGGAATCGCCCTACCCTTTCACGGAAAAGTTCGATTTCATCGCCAGCCTCGGCACGCTCGATACCGTCAACGACTTACCGGGCGCGCTGGTCCATCTGCGCCGTGCCCTGGCCGATGGAGGGCTGATGATCGCCAGCTTCTTGGCCGCCGGGTCGCTCCCCACCTTGCGCGCAATCATGCTGGAAGCAGATGGCGACCGCCCTTCCCCCCGCATCCATCCGCAAGTGGACGTGCGCGCAGGGGGGCAGCTACTGCAACGCTGCGGCTTTGCTGATCCGGTGATCGATAGCCACCACATCGATGTACGGTTCCGGTCGCTGAATGGACTGGTGGCGGATTTGCGGGCGCAGGGCCTTGGCAACTGCCTTGCTCGGCCCGGTGATCCGCTGGGCAAACCGGCTCTTGCGTGTGCACATGCGGCCTTTGCCAACCGCGCTGAGACCGATGGCAAAGTGACCGAGCGGTTCGAGATACTGACGCTGAGCGGCTGGGCAAAGGCGCTAAGGCCGCCCAAGTTTTGAGCGACGCACAAATGCCAATTCAAGATGTTTCCCCGGGGAAACACCAAATAGGTTAATCACAGAGCACCAAATCAGGCATTCTGCGCCCCCGCGAAGGCGAGGGCCTCAGGCCGTTTACGCGAGCGTTCCGAAAAGCGCCCGAGGTCCCCGCCTTGGCGGGGACGCACGGGTTTAGGTGGCTTTTTTCAGCCCAGCGCTGCCTGCGCTGCTGCCAAGCGCGCAATAGGCACGCGATAGGGGCTGGCCGAAACATAATCGAGACCGGTCTTTTCGCAGAAAGCGATCGAAGCCGGATCGCCGCCATGTTCGCCGCAGATGCCAAGCTTCAGGTCAGGCCGCGTCTTGCGACCGCGCTCTGCCGCCAGTTCAACCAGTTGCCCCACGCCTTCGATATCCAGCGAAACGAAAGGATCGCGCGGATAGATGCCCTGATCGACATAGGGGTTGAGGAAGCGCGCCGCATCGTCGCGGCTCACGCCTAGCGTGGTCTGCGTCAGGTCGTTGGTGCCGAACGAGAAGAACTTCGCTTCCTCGGCAATCTCGCCCGCCATCAGCGCGGCGCGCGGCAGTTCGATCATCGTGCCGACCATGTATTCCAGGGTGCGGCCCTTTTCGGCGAACACTTCCAGCGCCACCCGGTCTACCAATGCGCGCAGGATTTCGAGTTCCTTGCGCGTGGCCACCAGCGGGATCATCACTTCGGGGATCGGAGCGTCACCGCTCTGGTCCGCCACATCGCAGGCAGCTTCAAAAATCGCGCGGGCCTGCATTTCGTAGATTTCCGGGAACGTGATGCCCAAGCGGCAGCCGCGATGGCCCAGCATCGGGTTGAATTCATGCAGTTCCCCAGCGCGACGCTTGAGGTGATCGACGCCAAGCCCGGTCACTTCGGCCAGTTCAGCAAACTCGGCATCGGCATGCGGCAGGAATTCGTGCAGCGGCGGATCAAGCAGCCGGATCGTGACGGGCAGGCCCGCCATGACCTCGAAGATCGACTGGAAATCGCTGCGCTGTTCGGGCAGCAACTTGGTCAGCGCCTTGCGACGGCCCGCTTCATCATCGGCCAGAATCATCTGGCGCACGGCGCTGATGCGGCTGGCTTCAAAGAACATGTGTTCGGTGCGGCAAAGCCCGATGCCTTCGGCGCCGAACTGGCGCGCGACCTGGCAGTCCATTGGGGTTTCGGCGTTGGTGCGCACTTTCATGCGGCGGTGCTTGTCGGCCCATGTCATCAGCGTGCCGAAATCGCCGACTAGTTCAGGCTCAACCGTGGCCACTTGCCCCGCCATAACATCGCCGTTCGAGCCATCGAGCGTGATGACATCGCCTTCCTTGATGTCACGCCCGCCAATCTTTGCAGTGCGACTGGCCATGTCGATCGAAAGCGCCGAAGCGCCCGAAACACAGGGACGGCCCATGCCGCGCGCAACCACGGCGGCGTGTGACGTCATGCCGCCGCGTGCAGTGAGGATGCCCTTCGCCGCGTGCATGCCGTGAATATCCTCAGGCGAAGTTTCCACGCGGACGAGGATCACGGCGTCGCCACGCTCAGCGCGGGCCTGCGCCGTATCAGCATCAAATACGACCGCACCCGAAGCCGCGCCGGGCGATGCCGGAAGCCCCTTGGTCAGCACGTCGCGCACCGCCTTGGGATCAAGCGTGGGGTGCAGCAGCTGATCGAGCGCCATCGGATCGATGCGGCGGATTGCGGTCGCCTCGTCGATCAGGCCTTCGCCCACCATGTCCACCGCCATCTTCAGCGCGGCCTTGGCGGTGCGCTTACCCGAACGGGTCTGCAGCATCCACAGTTTGCCTTTTTCTACCGTGAATTCAATGTCCTGCATGTCGCGATAGTGCTTTTCCAGCAGATCGAACACGGCGGCCAATTCGGCATAAGCGCCGGGCATGGCCTCTTCCATCGACAGCGGCTTGGCGTTCGCGCGTTCGCGCGCGGCCTTGGTAAGGTACTGCGGGGTGCGGATGCCGGCGACGACGTCTTCGCCCTGGGCATTGACCAGCCATTCGCCGTAGTAAGCCCGCTCGCCGGTGGCGGGATCGCGGGTGAAGGCAACGCCAGTGGCGCTGGTTTCGCCCATGTTGCCGAAGACCATCGCCTGCACGTTTACCGCAGTGCCCCAATCATGGGGAATGTCGTTCAGCTTGCGATAGACCTTGGCGCGGTCTGATTCCCATGAATCGAACACGGCACCGATGGCGCCCCACAGCTGTTCGTGAACGTCCTGCGGGAACGGGCGGCCGAGCTGTTCTTCGACAATGGCCTTGTAATCGCCAACGAGCGCCTGCCAGTGTTCTGCGCCCAGTTCAACATCGTTGAAGAAGCCGTGGTCTTCCTTGACGATTTCCAGCGCGTCTTCGAAACGGTGATGATCGAGGCCGAGCACCACATCCGAATACATCTGGATGAAGCGGCGGTAGCTGTCCCACGCAAAGCGCGGATCGCCCGAACCTTCGGCAAGGCCCTTGATCGTCTCATCGTTGAGGCCGAGGTTCAGCACGGTGTCCATCATGCCCGGCATCGAAACGCGCGCGCCCGAGCGGACCGAGACGAGCAGCGGGTTGGCGGCATCGCCGAACGTGCGGCCAGTGGCCTTCTCAATATGCGCCACGCCATTGGCGACGCCTGCGCGCAGGGCATCGTCGAACGTTTTGCCGCTGGCGTTGTAGGCGGTGCAGACTTCGGTGCTGATGGTGAAGCCCGGGGGCACCGGCAGGCCGATTCCGGCCATTTCGGCAAGGTTCGAACCCTTGCCGCCCGCGATGGTCTTGTCCTTGGCGCGAGGGTCGGTTGACACGGCACCGCCGCCAAAGTGGAATACGTATGCGCTCATGTGAACAACGAGGCTCCCTGCGTGTGTCTGTTCTTGCCGGTCAGGGCCGGATTCGATCTGGCCATTAGCCTTCTATGCGCGAAAAGTCCGCAACTTTGTGCACTGCAGCACGGAACCGGTCAAGCAGCGCGAGACGGCTTGCCCGTTTGGCCGGATCGGCATCGTTGACCGTTACGCTTTCGAAGAAGGCATCGATAGGGCCGCGCAAGGACGCGAGGGCTGCCATGGCGGCGGTGAAATCCTCGGCGGCGATGGCGGTGTCGGCCTGCGGTTCGGCGGCGTTCAGCGCATCGATCAGCGCCTGTTCGGCGGGTTCTGGGGCAAATGCCCTTTCAACCTCAAACCCGTTCGCATCGAGCGAAGTCGAGATGCCGCGCGAAGGTGTCTCGACTTCGCTCGACACGAACGGAGGTTGGAAGTTTTCCTTCTTCAGGATGTTGGCGGCGCGCTTGTAGCCTGCGAGCAGGTTGGTGCCGTCTTCGGTGCCGACGAAAGCCTGCAGCGCGTGGACGCGGGCGAGCAGGCGGACGAGATCGTCCTCGCCGCCGAGCGCAAACACGGCGTCGATCAGGTCGTGGCGGACGCCTGCTTCGCGTTGTTGGACTTTTAGGCGGTCCGCGAAGAAGTCCGGAAGAGTTGTGAATACGGCTTTTTGCCCGGCCTGATATGCATTGTAGGCGCTGTCCGCCATTTCGTTGGAAATCTGCTGCTTCGTGAAGCCAGCTAGAGACTTGGCAATTGCCTCCCATAGAGACGCTCTGAGCGAGCCGCGATTGAGCAGTTCAAGAACGCCAAGTGCAGCACGGCGCAATGCAAACGGGTCGCGCGAGCCAGTTGGACGTTGATCGATCAGGAAAAAGCCGACCAACGTATCCAGCTTGTCCGCCAGCGCCACGGCCACCGTTACCGGCGCAGTGGGAACATCATCGCCCTGCCCTACCGGCTTGTAGTGATCGCGGATGGCGTCGGCTACGGCTTCCGGCAGGCCTTCGGCGCGGGCGTAGTAGCCGCCCATCAGGCCTTGGAGTTCGGGGAATTCTCCGACCATTTCGGTGACGAGATCGGCTTTGCAGAGCTTGGCGGCGAGTTCGGCTTGGTCGGCCAGGGTGGTGCTATCGGCCCCTCCACCATGCTGCGCATGGTCCCCCTCCCCGTTCCGGGGAGGATTTTTTACGATGCCTTCTTCTACCAACCAGCGGGCTAGTTTGGCCACGCGTTCGACCTTGTCGGCGACCGTGCCGAGTTTTTCGTGGAAGGTGATGCGGGACAGTTTTTCGGCGTGCTGCGACAGCTGCTTTTTCTTGTCCTGTTCCCAGAAAAAGCGGGCGTCGGACAAGCGGGCGGCCAGCACCTTGCGGTTGCCGTCGATGATGGCGGTGCCACCGTCAGTGGCTTCGATGTTGGCGGTGCAAATGAAGGCGTTGGCGAGTTCTCCCCTCCCGCCTGCGGGAGGGGTCGGGGGAGGGTTTGTTCCTTCGGCGGCAGGCAACATGCCCTCCCCTAGCCCCTCCCGCTTGCGGGAGGGGAATTGGCAGACGAAGTATTTCTGGTTTACGCGCGCGGTCAGCTGGATGACTTCGGGGGGGACTTCGAGGAAGGTCTCGTCAAAGCGGCCCAGCAGGGGGACCGGCCATTCGGTGAGGCCAGCGTTTTCGATGACGAGGCCTTCGTCTTCGACCAGCATCAGACCGGCGGCCTCGGCGGCGGCCTTGGCTTTTTCGCGGATCAGGGCTTCGCGTTCGGCGTGATCGACAATGACGTGGCAGGCGCGGAGTTTTTCGGCGTAGTCATTGGCGCCGCCAATGGTGATTTCACCGTGATGATGGAAGCGGTGACCGAGCGTGGCGTAGCCGGATTTGATGCCGCCGATTTCGCATTCCACAAGCTCTTCGCCGAGGATCGCCACGATACCGGAGAGCGGGCGGACCCAGCGCAGGCTTTCGGTGGAGAGCGAAGCGGCGCCCCAGCGCTGGCTTTTGGGCCAGGGGAAAGCGCGGATGATGGCGGGGATGGCGGCGGCGAGCACGTCCCTTGTGGCGCGGCCCGGCTTTTCGGTCACGGCGAACCAGACGCCGTCGCGTTCGGTCAGTTGGTCTTTCGTCAGGCCGGTCTTGCGCAGGAAGCCTTCGAGCGCCTGTTCGGGCGCGGAGGTTTTGGGGCCTTTGAGTTCTTCGGACACGGCCTCAGTCGCCAGCGGCAGATCGCGGGCGATGAGCGCGAGGCGGCGAGGGGTGGACCAGACAGTGACTTCGCCCGGCTTCAGCCCTGCGGCGTCCAGTTCCTTGCGGAACAGCTTTTCCAGATCGGCGCGCGCGCCTGCCTGCATGCGGGCGGGGATTTCTTCCGAGCGCAGTTCGAGGAGGAAATCGGCGGTCATGCTGGGCGGTCCGTGAGCTTGGTGCGGGCGTGCTTCGACAGGCTCAGCACGAGCGGGTTTTGGTTGGTGGGGCAGCGTGTCTGCTTCGACAGGCTCAGCATGAGCGGGTTTGATAAGGCGGTGTGGCTCACTTGCTCCACTCCGGGTACTTGGCCGCCCACTGATCGGCGTTGCTTTCCATGTAGGCTTCGCACGAACCGCGGGCGAGATCGCGGACGCGGCCCATGTAGCTGGCGCGTTCCTGCACGCTGATTACGCCGCGCGCCTGCAGCAGGTTGAACAGGTGGCTGGCTTCGATGGCTTGTTCATAGGCGGCGATGGGAACGTTTGCCTCAAGGCTGCGGATGCATTCGGCCTCGGCGCGGCGGAAGCCTTCGAACAGGCTGTCGGTATCGGCCACTTCGAAGTTCCATTTGGACATCTGCTTCTCGTTTTCGAGAAACACGTCTCCATACGTCACACCGTGATTGTTGAACGCGAGATCATAGACGTTGTCGACGCCTTGGATGTACATGGCGAGGCGTTCGAGGCCGTAGGTCAGTTCACCCGCGACGGGCTTGCAATCGAAACCGCCCATCTGCTGGAAATAGGTGAACTGGGTGACTTCCATGCCATCGCACCAGACTTCCCAGCCAAGGCCCCATGCGCCCAGTGTGGGGGATTCCCAATCGTCTTCGACAAAGCGGATGTCGTGGACCAGCGGATCAATGCCGATTTCGACCAGCGATTGCAGATAGAGTTCCTGCAAGGCTGCCGGGCTAGGCTTCAGGATCACCTGATACTGGTAATAGTGCTGCAGCCGGTTGGGATTTTCGCCATAGCGGCCATCGGTGGGGCGGCGGCACGGTTGCACAAATGCGGCGTTCCAAGGCTCTGGCCCCAAGGCGCGCAGGGTGGTGGCGGTGTGGAAAGTGCCCGCGCCCATGCGCATGTCATAAGGCTGGAGGATCAGGCAACCCTGCTGGCTCCAGAAAGAATGGAGGCGCAGGATCATGTCCTGCAGGCTCAAGGGCATCTTGTTCTGTGTGTCGGCCATGGTGGGGCGGCTTTGGCCGATAGGGCGCTGCAAATCAACTGTCATGCAATGCACGGCACGCCGCCAACGAAGCGGCGATTCCTTCATTCCATCGCAAGGTGTTTGCGGGCAAAAGACGGAGCATGAGACACGCTATCAGCATGATTGCCGCTTCCATCGCCCTGACAGGTCTTGGTTTTACCGCCGTGGCACAGGCACAGACTCCTGATGCAAAAGCCACCACCCCTGCCCCGGCACCCCGGCAGATGAAGCCCGCGCTGTGGAAAGTGGCCGACGAGGATACCACGATCTACTTGTTCGGCACGGTCCACGCCCTGCCCAAGGGGCTGGTCTGGCTGGACGGGCCGGTGGCCAAGGCGCTGGACGAATCCGCCGAATTGGTGACCGAGATTCCCGAGCTTCCGGCGGCAGAGCAGCAGAAGAAGGTCATGGCCATCGGACTGCTTGAGGGTGAGACGCTGCGATCGCTGATGGGCGATGCTGAACTTGCTTCTTATGAGGCGCTGCTGGCGAAGCTGAAGATACCGGCGCAGAACTTCGACCCGCTGGAGCCTTGGCTGGCCGGGATCACGCTGGCTGTGATGCCTTATGCCATTGCCGGATATGGCGCGGAGGATGGCGCCGAGGCGGTGTTGCGCAAGGCGGCGCGGGCCAAGGGCAAGAAGCTGGGCGCACTGGAGACAGCGGATTACCAGTTGGCACTGTTTGACGGGCTGCCGCGCGAGGCACAGCTGAAATTCCTGCATGCGGCGGTGAAGGACTTCGACCTCAGCATCGGTCTGATCAACACGATGACCGAAGAATGGGGAACGGGCGATCCCGATGGCTTGGGCAAGCTGTTGAACGAGAACATGGACGATCCCGAGCTTGCTGACGCACTGCTTTATCAACGCAATCGCAACTGGGCGGTATGGGTGCGGCAGCGGCTGCAGCAGCCGGGCACAGTGATCGTGGCGGTGGGCGCTGGGCATCTGGCCGGTCCGGGCAGCGTGCAGGATGCGCTGAAACGGCAGGGCGTGGAGACGGTGCGCGTGCAATGAGCTTTTTGCGCCGCCTGCTGCTTGCGGTGATTCCCGCGCTGTTGCTGGGCATGGGCTTTGTTTGGCTGGGCCGCGA
>JBEQBV010000051.1:0-17354 GCA_041639635.1 Novosphingobium sp.
TGGCCAGCGGGAAAGTGCCGGAAACGCGCCCGCCATAGGTTTGCGATGAGTTGGCGAAGGCAAAAGCTTCATCATAATCAAGGATATAGGAGAATGCCTTGGCGGTTAATGGCCCAAGCTTCGCACTTGCCTGCAGGAACACGAAATCACCGTCCACATGGGCGCGCGGCCCAGCTTCTGAACCGAAAATCGTATCAAAACCAATGGCGTAGGTGCCATCAAAACTGATTGGCCCCAAAGTGGCCTCGGCGCGCACCGCGTCGAACGTCTGTTCGTTCTGACGCCACGCAACCGAACCCACAAAGCGCTGATCATCAAGGTTTATCCGCTGACGCCCCACGGTGAGGCCAAAGTCTTTGGTACGGTACATGATCTGCGCCCGGTTCAGGCCAAGGCTTTCGCCATCGGCCACCACGGCAAACTGCGGACGACGTTGCGGATTGCCTGGCAGGGCAAAGGGGAAGGCATTGTAATCGTTCACCAATCCCAGCGTGCCTTCGGCCTCCACTAGCACCGAAAGGTGCGAAGGCGCGTGCTTCAACTCCACGCCGGTACGCAACCGCACGGTCAGCGCATCGGCATCGACAGTCGGTTGGTCAACGCCTTCATAGCGGATGCGCGCATCGATGATCGGGTCGAGCGTCAGCCCCTCTCCCACGGGAACTGGATCGCCAAAATTGCTTTTTCCGGCGGCCTGCGCAGGATGTGCGAAGGCGATCGACGACGCGAACAGCGCCGCCGCGAATGTGGTCTTCTTCATGTTCCCTGAACCCCCTCGGTTGGGCCGGTCAGGCATCCTCTCGGTGCGCTTGGGTGCGCTTAGGTGCTTCTATGTGCATCTAGGTGCACTTCAGGCCGCGTTCGATTTCGGCCCGTGATCGTACTCTGCAAGGAAGTGCAAAACCTCCTGTCGGTAGGCGTAAAACATTGGATGCTTGAGCAAATCCTTGCGGTCGCGCGGGCGCGGCAGGTTCACTTTCAGGACCTTGCCGATGGTCGCGTTCGGCCCATTGGTCATCATCACCACACGGTCGGCCAGAAGGATCGCTTCATCGACATCGTGCGTCACCATGATGGCAGTCACCTTCGTGCGGTTCCACACTTCGACCAGCACGTCCTGCAAATCCCAGCGCGTCAGGCTGTCCAACATGCCGAACGGTTCATCCAGCAACAGCAGGCGCGGGCTTAGTGCAAAGGCGCGGGCGATGCCCACACGCTGGCGCATCCCGTTGGACATTTCCGCCGCCATCTTGTCCTTCGCATCGGCAAGGCCCACGCGATCAAGATAGTAGTCGATGATTTCCCTGCGTTCAGAACGGGTTGCGTGTGGATAGACCCGCTCCACCCCCAGCGCCACGTTCTGCCGCGCGGTCAGCCAGGGCATCAGGCTGGGCGATTGGAAGACCACTGCCTTGTCAGGCCCTGCCACATCGATCTCGCGGTTGTCGAGAATGATGCCGCCCTTGCTGATTTCATTGAGGCCTGCTGCCATCGTCAGCACGGTAGACTTCCCGCAGCCCGAATGGCCGATCAACGAGATGAATTCGCCCTTGTCCATCAAAAGGTTGAAGTCCTCAACCACGGTCAGCGGACCCTTGGGCGTCGGGTATATCTTGTTGAGTTTCCAGAACTCCATGTAGCGCCGCGTCGCGCCCTTTTTCGCCGCATCCTGATAGGCCTTTGGCGGAGGGGCAAGGTCGAGCGGGATGATGTTGGGCAGGCTGCCGGATTCACTGCCGAGCGCCGCCTTTGCACCGGCGAGACCGCCAAGATAGGTCACGATGTCTGTGCGAAGCGATTGAAAAGCAACGCTATCGTTCACCGCTTCCCGATCACGCGGGCGGGGCAGGTTGACCGGAAAAATCCGGCCGATCCGCGCCGCAGGGGCAGGCGTCAACACCGCCACCCGGTCTGCCAGCAGCAGCGCCTCGTCCACGTCGTTGGTGACAAGGATGATCGTGCGCTTTTCCTCTTCGCGGATGCGATCGATCTCGTCCTGCAATTTGGCGCGGGTGAGGGCGTCCAATGCGGAAAGGGGTTCATCCAGCAGGAGAATTTCGGGTTCCATCGCCAGCGCGCGGGCCACCGAAACGCGCTGGCGCATCCCGCCTGAAAGCTGCGCGGGCTTCCGGTCCATCGCATGGCCAAGGCCCACCAGTTCCACCTTCTGCTTCACCAGCGCCGCACGCTCGGCCTTGCTGCGATCCTTGTGGACCGAGTCGACCGCAAGCGCGACGTTCTGTTCGACGGTCAGCCAAGGGAACAGCGAGTAGGACTGGAATACGAGGCCGCGGTCCTTGTCCGGCCCGTCAATCGCTTTGCCGCGCAGCAGGATTTCGCCTGCATCGGGTTCGACCAGCCCGGCGATGGCGGAGATCAGCGTGGTTTTGCCTGCGCCGGAGAAGCCAAGGATGGCGATGAATTCGCCTTCCTCGACATCCAGATCGATGCCGCCGAGGACTTCGGAAATACCACCCGCCTTGCCGGTGTAGCTTTTGCGGACGTTCTGGAGCGAGAGGATCGTGGCCATGTTCTGCGCTCCTCAGACGGTGCGGTTGCGGCTGACGAAGGCCTGCATGGCCATCATCACACGGTCGAGGCCGAAGCCGATCAGGCCGATCACCACTACCGCCACCATGATGCGGGCCAGCGACTTTTCCGAACCGTTCTGGAATTCGTCCCACACGAATTTGCCAAGGCCGGGGTTCTGGCTGAGCATTTCTGCCGCGATCAGCACCATCCATCCGGTGCCGAGCGAGAGGCGCATCCCGGTGAAGATGTACGGTAGCGATGAGGGCAGAACGAGGCGGGTAAGGCGGGCGAACCAACCGAGGCGGAGCACGCGGCCCACCGCGATCAAGTCCTTGTCGATGCTGGCCGTGCCGATGGCGGTGTTGATGAGCGTGGGCCAGAGCGAACAGAGCATGACGACGACTGCCGAAATCACGAAAGCCTTGGGCAAGCTGGGATCATCGCTGACCATCGAGGCAGAGACGACCATCGTGACGATGGGTAACCATGCCAGCGGGCTGACCGGGCGCATGACCTGCACCAGCGGATTGATTGCCGCGTTCACCCGCTTTGACATGCCCGCGACTAGGCCAAGCGGCACGGCGACGATGGTGGCCAGTAGGAAGCCCGCTGCCACGGTTTCAAGGCTGGTGACGATCTGGTCGATGAATGTAGGCGGGCCGGTGAAGGCATAGCCCGCTGCGACCGATTCCGCTGCCGTGATGCGCGCCGCCTGATATTCCTCAATCAGACCGAGAAACGCAGACCATACATCGCCCGGGCCCGGCAGCGCACCGAGCGAGGTTTGCACCAGTGGGGCGAGCAAGGCCCAGAGCGCAAGGAAACCGCCGATCCCGGCAAGAGGCGGCCATGCGGCTTCGAACGCGGCGCGTGGTTCGGGTAGTTTGAGGGCAAAGGGCAACTTCAAGGCGGTGGTCACGGGCGCATTTTCCTTCGTGACGGGGATGAGGGGCGTGCCCGCCTCCTGATCCTGAGCCATCTGATCCTGAGAGGGCGTAGCGAAGATTTCGTCCTTGCGCAGCGGAACGGCGTTCATCGGTTTGACCCCTTGTGACTTACTTGACGCCCGCCGGCGTCACTGTCTGGCCCTGCTTCAGGCCGATGGTGAACTTGGCGAGATAGGCGTTCGGTTGTTTGCCATTGAAAGTCTGGCCATCGATGAAGCCGGACTGTTCGGGCTTGAAGCCATCGGTCTGCGGCACGGCATCCTTGGGGATTACGCCCTGTTCGGCCAGTTCGCTGGCGGCGGCGAGATAGAGGTCAGGGCGATAGACGGCCTTGGCCGTATCGAAATACCACTGATCGGGCTTGTCTGCCGGAATCTGGCCCCAGCGGCGCATCTGCGTGAGAAACCAGATGGCATCGGAATAGAACGGATAGCCGGCGTTCTGCTTGAAGAAGATGTTGAAGGCCGGTGCTGGCCGCGTGTCTCCGGCTGCGAAGGTAAATTGGCCGGTCATCGAAGCGCCGATCACATCGGCGTCGGCACCAACATAGCTTGACTGGCTGAGGATTTTCACGGCTTCGGCACGGTTGGCACCGTTATCGGCGTCAAGCCATTGCTGCGCCTTGATGATGGCGCGCAGCAGGGCCTTGACCGTTTTGGGGTGCTTTTCGGCAAAGGCGGCGGTCAGACCAAGGACCTTTTCGGGGTTTTCGGGAAAGATTTCGGCATCGGTGATGATCGGCACACCGATCTTCTTCTTGACCGCTGCCTGGTTCCACGGCTCACCCACTGAATAGCCGTCGATGGTGCCCGCTTCCATCGTGGACGGCATCTGTGGTGGCGGGGTGACGGAAAGCTGCATTTGCGCAGAGGTCGTGCCCGCAACATTGCCGGGCAGATAGTAGCCGGGATTGATGCCGCCTGCCGCCAGCCAATAGCGCAGTTCATAGTTGTGCGGGCTGGTGGGGAACACCATGCCCCACTTCAGCGGCATGTCCTTCAGCACCGAGGCCGAAATCGGGTGCGTGACTTGGCCGTCTGCGCCCTTGGGCAGCTTGGGTTCGATCTGGCTCCACACCTTGTTTGAAACGGTGATGGCATTGCCATTGAGATCGAGGCTGAGCGGGGCGATTAGCGGAACCTTGCCGCCGAACCCGGCGGCAGTGGCGATGGCCTGACCTGCCAGCATATGCGCGCCATCAAGCTGGCCGCTGCTGACGCCATCGACCAGAACCTTCCAGTTGGCCTGCGGTTCGAGCGTCACGGAAAGCCCTTCTTCACGGAAGAAGCCCTTTTCCTGCGCGATGGCGAGCGGGGCCATATCGGTCAGCTTGATGAAACCGAGCTTCAGTGCCGGCTTTTCGATGCCACTGGCCGCGGCTGCGGGCTTTTCCGGCGCATCGCCGCTTTTGCCGCAACTGGCCACAGCCACGCCTGCAAGCAACGCAACGATCATGCCGCGTCGATTGAATCCGCCCAATCCGTTCATTCCGACCACCCCTCAGTAGCGGCGAGGCAAACACGAAAAAGCCGCCCGAACGCATCCCGCAATGGGAGGTCTGGGCGGCGACGTTGCCACGCGATGAAAATGCTGTGCCGGGCGGCGCTGGTTCCGTCCAACTTTGGGCGGGGCTGCTCGGCTTGGCTCTACAGGTATGTGATTCGCGTGGGTTTGGGCAAGCGCTTTTTGCACCGCAACAGAAGTTTATATCTGACGCTGGGCGCGAATGTAGGATTCCAGCAACACCGGATCGAACGGGCTTCCATCAAAGAAGCTATTGTTTTCAAGCGTAATAATGCCCTGCTGCATCGATACTGAAGTTGGACCGGCAAGGCTGCCTTCGACTTTGGAACTGGCCCCTGGCAAAGGGTCGCCCGTGCCCAATAGTGCGCTGCGGTAAACGTCGGGGCGGAACACGCGGGCTGCTTTGCGTGCATCGGCGGAGCTGAATTCTAGCCCGTCCCAGCGCACCATCTGGCTATAGAGCCATTCGGCCTGGCTGACCCACGGAAAGTTCGCGGCTTCACGGTGCTGGAACATGAAATCGGGATAGTGCAGCAGTTCGCCGCCCTGCCGGAGAAGCAGGCGATCAGAAATGGCGCGCTGTATCAGTGTGGCATTGCCATCCAGATATTCGGCACGGGCCAGTATCGCCGCATTGATTTCAAGATTGGCGGGATCGATGAAGTGTTCGCCAGCCTTGCGCAGCGCTCGGATCAGCGCTTCAGCCTGTGGACGGCGCGCTTCCATTACCGGTTCACGAAACGCGAGCACCTTTTCAACCCCGCGTCGCCAGATCTGTGCGGTGACCATCACGATTTCGCCCGCGCCACGTTCCACCGCAACGCTGTTCCACGGTTCGCCAACGCAGATTGCGTCTACTTCGCCAAATTCCAGCGCATCGGCGCAGAATGGCGGGGCGACGGTGGTGATTTCCACGTCCGTGTCCGGACGAATGTCACAAGCCGCCAGCCAATAGCGCAGCATGTAATTGTGGCTGGAATAGCGGTGGACCACGCCGAAGCGCAGCTTCTGGCCAGAGGCTGCGATATAGGCTTTCAGCGCCGCGCCGACCGCCGCCGGATCCCCCAAACCGCCGCCGGGATTGACCTCGCGCGCCAGATCGGGGCGCATCGTCACCGCGTTGCCATTGAGGCCCAGCACGAACGGCACCGACAGCGGTTGTGCCGGGCGACCTCGGCCCAGTGTGGTGGCGATAGCGAGCGGGGCGACGATGTGTGCGGCATCGCTGTGGCCGTAAAGCAGGCGATCGAGCACGGTGGCCCAGCTCATGTCGCGCACCAGACGCAGGCTCAGGCCCTCGGCTTCGGCGAAGCCGTGTTCCAACGCAAGGATCGGCAGGCAGGCATCGACCAGCGGCAGGAAGCCGATGGTCAGTTCGCCATTCGTGGCGTCTTGCGCCATCATTTCCCCCCCATCAACTGGTGCGCGGTGACGACCGCGTCGGCGATATCAACAATGCGCCTGCCTTGATTCATCGCGGTTTTGCGCAGTTCGGTATAGGCTTGGGGTTCGGAGAAGCCCCGGCTGTCCATCAGAATGCGTTTGGCCTTATCAATCAGATCGCGTTCGGCCAATTTGCCCTTGGCTTCGGCAAGATCGGATTGAAGGCGGGCAAAGGCATTGAAGCGTTTGACGGCCAAATCGATGATCGAGCGGATGCGATGGGGGGCAAGACCATCGACCACATAGGACGAAACGCCGGCATCAATCGAAGCGCTGATCGCCTCTTCATCGCTCTCGTCCACAAACATCGCAATCGGCCGGTCAAGCACGCGGCTGACCGCAAAGTATTCCTCCAGCACATCGCGCGATGGGTTGCCCAGGTCCATCAGCACGATGTCGGGGCTGATTTGCGCAATTCGTGCCACTAGCCCGCGCCGCTCTGTCAGCACGAAGATCTCGCAATCGGGCAGGGCGGTAAGCCCTTCCTGCATTACGGCTGCACGGCTAGCGCTTTCATCGACAATGGCTATCCGCATGGTGCTGCCCGCATAGTGCCGTCTAGTGCGCGGGACTGGGGGCAGTTTCAAGGCCTTTGTGGATCCAACCGGCCAGCCCCGGCACAGGCCGCCCGCTGCGGGGGCTGCCAGCATGCTAGTCCAGCATGCGAGTGATGTCCTATTTGAATTGGAGGCGCACCCGGATTGAAGCCCGGCCTTCCACCCCACTGGCAACCATGCTTGTGGTGGGTCATGCTGCTGGTATGAAACCGATCGAGATTGCCGAAGCCATCGAAGCTCTGGCGCTTGAGCGGGGCGCGCAGGTCATTGGCGGTTTCGACCAGCCGCGTATTACCACGCTCGATCTCATCCAGCATGGAGTTGAAACTGTCACCAATGGCTGTGAAATCGGGATCGGGATCGGGTCGCGCTCAGTCCGGCAAGAATTGAGCCAACAAGGATGTGTCCGTCCAAGCTGACTCGAAGGATGGCTGAGGGCACCCTCCGTTCGCCGGTGAAGAGTAGCGTGCACGATGCGGGTTGGCGGGAATCTGCCGTCAATCGCTGATCGCTCACACCACCCCTTGCGTAGCACTGAAAAAACCGGTGCCGAAAGCGGCACGACATGGATTTCGCCTGCTTCCATCCGATTGGCGGCCATCAACGCTGATTTTCTTTTTGAATTCTGCGACCATTTGCAAATTATTTACCATTCCCTGCGAGGATTTACGTAGATTTCCTAAGGACATAGACCGGCCTCTCATCAACAAGCACCAAGATGGAGGAATTTGGGCTATCCGCACGCAGGGATGTTAAAATGCGGTCTGATGTAAAGACTTTGCTCGAGAAATTGGGAAAGAGTCAGTTTCGATACAAAGAATTTTCTGACCGTTTTTCTGATCTGGATACATGGCCTGTATTTGAATCCATCGTTCGTGATCCAAGAGTATTGAACTCTGGATTGGATAGTCCGCCGTCATCTCAGAAATCTCCAAATAATGAAGTGGCCTCGATCGGTGTGGTACTTTCGCAAAAGTACGGCGATGACGCGCATAAGGGGGCTAAAGCCAACGTCAGCCAGCCTGCCGCAGACGTTCGGACACTTCTCGCCCGAATTTCCGGTGCCGTTGAAACGGGAGCGATCTGATGGCGCTTGTGCTGATAAACGGCCTTCGTGGTGGCGTCGGCACAACCACGCTATGCGCCAATCTTGCCACGACCTTGGCAACGCTCGGGCATTCGGCAACTATCCTTGCCTTTTCACGCCAGAGCACGCTCGGGCTGCATTTCGGCTTCGATTCATCGCAACCGCTTGCTGGCTTTGCAGCACCGGCAGCCGCAGCGGGGCCAATCAACGGCGTGCGCCTGCTTGATCTGTCCGAACAGGTTGAGAGCGGCGATCTTGCAGATGGCCTAGCCAGCGGCGACTTCAGTTTTGCTGGTGATGTTATCTACATCGCTGACCTCTCTGAAGCGCACACTAGCGCCGTGTTACAACTGCGTGGCCATGCGGATGTTGAAATGTGGGTCTTCACCCCATCGGCGGAATGCCTTTACACGCTCCCAGTAGCGCTGGACTCCCTGCCTGCTGAAGCGGGGTTCGTGCTGAACCAATGCGATGATGCCCGTCGCCTGGGCCGACATGCTGCCAGCTTTGCGCGGGCGCTGCTGGGTGAGCGGATTGTCGCTACAATTCACGGTGACGAGGCTGTTCGTGAAGCGGCCGCCATGATGCAGCCGCTGGCGCGCCACGCACCGGGAAGTGCTGCGCTCTCCGATATCGCGGAACTCGCGCGTCGTCTGGTAAATGGGTCGGGCCGATCGCTGCACGGGGTATCTGGCACTGATGCAGCTTCACAAAGCAATGCGGCATGACGGCGCTGCATCGCAATCTGCTTCCAACGCTTGCCGTCTGCGCGGTATTCTTTGCCGCGCTGGTCGTGATTAGTGTTCCTCTGGACTTGAAACAGCAGTGGTTGATGGCCGGCGGAACGCTGATTGGCACCATGGTGCTGTCGCGCCGCAAATCGCGCAAGGCCGCGCTGACGCTTGGTATTCTCGCGATCCTGACATCAACGCGCTACATGTTCTGGCGCACCACGCAGACGTTGCAGTTCAACACGCTGCCAGAGTTCCTGTTTGGTAGCGGTCTGTACCTTGCCGAACTTTATGCTTGGGTGCTGCTGCTGCTGGGCTTCCTGCAAACCAGTTGGCCGCTCGAACGGCCACCGGTAGAGATCGAAGGCGAGCCAGACACCTGGCCAACGGTCGACGTCTATATCCCCACCTACAACGAAAGCCTCGAGATCGTGCGCAACACGGTCTATGCGGCGATGGACATGGATTATCCGGATGACCGCTTCCGGGTGTACATCCTCGACGATGGCCGTCGCCCGGAGTTCCGCGCTTTCGCTCGTGAAGCCGGATGCGGTTACATCACGCGGGACAACAACCTGCATGCCAAGGCCGGCAACCTCAACGCTGCGATGAAGAAGACGGACGGTGAACTGATCGCGATCTTCGATTGCGATCACGTGCCCACCCGCTCGTTCCTGCAGCTCACGCTCGGCTGGTTCCAGAAGGACGCCAAGCTGGCGCTGATGCAGACGCCGCACTTTTTCTATTCCCCCGATCCGGTGCAACGCAATCTGGCGCCGGTGCGAGACATGCCGGGCGAGGGCGATCTGTTCTACAACCCGGTGCAGGATGGCAATGATCTGTGGAACGCCACGTTCTTCTGCGGTTCGTGTGCCGTCATCCGCCGTGAAGCGCTGATGCAAACCAACGGGTTCGCAGGTGAGACGGTGACCGAAGATGCGCACACCGCGTTGAAACTGCAGCGCATGGGCTGGAACACCGCCTATATCTCGGCGCGGCTTTCTGCTGGCCTTGCCACCGAGCGGCTCGTCGTCCACGTCGGCCAGCGCATCCGCTGGGCGCGCGGGATGACGCAGATCATGCGCATCGACAATCCGCTGATGGGCAAGGGCCTGAAGTGGCAGCAGCGGCTTTGCTACCTCAATGCCATGCTGCACTTTCAGTTTCCGCTGCCGCGCATCGTGTTCCTGACCAGCCCGCTGGCCTACCTGATCTTTGGCCAGAACATCATTCAGGCCTCGGCTTCGCTGATCTTCGCTTATGCCCTGCCGCACCTTTACTGTTCGCAGGTTGCCTCCGAGCGGCAGCAGGTGGGGTGGCGGCGTCCGTTCTGGGGTGAGATCTACGAGACGATCCTTGCGTTTCACCTTGTTGCGCCAACGGTCATTACCTGGTTCCAGCCGCGCAAGGGCAAGTTCAACGTAACCGACAAGGGCGGCCTGCTGGATCGCACCTATTTCGACTGGGCCATTGTCAGGCCGCACCTGATCACGGTCGGGCTGCTGGTTGGCGGGATGCTGCTTGCTATCACCAAATACGCATTTTTCCCGCAGTACTTCAATGTGCAGATCGATACGCTTGCTCTCAATCTGGCATGGGCTGCGTTCAGCCTGATCTTGCTGCTGGCAGCTGTGTCGGTTGCGCGTGAGACGCGCCAGGCCCGGCAGGAAATCCGCCTTCGCGCGCAGTTGCCGGTCACGGTTCACTTCGCCTCGGGGCATGTTGCCAAGGGCACGACGAGCGATATCTCGATGGGCGGCGCGGCGATCGATCTGCCCACCGGTGTCGTCTCGCTAGATGTTCCGGTCACGCATATCGTGCTGTCGACCGGTGCCGAAAATCTTGCGATCCGGGTCGATCAGGTACGCCGCAGGGACGGCTTCGTTTCGGTCAAGTTCCTCCCTCTGGAAAACATTGCTGCCCGACAACTGGTGCGGGCAATCATGGGCCGCGCTGATGCGTGGCAGCGCAGTGCGCCTCCTGAACGGGTTCCCGGTCTGCGTTCGCTTCAGGATATCATTGTGATCGATGCCATGACCGTCAAACGCGCGCTGGGTTTGAATTTTGCCGAGCGAAAGGCATTGAAAGCAGAAGAAGCGGCTTCAGCCAAAGTGGCCGAGGGTCAGGATGGCAAGGCCCCTACCGTAGGACCCATGGCGCTGGCCAAGGCTGCTGGTATCGCGCTGGCTGTGCTGGTGGCTGGTTACGCGGTCCTGCCCGGCATGGTCTACGCTGCACCAGTTGCAACACCTTCTGCCACCGCTCCTGCTCCAGCAACAGCAGGACTCGATACCAAGCGTCTGACCTTGAAAGACCTGCGCATCCGCAACGCGGTACGCCTGCAAGGAACGCGCGGCGAGATCAGCATTCCATTTGGTCTGCGCCAGGACGAAGTGGTCAGCGCGGCGTCGATCACACTGCAGGCGGCATGGTCTCCTGCGTTGCTGGGGGATAGCAGCCAACTCGTTGTTATCGTCAACGGTGAAGTGGCCCAGATCGTGCCGCTCAAGCCTGAAAACTCGGGCGGGCAGGTCATCACGGTTCCGGTCAACCCGGCTCTGTTTCTGCCGGGCGACAACCAGCTGAATTTGCGCCTGATCGGCCATTATGCGCGTGATTGCGAGGACCCGTTCAGCAGCCTGCTGTGGGCCAATATCAGCAACACCCGTTCGTGGCTTGATCTGACCACGCAATACCTGCCCGGTCGGCCAGACCTTGCACGCCTGCCGGCCCCGTTCTTCGAAAAGGGCATCAACACCGCGCTGAAAGTGCCATTCGTCTTCGCAGGCCAGCCCCGCGCCGGCGAGCTTGAGGCCGCTGCTCCCATCGCCTCATGGCTGGGCAGCCTCGCCAGCTATCGCGGGTTTTCGTTCAAGCCCTCATTCGGCCAGATCCCGATGGGCAATGCCATCGTCTTTCTGAACCGCGATGGCGCGATGCCGGAACTTGGCCTTGCCGTGACCGGTCCTTCGGCGGCGGTAATTGCCAACCCGCGTGATCGCACGGGCACGCTGCTCGTCATCATGGGGCGTGACAATGCCGAGCTGCGCCTTGCCGCCGGGGCCATCGCCACCAGCAAAGGCGTGTTTGGCGGCAATCGCATGAGCTTTGAAGGCACGCGCATCCCAACATGGCCGCAATATGGTGCGCCGCGCTGGCTTCCCACGGATCGGGCCATTCGCCTTGGTGAATTGACAGAGCCTTACGCGCTGCAAGGCATGGGCCTTCCGCCGGGGCCGCTCACAGCGCGCTTTCGTGTGGCGCCAGACCTGTTCTTCTGGCCACGCCAAGGGGGCGAGATCGATCTGCGCTATCGCTATCCTCTGGCCAACTGGCTCGATCGCGATGCCTCGCGCCTCGATGTGTCGCTGAATGGCCAGTATCTCAAGACCTTGCCGCTCACCGGCAGCTGGTGGACCGGCCTGTTCGGCACCAAGGGAGCCAGCAGCTTTGATGGGCACGAAAGCGTCGTTCTTCCCCGCTATGCGCTGTTTGGCCAGAACGAAATTGTGTTTGATTACAACCTGATCGTGGCCAACAAGCAGAAGTGCACCGGGATGTTGCCCGATAACGTGCGCGTCTCGGTGTTGCCCGAATCCGTGATCGACCTGACGGATGCCTATCATGGCATTGAAATGCCCGATCTCGCGCCGTTTGCAGGTGCAGGCTACCCTTTCACAGTGCGGCCTGATCTTGCCGAAACCACCGTCGTGATGGTCGGCAATCCCTCAACTGCTTCGGTCGAGGCTTTCCTGGGATTGATGGGCCGCTTTGGCGATGCCACCGGTGCGGCAGCGACGGGTGTTACGGTTACTGACCGGATCGAACCGTCACGACTTGCCGATCAGGACATCCTCGTTATCGGCAGTTCGTCGCTAGCCGGGGCCGAGCAGTTCTTTGCCGATGCGCCGGTCCGCTATGAAGGTGGCGGCCTGAAAGCGGCGCAAAGGTCGCCGCTGCAATATTTCGGGGCGCTGTTCAGCAATCGCGATCAAGCTGATCCAGATGAAGCAACGGCAATTGTGCAGGGCGCGCGCGGCTTTTCCGGCATTGCCAGCTTCCGTTCACCCTATGCCGATGATCGCACGGTCGTGGCCCTGCTGGCCGATGACGTGCGTCAGCTTCCCTTGCTGGTCGATGGCATGGCCGATGCCAAGATCAACGCCCAGATCCAGGGTGATCTGTCGGTCACATCCGGCGATGGCATGGCGAGCTTTGCCATCGGTCAAACATACTGGGTCGGCTCCCTGCCGACTTGGATGAAGGTGGCCTACTGGTTCAGCAAACGTCCGTTGCTGATGGCATTGGCCACGTTGCTGCTCGCTTTGGCGCTGACGGGGCCCGCCTACCTGTTCTTCAGCCGTCAGGCCAAGGCCCGACTGGCCACCGACGATGAAAAGAGTTCCTGATATGAGCGCCAAGCATAACTCCGTCCAGCTTGGACTGATTGCCGCGCTGCTGACGGGGGCAGCCGCCCCCACGGTTGTTCAGGCAGAGACGCCTGCGGTCAAATCGCTGCTCGATCAGGCCGCTTTCTGGCGGGCCAAGGGTCGCAACGATCTTGCCGATCAGGCCTTGCGTCGCGCCCGCGCGATTGATCCAAAGGCAACGGAGACGGCACCTGCCCGGCCAAAAACCGTGGCGACACCAAAAGCTGCACCGGCAGCCCCGGCTGCGCCAACTACCGCGCGCGCGCCAACTGCACCGCGTAAGGCCGCAACTACACCCGTCCGCTCTGCAGCGAACAGTGCAGGGACAGCCCGCGTAGCGGGATTCTCCGCGCTCGATTCCGGCGATCTGGGCATCGCAGCAAGCCGCTTCGAACGCGCGCTTGCGGTCAATCGCAACGATGGGGATGCGCTGGGTGGCCTTGGCATCGTGCGCCTTCGCCAAGGTCGCTTTGCCGATGCGCGTGATCTGCTGGAACGGGCTTCACGTCAGCCGGGGGCGGCGCGCTGGGCTGATGCGCTGTCATCGGCGCGCTTCTTCGGCGGGATTGAAGACGCGCGCGAAGCACTTGATCGAGGCTTGCTGGACAAGGCGCAGGCCATTGCCGAAGATACCGTGCGTATGGGCTTCCCCCAGCCGCAACCGGCGCTTGAACTGCTGGCGCAAGTCTATGAAAAGCAGGGCCGCTTTGCCGATTCAGCTGATCTCTATCGGCAGGCAAGCGCAGGTGGTGGCGCTGATGAAGCACGCCTGGCCAGCCGCGCCGCCCGCGGCCGTGCGCTGGATGCCATGGCGCGCGGCGATGATTATGCTGCCGAGCAGGAGTTTCAGGGCGGTCTGCTGATTGATCGCAATGATCCCTGGATCCGGTATGAATTCGCCCGCTTCATGATCGGTCGTGGACGCCGAGTGGAGGCGGAGTCGCTCGTCGCTTCGCTTGCGCAGTCAGCTGATCCCGATGCGCTTTATGCTGCGGCCCTGATCAACAAGGACCTCGGCAATCTGCTGGCCGCCTCGGCATTGGTGGAGCGCGTGCCCGAAAGCCGCCGAAGCCCTGCGATGCGCAATTTTGCCATCTCGATCAAGATTGAGGCCGCAATCGCCCGGGCCAAGGCACTGGCCGATACGGGCCAAAAGGCCGCAGCGATTTCTACCTTGCGCCAGATCGCCACCGTTCCATCACTTCCCGCCGCGCGTCGTGCCGATATTGCCGCCGCACTTTACGATTTGGGCGATGAGACAACCGCATCTAGCCTTGCGCAGTCCGCTCTGGATGGCGAAATCACCGACCTTGGCGGCTATGACGCGCTGGTGCGTGTGCTGGCCAGCACCGGACGGGATGATCTGGCGCGCGCTGCCTTGCAAAAGGCCTCTGCGTTGGGCGGATCTTCACCTGATGCGCAGCGCGCGGTGGCCCGTATGTCGGCAGGGCTGGCCATCTCGCAGGCTGACCGGATGCGCCTTGCAGGCCAGTTCGCCCCCGCCTTTGATCTGCTGCAAGGCGCGTGGAACAGCGCGCCTGACAATTCCGAAGTCCTCGCCGCGCTGGCTCGCCTGTATCAAAGCGGTGGCATGCCTGCCCGTGCGGCGCAGTCCTATCAACTTGTGCTGCTGCGCGATGCGCGCAACCGCGAAGCGCTGCTTGGACTGGCGCAGACGGCGCAGGCTGCCGGTGATCGCGACCTTTCCAAGGATGCCGCCGAGCGCGCCTTGACGGCATACCCCAACGATTATCAGGTCCACCTTACGCTCGCCCGCGTGGCGCAAGACCGGGGTGACAAGGGCTCAGCGGTCCGTCTGCTCAAGCAAGCGCGCGAACTCTATGCGCGGCAAAACGGCGGCACCACGGACATCGCGCCCGGAGCAAACCCCTTTGCCGCCTCGCCGGGGGCCAGTGATGGCAACCCCTTCCGCGCGCAAGGCTTTGCGGCTCCTGCTCCAGCTGCCGTTAATCCCTTCGCCTTGGGCAACAGCACGCGCTTGCCCGCGCAAGCGGCAAGCGGCGGAAGCTTTGTCGCTCCGGGTTTTGCGCCGCAACGGTTCGCTTCGGTTGCTCCGGCGGCATCGGTGCCGCAGGCGGTGGCACAAGCGCCTGCTGGCTGGGGAGGGGCACCAGTAGCTTCTTTCGGAATGCCAGCCCCTGCAGTGTCGGCAGGCGATGCGGGCCTTGGCTCCGGTTACCCCGCTGGCCCGGTCGATCCGGTACTGGCAGCTATAGCTTCCGATATCGAAACTTTAAGCGATGATTTGCGTCCGCGCGCCGACCTGCAAACAGGCTACCGCAGCCGCAAGGGCGAAGAAGGCCTCAGCGCGCTAAGCGAAATCAAGGGCACTGCTGAGCTTTCAACCGGCCTGCTGGGCGGCCGCGTGCGCGCCCGCGCCGAAGCCGTGGTGATCGATGCGGGCCGACCGACCGGATCAGGCCTCGCGCGCTTCGGCCAGAACGCCACAATCGAAGCCCAAGCCATCGTCGATGAAGAGCGTGCTTCGCTGGTGCAGGCGCAAACGCAGCAAGCTTCGGGCGTCGCATTCACTGTTGGCTATGCGGACCGCACCGTGCAGGTGGAAGGCGGCACGACCCCTGTCGGCATGGGTGATACCAAAGCGACCTTCCGCGCGGCCATCACGCCCGAACTTTCCCCCGGTGTTCAGGCAAAGGCATGGGTTGAACGCAAACCGGTGACGGATTCTGTACTGTCCTATGCCGGCACCCGCGATCCGGTCACCGGTCAGCGCTGGGGCCAGGTCATGCGCACCGGCGGGGGCGCTGGCTTCTCGTACGATCGCAATGGCACCGGCGTTTATGGCGAGGCGTCCTACAACCGCTACAACGGCACCAACGTGCGCCAGAACACCGGCATAGAAGCCAATGTTGGCGGCTATATCCGCCTGATCAAAGGTGCACGCTCGCAACTGACCGGCGGCATCAACGCCAACTATCAGACCTATGACAACAACCAGAACCACTTCACCTACGGCCACGGCGGCTACTTCAGCCCGCAAAGCTTCCTGTCCATCGGCTTCCCGATCAACTATACGCTGGAAACCGAAAAGCTCGACATCAAGGCCAACCTGACACCGGGCTTCCAGAGCTTCAGCCAGGATGAAACCGCGCTCTATCCCACCGACCCTGCGTTGCAGGCCAATCTCGATGCGCTGAAGGACCTCAACACAGATGTCAGGGCGCGTTACGATAGTCTGAGCCGCACTGGCTTTGCCATTTCTGCAGGTGGTGAGCTTTATTACAAGGTTTCCCCCAACACCCAGGTCGGTGGCAACGTTTCGTTCACAAGCTTCGGACAATACGAGGAATTGCGCTCGCTGATCGGCATTCGGCAAGCAATTGGAGGAAACCGGTGATCCAGATGCCCCTGCGCGAAGCTTTTGGCAGCACTCGCTCGCCCGGCGTCCCGCTGATCATTTCCGAAGTGGTGGCAGAGCTTGCCGATGCCGCGACCACGCAACAGATTGAAGCCTTCGGCTTTGCCATTGGTCGGCGGTTGGCGGCGCGCGTGCGGCTTGATCAGGTGTCAGGCCTTGATGACCTCGAGCTGCACCTGAACCGCCTCTGGAGCGATCTGGACCTTGGCGAATCACGGCTTCAGGCTGATGACGCGGCACTTGTGGTCAAGCATGATCCGGGTCTGATGCGTCCTGACATGCTTACCCCCGCCGCCCGGCCATTCCTGCTTGAACTGCTGCGCGGCACCTTCGACACGTGCTTCAAGGCCTTGGGCAGCGCGCCCGGTGTTCAGACCCGTGCGACCTGGAATGACCGCCTGATCGAAGTGCGTCATGGCCGGTGAATTGAGCGGCGATGCATGTTCGAATGTCAACCGTCGCCAGTTCGCACTCGGCTGTCTTGCAGTGTTGACGGCATCTTGCACGAAGACTTCCGAAGGCAACGCCAAGGCAACGGCGGGGTTCTGGGCGCAATACCGCGAACAGTTCGTGCTACCCACTGGCCGCGTGATCGACAATGGCAACGGCAATATCAGTCATAGCGAAAGCCAAGGCTATGGCATGCTGCTGGCCAGTCTAAACAGGGATCGCCAGACGTTCGATTCACTGGCGCTGTGGACGG
>JBEQBV010000052.1:0-17117 GCA_041639635.1 Novosphingobium sp.
GCCGTCTCCGGGGCAAAAAGGAGCAGCACATGAACCAGAATTCGATGAGCGCAGGGTTTGGGGGCGGAGCAAGGCAGGTGAGCCGCATGCCTGCCAAGACTTTCCCGGTAACGGTTGCCGACCTGCCCGTTGTTGCGCTTGGCGCATTGCTGGCCCTGACCGTGAGCTATGGCTACGCGCTGCCGACAACTGCAGGCATTGCCCTTTCAGGTTTGAGCCTGCTGGTTACGCTGGTCGTTCTTGTCTTTGCCCGCAGGCAATTGCGCGCAGATCCGCGCGCTGCATCGTTTGCGCGCATGGCCACGGGCCTTGCCATTGCGACGGTCCTGATGGGACTTGCGGCCGATGTCCTTCTGCTTGCTGCGGCGTGGATCGTCAGCGGTCGGCTGATGGCAGGTTTGATCGGCCATGTGGGCGAATGGGCCGAGGCGCGCTCTGCCTCGCGCCGCGCCAGCGTTTCCTTCGCCGTGGGTGATCTGGCACTCGTTGGCGCCGCCATCGCGCTGGCCATCGGCGCGGGATCGACCGAAATTGCCGCCATCACCGCAGCCGTGCCTACAATGGCGACGAACGTGACGATCCCGGCGGCATTCCTGCTTGTGATCGCAGCCTTGGCCCGGTGCGCCCTGCCCCCGTTTTCATCGTGGCTTATGCGCTCGCTTGCCGCACCCACGCCGGTTTCGGCCCTGATGCATGCAGGCTTTGTCAACGCAGGCGGATTTTTGCTCGTGCGCTTTGCCCCGGTGCTCGAAGCGGCCACGTCTGCCCGGTTCGCACTTTTCACCGTCGGCATTGCAGCCGCGCTGATCGGCAGCGCAATCATGCTGGTGCGCAGCGACGTGAAGGGTTCTCTAGCCGCCTCGACCGTGGCGCAGATGGGCTTCATGCTGCTGACCGTGGCACTGGGAGCATACGCGGCTGCACTGTGGCACATGGTGGCGCATGGGATGTTCAAGGCATGGCTGTTCCTGGGTTCGGCTGGCACGATTTCCACCGCAGCACCCGGCGCAAAGGGCCTGCCCAAGCCATGGCCCGCAACGATCGCTCTGGCCACGCTGGCGGGCGCACTCGCCGTGATCACGATGGGTGAAGGTGCAGCCGTGCTGCCGGTGGGCCTGGCCTGCGCAGCCCTGCTCAGCGCTCTGGCCATCGGCCTGCGCGCCATCCCTCGCAGCCCGCTGGGCCTGATGGTGGCAGCAGCCCCGATCCTGCTGATTGCCCTGAACGCAGCAGCTCTGGCCGTAATGTCGGCCCTGCAGGCGAACGCCGCACAGCCGCTGATCCCCGACTATGCGCAGTTCGGCCTGCTTTCGCTGCTGCTGGCCGGATGGGTGGTGCAACAGCGCATCGCCAGTGGCGAAGCTTCGTTGCCTCCGGCGCTGTTTGCCCGGCTCATCCACGTGGGCAATCCCACGGCCTGACGACTGCAGACGAACGACTTTCGCCTACTCCCGCTCTATCGGCGCGCCTTTTCCGCCTGATCCGAAGGACACCTTCTCATGAACCTCGCGACCGGAACTCTCACGACCGAAGCCTTTCTTCAGAACTCGTCCTCAACCCCCGATTTACAGGCCGAGCGCGAGCAGATGCTGGCGCTGGCCACGATTGCCACCCAGACCGCGGCACCGCTTTGGCCGCTCGACAGCGCCATCGCCGTAAATCCGCTTTCGGGCTTTGAAGACCAGCCCTTCGAAGACGCTCTGCCCGAAGCTGCGGCCCTGTTCGGTGCGCGGCCATCGCTGTCGCTGCCTGAATGGCGCAAGTTGCTGGCCGAGGGGCGGATCGATTACGTTTCCCTGCGCAAGACCATCGTTGAAGCCCTTGGTGGTCTGGAAGAAGCTTTTGCGCCACTCGGCCCCGATCTGAACGCCTATAACCTGTTGGTTGCCCGGTTGACCGAGATAGAGGCGGAGGACTTGCCGGTGGTCCGCAACGCTCTTTCACCGGCCATGGCCATTCTGGCGCGGTGGCTGGCGGCGTTCTTCGATCGCAATGCTGCGTTGCGCCTGCCCAAGCGGGAGCACGGGCTTTATGCCTGCCTGCGCGAAGTGTTGCAGCACGATCCCGCTTTGCAGCGCATCAGCGACGCCACAGCTGCGAGCTGGCTGGCCAAGGCTCCCGCCGATCCGCTGGAAATGCTGCTGTTTGCAGCACGGCGCGATGCCGTGGCGCAGGATCAACGCTTGCCCTGGTTGCGGTCGCTGGTGGCCTCCATGCCCGGCTGGGCAGCGCATCTGCGCTGGCGTGCGGAACATGCCGGGCATGAGGCAAGCCTTGGCGCACCGGCCACGATGCTGGAACTGATGGCTCTGGTCGCATTGCTGCAGGGCGCAGAGCGCTCCGGTCCTGCCGCAGTTCCAGAAGCGACGAGCACGCAAGCTGTCGAAGAAGCAATGCTGGCCCATTTCGGACTTGCTGCAAAAACTGTAGCTGATTGGCCCGAACAAGGCCGGGCAAAGCTGAAGACGGTGGCTTCGTTTAGCGATGGTCAACTGGGCCTGATCTTCCAGCAAGCTGCCGAGGCCAGCTTCCTGGCCACGCTGGCACCACAACTCGAAGGGGCTTCGGCACGGCTGACGGCACCGCAATCAACGCTTCGGCCAGAGGCGCAGGCCGTGTTCTGCATCGACGTGCGGTCAGAACCGATGCGGCGCGCGCTGGAAGGACAAGGGCGGTTCGAGACGCTGGGGTATGCCGGCTTCTTCGGCTTGCCCATTGCAATCAATCCCGCCTGCACAGCACCCACGCGCAACCAGTTGCCGGTGCTGCTTTCACCTTCGCACGTGGTGCCCGAACGCGCGGCTCCGGGGCGTGAGGTAGAGGCTGGTGCATTGCTCGCCCGGCACGCGGCAATGGGCGATGCGCAGGCCATGCTGGATACCACCAAGAGCGGTGCCACCGGCTTTGCTACTGCCGAGGCGGCAGGCCCGGTGGCTGCGGTGGCGATGCTCGCCCGCACGCTGGCCCCGCGGTTGACCGATGCCTTGCACAAGCGCCTGATGGGAGAGCGTGGACATGCGCTGGTGCCGATGGCCAGCAACGACCATGGACATGATGAAGCCCATGGCCATGGCGGGGGGGGTATCCCGCTTGAGCAGCAGATTGCCTATGCGCGTGGCATGTTTACGCTGACCGGGCTTTCGGCGCAGACGGCACGGTTGGTCGCACTGGTCGGCCATGGCGGCTGCACCACCAACAACGCCTTTGCCGCGAGCCTTGATTGCGGCGCATGCGGCGGACATCCGGGTGGGCCGAATGCACGGCTGATGGCTGGCATACTCAACACGCCCGCTGTCCGCGAAGGATTGGCTGCACAAGGCCTCACCTTGCCGGAGGATACCTGGTTCATCGCTGCCCAGCACGATACCACGCGCGACGCGGTGGAAATCTTTGACCGCCAGCTGGTTCCTGCAAGCCATGCAGGCGATCTTGCGCGGCTGGAAAAGGCTTTTGCACAGGCCGGAGCGAAGAGCAGGCAAGAGCGCGCGGCAAAGCTGGGGCGGACAGCCGATGACCTGCTGACCGGCGCGGCGCATTGGGCCGAGGTTCGGCCCGAATGGGGCCTGTCTGACAACGCAGCTTTCATTATCGCCCCACGTGCGTTGACGCAGGACATCGATCTTGGCGGCAAGGCATTTCTGCACAGCTATGACTGGAAGCAGGATGAGGATGGCAGCGCGCTGACCGGAATCATGACCGCGCCGATGATCGTGGCGCAATGGATCAACTGCCAATACTTGTTTTCCACGATCGACAACGCCGTGTTCGGCGCGGGCGACAAGACGACGCAGAACGTGATCGGCGGCTTTGGCGTGGTGCAAGGCAGTGGCGGCGACTTGTGCACCGGCCTGCCGCGCCAGTCGCTGTTCCGCGATGATGGCACCCCTTACCACACGCCGCGCCGTCTGGCTGTTATCGTCGAGGCACCGCTGCAGCGTGTGCAGGACATCGTGCTTGCACATGATGCAGTGGGCCGATTGGTGGAGAATGGCTGGATCAATCTGATCGTGATTGACCCTTGGAAGCACAGGGCGCACCATTGGGTGCGCGGGGACTGGGCAGCCCAACCTTGCTGATGGATCGGCCTTGCTGACGAGATTAGCAGACGACTGTTGACTACCCCCGGCTTTGCGCGCATTAGCGCAACCGCCGGGGGCGGTTAGCTCAGTTGGTAGAGCATCTCGTTTACACCGAGAGGGTCAGCGGTTCGAGCCCGTTACCGCCCACCATAGCCCCGGCAATCTCCTCCACCGCCTGCAACGGCCAAGATTGCGATGGAGGGTGTTCGTGATTTGCGACGACCTGCGCAAGTGCTGGGTGCCCCGTTAACCTTCTGATAACCATGACATGCGACTTTTTGAACCATGGTTCGCAACGTCATCCTGGTTACGGCATTGGCCGGCTTGCTATCGGGTTGCATCGGTTCGCCCGAGAAAACACCGCGCAGGCCTGCCAGCGGCACAGGCGCGACATTATCGCAGACGCCGCAGACACGAGCGTGCCTTGCCAGTCTGGGCTCAGCCGAGGCCAAGTTTACGCCTTTGGCAGATCAATATTACGGAACCGGATGTTCCACGCTTGGCACGGTGCGGCTTGCAGCGCTGCGGAGCGATGAAGGGCGGCTGGATGTTACCAATCTGGGGCCGGTGACCTGCCCGGTGGCAACGGCGCTTCAGGGCTGGGCACGGTTTGGAGTGGACCGCGCAGCGCGGCAGATCCTTGGTAGTCCGCTGGTGCGGATCGAGACGATGGGCAGCTATTCCTGCCGCAACGTGGCCGGCACCACGCGGCTTTCGGCCCATGCCACGGCCAATGCGGTGGACATCGCGGCGTTCCGGCTGGCTGATGGACGGCGGATCAGCGTGCTGAATGACTGGAACACTGCGTCACCCCAAGTGCGCGCGTTCCTGCGTACCGTGCGAGACAGCGCGTGCAAGCGGTTCGGCACAGTGCTTTCACCCGATTACAATGCGGCGCATCGCGATCATTTCCATCTGGAGCCGGGCGGGCTGAAACCGTTCTGCCGCTGATGTGAAAAAGAGGCGGTTGGAGCCGCCCCTTTTCAATGATGCTGTCTGCCCGTTTGCTGGATCAGGCGGCAACCTCATCAAGCCCGGATGCTTCGATACGCAGGCGCACTGCTTCGGCAGCGTGGCGTGCTCCCAGTTTGCCCATCATCTTCATCCGGTGAATTTCCACCGTGCGCGGGCTGATATCCAGATCGCGGGCGATCGCCTTGTTGCTGCAGCCATCGGCAAGGCGATCCAGCACTTCTCGTTCACGCAGGGACAGGCGAGAGATCCTCTGCCGGGCTTCGGCGGCGCGGGCGCGCTGCGCACGGAAAGCATCAGCTTCCTTGGCTGCGCGACTGATCGCATCGTTCAAAGGCGCAATCTGCGACGGCATGGCCAGATAATCGAGCGCACCAGACTTTATGGCGCGGACAACCGCGTAAGTCTCAGGCGTTTCGGCGATGGCTATGACGGGGAGCCAATGCCCGGCACGCATCATGCTGGCAATCAACTGAGGGATTCCTTCGCCCAACGGCTCATCCTGCGCCAGCACCAGGCCCCCGGAAGGGGCATGGGCCAGCAGCTCGTCAGCCGAGGCATAGATTTCAGCATGATGGCCTGCTGCAAAGGCAAGGCGCGCCAATTGCGCCCTGCGGGCAGTATCACCATCGAGGATGTGGAGTGTGACGCGATCAACCATGTGGATTGGTATGCGCCTACTGAAATATTTGGCCACAAAGGTTAGTTTCGGAATGAACCGAAACCATTGGTCAATCAGCAGATTCTAGCGGTTTTTCCTTAGGAAGATCGCGTCGGGAACGGATGTATCCCTACCCGGCCATTAAGCATGCGAAGCCCAAGGTTCCCGGTGAGGCATCCAATCTGCAATATCCGCGTGATTCTGGCAGGATAGCTCAAGTCTGTTCGGGGCAGCCGACTCTTCGTTCAAGCCGACGCGAAAGAGGGCTAAACTACGCCGTCCCGCTCGCCATCCTGTGTGAAAGTGTAATCGGGCAACGAGTGGAAAGCCTGGCGCAACGCTTCGCTCCAGCTGGACGAGATCGACTTGAAATAAGGGTCACTTGCGAGGATACGGCGCTGGTGCAGGGGTTCGAACCGGTCGCGCTCCATCACCATCAGATCGAGCGGCAGCCCGACCGAAAGATTAGCGGCGAGCGTTGAATCGAATGAGACCATCAGCAGCTTGACGGCATCTTCGAACGCCATGGTCTTGTCATAACCGCGCAGCAGAATCGGGCGACCGTACTTCGTCTCACCGATCTGGAAGAATGGCGTATCGAAGCTCGCCTCGATGAAGTTGCCTTCCGGGTAGATCATGAACAGGCGCGGCTCCATGTCCTTGATCTGGCCAGCGACGATCATAGACGCAGTAAAGCGCGGGCCTTCGCTTTGCATTCCGCCTTCCTGCCGCCCCTCGATCACGCTGCGCAACAGATTGCCGACGAGCGTGGCCACCTGAAACATCGTGGGAGCCTCGATGATCGATGGCTTGCGATCTCCCGGAGCCTTGTTGCGTTCTTCCAGTTGCGAGATCACCGCCTGCGTGGTGGCAAGGTTGCCCGCGGTCATGATCGTAATCTGGCGCTCACCGGGCACGGACCAGTGAAACATCTTGCGGAACACCGAAATGTTGTCGACGCCCGAATTGGTGCGCGTGTCGCTCATCAACACGAGGCCCTTGTCGAGCATCATTCCCACACAGTACGTCATTTCCCTGCCCCGATTTTTTCCTGCTTTTCCGGCATATCCAACCGTAACGACCTCACCCGGCGCGCGCGCCGAATCTCCCCATTCAAGGCCGATTGTCCGGTTTATTGTTCCACACGCTGTTGCTGCACGGCAAGCTTCACGTGCATCGCCTCGTCACGCTCACCATACCTTATCCCGGTTACCGGCGCAGCATCCCTGTAGTCACGGCCAGTGGCCACCCGCACATAGCGCGCATCGGGGCTGATGCCATTGGAGATATCGAAGCCGACCCACCCCAGCCCCTCGACAAAAGCCTCGGCCCAGGCGTGGCCAGCTTCCTGATCGATCCGATCATTCATCATCAGATAGCCGCTGACGTAACGTGCCGGCGTGCCCAATGCCCGCGCCGCTGCGATGAACACATGGGCGTGATCCTGACACACCCCACGCCCGGCCTGCAGCACGCCTTCGGCCGTCGTTGCCGCATCCGTATGGCCCGTTGCATATTCGACCCGCTCACGGATCAGGGCCGAAAGAGCGTGAAGCATGGCTAGACGGTTCGTCTCGGCCCCCAGCGCGCCGATCAGGCTGCGAACGCGGTTGCCGGTCCGGGTCAGGTCGGTCTGTTCGGTAAACTGCCACATCGGCATAAAGCCGGCGTGGCGTCCAATGATGCCGTTCTCATCATTGGTATCGACCAGCCCTTCGCACCGGATCGTGACTTCACGAACGCCCGGAATGAACGAGATCAGCGCAACGTGATTGCAATGCGGGTCTTCATATTCGACCTGCAACTGCGCGCCTTCGAAGTGCATGTTCCATTCCAGCACGCGCTGGCCCGACGATGTCTTGGGCATCAGCCGCAGCCGCTGCATCCCGCGGTTGACAGGCCCTGAAAAGACATAATGCGTGGTATGATCAATGGCGAGGCGCATGAAATTTTTGGCCTAATCGATAAAGCGGTAATCGCGCTGAATCTGCAGCGCCAGCGCGGTGTTGTTGCGGATGAACGTGCCGATGAATTCGTGCAGGCCCTGTTCGAAGATCGCATCGATCGTGGCGTGGTGGAACTGGCAATCGGCATCGCGCAGGATTTCGTGGCAGTGCATTTCGCCACCATATTCGCGCGCCAGACTGGCCAGATTGGACCGCAGCTTGGAATAGCAGAACGCCAGACTGCGCGGGAACCGCCCGTCAAGGATCAGGAACTCGGCTATGCCGCGCGGGTCCATCCGCCCTGCATTGAGCCAGCGATAGGCCCGCTCTCCAGCCACGGAGCGCAGCACGTTTTCCCACTGCACGTTGTCGAGGCTCGATCCGACATAAGACACCGAAGGCAGCAGCACGTAATATTTCACGTCCAGAATACGCGCCGTGTTGTCGGCCCGTTCGATGAAACTGCCCAGCCGCGCGAAGTTGTAGATCTCGTTGCGCAGCATCGTGCCTTCCATCGCCCCGCGCACTTGCGTGGATTGGCGGCGGACCAGATCGAGCACATCGCCAAGACGGGTTTCGGTGACCGGGCGGGCCAGCGCATCGCGCAGCCGCATCCAGCCATCGTTGACCGATTCCCACACCTCGCGCGTGATGCCCGCGCGAACCATGCGTGCGTTGGTGCGCGCCATCTCGGTCATCATCATCACGCTGCCGGGGTTATCCCGATCGCGCAGAATATAGTTGAACACGTGCGGGCCGGTATATTCGCGGCCATGGCGTGCTTCAAAACCCGGCTGCAGGCCAAGCGTGACGATCAGCGAACGCCATTCGTCCGAAGCATCGGAAGCATCACGGGTCAGCGCCATGCGAAAGCCAGCCTCGATCAGGCGCGAGATATTCTCCGCCCGTTCAAGATAGCGGAACAGCCAAAATATGCCGTTTGCAGAGCGTCCTAACATCAGTCGTCCAGTACCCAGCTGTCTTTGGTGCCGCCACCTTGCGATGAATTCACCACCAGCGACCCCTTCTTGAGCGCTACGCGCGTCAGCCCACCCGGCGTGATGTCGATGCCGTTGGGGCTGACCAGCACGAACGGACGCAAATCGACGTGGCGAGGCGCAAGACCCGCCTTGGTCAGGATCGGCACGGTCGACAGCGAAAGCGTAGGCTGTGCGATGTAGTTTTCAGGACGCGCACGCAGTTTCACTTCAAACGCCGCCAGTTCCTTTTTCGACGAGGTTGGCCCGATCAGCATGCCATAGCCGCCCGATCCGTGGACTTCCTTGACCACCAGATCGGCAAGATTATCAAGCACATAGGCCAGTGCATCCGGCTCTGCACAGCGCCATGTCGGCACATTCTGCAGGATAGGCTTTTCGCCGGTATAGAACTCCACGATTTCGGGCATGAACGAATAGATCGCCTTGTCATCGCAGATGCCGGTGCCCGGCGCATTGGCAATCGTGATCCCGCCCGCACGATAGACGTCCATGATGCCCGATACGCCGAGCACCGAGCTGGAATTGAAGGTCAGCGGATCAAGAAATTCATCGTCAACCCGGCGATAGAGCACATCGATCGGCAGATAACCGCGCGTCGTTCGCATCGCGATGCGGCCGTTTTCCACCCGCAGATCGCTGCCTTCAACCAGTTCGGCACCCATCTGGTCGGCCAGAAAGGCGTGTTCGAAATAGGCCGAATTGTAGATCCCCGGTGTGAGCACCGCGACCACCGGCTTGTTGCCACTGAAGGCCGGAGGCGCACAGGCGGCAAGGCTGCGGGCCAGACGGCGTGGATAGTCCGAAACTTCGCGCACCCGCACGCGGGTGAACAGTTCCGGGAACATCGCCATCATCGTTTCGCGGTTCTCCAGCATGTAGGAGACGCCGCTTGGGGTGCGGGCATTGTCTTCCAGCACCATGAAATCATCCTCGCCGGTGCGCACAAGGTCGATGCCGACGATGTGGGTGTAAACCCCGCCCGGTGGCGTGAAGCCGACCATTTCGGGCAGGAAAGCATCGTTATTTTTCAGCAGGCGTGCCGGCAGGCGGCCAGACCGCACGATTTCCTGGCGGTGATAGAGATCGTGTAAAAAGGCATTCAGCGCCCGCACCCGCTGTTCGATCCCGCGCTGCAGCTTGCGCCACTGCTGCGCGGTGATGATACGGGGCACCATGTCGAACGGGATCAGCCGCTCTTCGGCATCCTCGCTGCCATAGACATTGAAGGTGATGCCAGTGCGGCGGAAAAAGGCTTCGGCCTCGCTGCCCTTGCGCCTTAACAGATCGGGTGGCTGTTCATCATACCATTTGCAGTATCCTGCATAAGCAGGCCGCACCGATCCATCGGCGTTAAGCATCTCGTCATACAACGAGGGCGAGGTTTTTGTCATAGGCACATCCCGTTCACGCGTAACGCTTGCACAACGGATCGGGTTTGCCAAGCGCACGAATGTTGCACTTGCGAATTAAGGTGGGCCCTAGCGCCCGACTGCAGTCAGTATGCCGCTACCAGCCGCTTCAGCATTGCCGCCACATCGGGATGGGCTGCAAAGCCCAGATGCGTGCAGCGCATCGGAATCGCCAGATCGCGTTCGCCCTTGCGCCCGCAGGATGATCGCGGTGATACGATGCCGTCGCGCGCGCTCCAGAGTGCCACAGTGGGAACAGGCGGTTTGCCCGCCATGTCGTGCCCGATGGGCGGTTCATCCACCGAATGCCCTGCGATCAACTGATAAGCGCGCCATGCGTTGTTAGCGCGCCGGTCGCCGGAAAAGGGCGTGCCCATCGTCACCACCAGCCGCACCGCCTCTGGGTGAGCCTTGGCCACTTCGCGCGCAAAGATGCCGCCAAGGCTCCAACCCACCAGCACCAGTGGCTCGCCTTCCTTGCGCGCCATGGTGACGACCCGTTCGCACAGCCGTTCGAAACGGTCTTCGGAAGGGCCGAAATTGAAGCCCAAGCCCCAGTCGCTGACCCTGTGGCCAGCGGCCTCCAGCGCGCGGCCCAAAGGCTTCATCCGCGCGGGGTGGGTGCCAAAACCGGGCAGCAGCATGACCGGGCGCGAGGCAACTTGCGGCTCATCCACGATCAGGGGCTGGCGCCGTGCCTGCCAATGCTCAACCGGAGTGCGCAGTTCGCCCAGCAGAACTTGCCACTTTGGCCCACGCACGCCTTCCGGGCGCGGTTGCAGCGCCAGCGCCCCGCGCCGCGCCACTTCTGCGCGCAACGTTGCGATTCGCGCAGAAACTTGCGCGATTCCGCTTACTTGCTCGGGTTGGTTCAAGATCATTGGCATTGCCTGCGCTCTATCGGCCTAACGCCCGATGAACACCAGCATTGCATAATTGTTTCAAATTTGCGTCAAGAACCGTCTTATCTGCCCAATCAGGAGGTTTCGTCGCCTTTGCATTCCCCGGCATGCTTGGATGAGAGCGCCATCTGCATTGCCATCGCCTTGCCGTTGGGGGCCGTGCCATTCATGTCCATCGTCATGTCATAGGCCTCGGCGCTATAAGTCCCGGCCATCTTCATCTTGGCCCCGGCACCGGCATCGCCGCCGGTCCCTTTGCAGGTCATTGTTGCGTCGATCTTGCCATTGCCCATGGTGAAACTGTCATAGCGGCAATCTTCGCCCTGTTGCCCGAAGAAGCCTCCATCGGGCTTGTCCGCTTCTTCCTTGGTCAGGCAGGAATTGAACGTGCGGCTCTGCGCCATCATCTGCTGCATCGCCTGCTTGGCTTCGGGCGGCATGCCTTCGATGTCGAGCTTCTTGAAATTCATCGTCATTTCCCACCGCCCGGGCTTAAGTTTCATCCCGGCATCGGCCACGGACTTGGCCACCTCGGCGGTGCTGGCGTTTTTCTTGTCGACCGTGGGGTCAGACCCGCACGCGGCCAAAAGGATCAGCGGGATCAGGGCAATCGTGGCGCGCATGGGTCTCTCCGTTAGCTGTTCCTTCGCAGGCTATCACCATTTGCGCCGCACACCAGTGTCGCCCGTCACCCTGCCCCGTAAGCAGTGTTGCGCGGACGCGGTTTGTTCCCCATATCGCGGCGATGGCTGAACTCGTTATCCGCAGGGGACTCGAAGAGCCCGACACGTCCGGCACTTTCGTGCCCCACCGCCCCGCCCGGCCTGACAAGATCGAGGGCGGCAGGCCTTTCAAGGTCGTCTCCGAATACCAACCCGCTGGCGATCAGCCGACAGCCATTGCCGATCTCGTCGCTGCGGCACGCGATGGCGACCAAACGCAGGTGCTGCTGGGTGTCACCGGTTCGGGCAAGACCTTCACGATGGCCAAAGTCATCGAGGAACTGCAGCGCCCCGCCCTGATCCTTGCGCCCAACAAGATACTTGCGGCCCAACTCTATGGCGAGATGAAGAGCTTCTTCCCCGAAAACGCGGTGGAATACTTCGTTTCCTACTACGATTATTATCAGCCCGAAGCCTACGTCCCCCGGTCTGACACCTACATCGAAAAGGAAAGCTCGACCAACGAGGCGATTGACCGGATGCGTCATTCGGCCACGCGCTCCTTGCTCGAACGCGATGACGTGATCATTGTCGCCTCGGTCTCATGCATCTATGGTATCGGTTCGGTCGAAACCTATTCGGCGATGATCTTCGACCTGAAGGTCGGCCAAAGCGTGGACAGCGGCGAGATCATCCGCAAGCTGGTGGCGCTGCAGTACAAGCGCAACGACACCGGGTTCGGGCGCGGCAATTTCCGCGTGCGGGGGGACAATCTGGAAATCTTCCCCTCACATTATGACGATACGGCATGGCGCATCAGCTTCTTCGGTGACGAAGTGGAGCAGATCACCGAATTCGATCCGCTGACGGGGAAGAGCGGAACCAAGCTGTCAAACGTGCGCGTCTATGCCAATTCGCACTACGTCACCCCCGGCCCCACAATGCAGCAGGCGGCGCAAGCGATCCGGTTCGAACTGACTGAGCGGCTGAAAGAGCTGGTCGAAGAAGGCAAGCTGCTGGAGGCACAGCGGCTGGAACAGCGCACCAACTTCGATCTTGAAATGATCGCCGCCACCGGCAGTTGCGCCGGGATCGAGAATTACAGCCGCTTCCTCACCGGACGATTGCCGGGTGAACCACCGCCGACGCTGTTTGAATACCTGCCCGACAACTGCCTGCTGTTCCTCGACGAAAGCCACCAGACCGTGCCGCAGATCGGCGCGATGGCGCGCGGGGACCATCGCCGCAAGATGACGCTGGCCGAATACGGCTTCCGCCTGCCCAGCTGCATCGACAACCGCCCGCTGCGCTTCAACGAATGGGACGCGATGCGGCCGCAAACCATCGCGGTCTCTGCCACGCCTGCCTCATGGGAAATGGAGCAGGCAGGCGGCGTCTTTGCCGAACAGGTCATCCGCCCCACCGGGCTAATCGATCCGCCGGTAGAAATCCGCCCGGTCGAAGATCAGGTGCAGGACTGCATCGCCGAGTGCAAAAAGACCGCTGCAGATGGCTACCGTACGCTCGTCACCACCCTGACCAAGCGCATGGCTGAAGATCTGACCGAGTTCATGCACGAGGCGGGCCTGCGTGTGCGTTACATGCACTCGGACGTCGAAACGCTGGAACGCATCGAACTGATCCGCGACCTGCGGCTGGGCGTCTATGACGTGCTGGTCGGCATCAACCTGCTGCGCGAAGGCCTCGACATTCCCGAATGCGGCCTCGTCTGCATCCTTGATGCGGACAAGGAAGGCTTTCTGCGCTCTGAAACCTCGCTGATCCAGACCATCGGCCGCGCCGCCCGCAACGTCGATGGCCGCGTGATCCTCTATGCCGACCGCATGACCGGCTCCATGGAACGCGCCATCGCCGAAACCGACCGCCGCCGCGCCAAGCAGGAGGAATACAACGCCCTCCACGGCATCACCCCCACCACGATCAAGCGCAACATCCACGATATCGTGGCGGACACATCAAACCGCGATGGCGTGCTGGTGGACATCGACGCAGATGGCGCGAACAACCTCGTCGGCCACAACTTGCGCGGCTACATCGAGGATCTGGAAAAGAAGATGCGCGCGGCAGCGGCGGATCTGGAGTTTGAGGAAGCCGGGCGGCTGCGTGATGAAATCCGGCGGCTGGAGGCGACCGAACTTGGCCTGCCCGCGAGTGAGCACAAAGCGCCGATTGTTGGCCGGAGCAATGAAGGTAAGCCGGGCACTCGCAAGACGCGGTACGGGAAGAGCCAGAAGACGAAGTGGGGGAAGTGATTGATCCGCTTTCGCAATCTCTATCCACAGCTTTAATAAAATATATGCTGATATCAAATGCTTGTAAATTGGTACAAAAGAGGGCTGCGTAATACTATACAGCCATGATCACTTCTTTTGCCAACAAGGAAACCGAGGCCATTTGGTCCGGCACGCGCAGCCGCAAATTGCCCGTTGAAATCCAACAACGCGCTTTGGCAAAACTGGCTCTTTTGAACCGTGCAAAAACGCTGGAAGATCTGCGCAACCCGCCATCAAACCGCCTTCATTCGCTTGCAGGTGATCGCGAAGGACAGCAATCCATTTCCATTAACATGCAATGGCGGTTATGCTTCGTCTGGCTAGATGGAAACGCGCACAATGTCGAAATCGTCGATTACCACTGACTCAGATTGGCTTCACAACCCACACGCTGGTGAGTTACTGATGTCTGAGTTTATGGAGCCACTTGGACTCAGCATAGAAGCACTCGCTAATGCGATCGAGGTGACCGCTTCACGTTTGCAGGCCGTGATCGAAGGTGACATGGCGATGGACGCCGAACTCGATCTACGGCTTGGCCGTTATTTTCGTATGTCAGAGGGGTTCTTTCTCGGCCTGCAAGATGATTTCGAACTGCGTGAAGCCAAACGTGCGCTCAATGGCGATCTTGAACGAATCGTGCCGCGCGCCGCCTGATTTACCGTGAAGTTTTCCACCCCAACCCTCCTCGCCCTGACTCTCGCCGCCTGTTCGCAATCCCCCGCGGCGCCGGTGCGCGATGGGGCGCCTGAGCGGGCGGTGCGGATGGTTATGCCTGAGGGGGAGGCCTTGCCGGGTGAGCCGCAGGCCTTGTCCGAACCCACATGGGCCGCCGCGCCCGATGCGCAATCGGCGCGGTTTGGGCATCCCGGGGAGGTGCCGCTTGTCTCCGTCACCTGCCGCGAAGGCGTGCTGACTATCACCCGCCATGCCGCCGCGCCTGTGGGCGCGCAGGCCCTCTTCGCGCTGGTCGGGCGTGAAGGAATCATGCGGCTGCCGGTTGACGCCACCCCCGTCCCTGGCCAGCGCGGCTACTTGTGGCAGGGCACGATGGCCGCCAACGATGCGCGGACTGCTGTGCTGCGCGGGGCCTTCACCGGAACGCTGCCGGGCGCAGGCATGATCAAGGTGTCAGCAGGCAGCGCCATCAGCGATGTCATCAGCCGCTGCCAAAGCGCCGCACCGGTTGCTGCGCCTGAGCCGACAGCAACCACCGAATAAACTCGAACGAAGGGGGGCTTAAACCTTCCCGAACTTCGCCTCGTAAGCGGCCTTGTCGCCACTCGCCAGCAGTTTGGCCTGCTCTACCCAATTGTCACGCTTGGCCCGGCCTGCGAACGTGCCCAGTTGCGCATCCAGCTTGGCAATGTCCTCGTCGGTCCATGCCGCGATCTGGGCATAGCTGTTCACGCCCAGCGACGTCAGCAAAGCCTTCAGCTTTGGCCCCACACCCTTGATACGCCCCAGATCATCGCCTGCCGAAACGGGAACCTCCGCCGCAGCATCAGCAATCTCTGCGGTGGCCGCCGCCGCCACCACTTCACCCACGCCCGCCAACGTGCCCGCCCCGGGCGAAGGGATGACCACCGGCGGCGGTGTTACCAAAGCTGCCGCGCTTGGCGCATCGATCAGCGCCGTATTGCGCGCCGCCTTCTCCGCACCTTCAGACAGGACATCTGTGTATTCCCGCTTCTTGGGCGCAGGCTTTGACCGGCCCCACACCCACCAGACAACGAACACGACCAACAGCACAATGCCAGCCAGCAAGGCCTGATTGGCTTCGAACAGCTCCATCATCCGCAATCCCCCGACAACACGTTACGCCCAGCGCCCGCCGATCAGGCAGGCTGCTGTTTGCGGAACAGCACACGATCTTCGGGCCCAAACGCGCGGACCCACAACAGGTAACAGTAAATACCCAGAATCATGGGAATTCCAAGGCTGAGTTCGGCCCATTCGGGCAGCCACTTGGTGGCAATGCCCACGGCCAGCGCTGGCACAATCGCCCAGGCCAAGCCCCAGCGCCAATTGCTGATGCTCTGCCCCAGAATGCCTGAAAGCACACGCGATTTCACCGCCGATGAAAGCCCCAGCGACAGCGCCAGCGCCAGCGAAGCGGCCGCCGCCACATACATCGGGCCCCAGCCCGCGTCCCTTGCCACCAGGATCAGGGCCACAGTCATCACCGCCTGAAACGCAATGGTGCCAAGGCTGATCCACAAGTTGCGAATGCGGGCAAGGTAGACCAGCGCCGCCTCGCTCACCACCGCCTTGGACGCCACCACTTCGGCAATCAGCAGGAAGATCAGCGCTGCCGTGCCCGAAACGAAGGCAGGGCCGCCAAGGCCCATCAGCCCCTCGCCCGGAATGCCCAGCGCCATGGCAATGCCGATCTGCGCCGCGCCGATCCAGAAGCCAACCTGACAGACCTGCTTGGCAATCGCGGCATAGTCCTTGTCCTTCACGCTGCGTGTGATCACTGGCCCCAGCACCGGTTCGAAGCTGGTTTTCAGCTTCTGCGGCAGCGAGGCAATCTGCTGTGCGAAGTAGTAGATACCCACCGCCGCTTCGCCCACAAAGAAGCGCAGGATGAACACGTCGAGCTTGCGCGTGCCCCATTCCACCGCATCAGCGCCCGCCAGCGGAATGTTCCGCTGCGCAATCTGCCATAGCAGCGCCGGGCGTGGCTTCCACGCTTGGGGCAGGCCATAAGTGCGCAGCAACACGAACAGCGCCACGCCCGTGGCCGCCCAGACCGAGGCCAGATAGGCAAGAATCAGGCCTGAGTCCGGCAGGACAAAGTACAACGCACCCGCCGCGATCGAGATCGTCCACGGCTCCACAACCGATCGTGCGCGTACCGTGGTGGCCACATCAAACCGATAGGCCAGCGCCGCCAGCGCCAGATCGCCCAGCGCTATGCCGGGGATGGCCAAGACCAGCAGCGTATCGGTAACCGTGAAGTTCCCACTGGGATACATCGACTGCGGAAAAAGAAAGATCAGCGCGCCCATCCCAAGCGCCATCGACATGGCCAGCAGCACCGCATCGCCTACAACATTGGCGGGATGTTCGTCATTCTCGGCCAATCGCTGCGCCAGCCCGCGCTTTTGCCCCAGCGTGGACAGCATGCCCGCAAATTCGACCATGACCAGCGCCGAGGCAAAGCGCCCCATGGCAGGAGCGCCATA
>JBEQBV010000053.1:0-16955 GCA_041639635.1 Novosphingobium sp.
TTGGTCCTGCACGGCAGCAAGACCCGCCGCTTGGGCGGTGTTCGACAGGTTGAACGGCCCGCGAATGCGGTTGAGCATATCGATGATGGCTGGGTGCGCAGTGCCCCAGCCCAGCCGTTCACCGGCAAGGCCATATATCTTGGAAAAGGTGCGCGTGGCCAGCACGTTGGCTGCGCTGGTGGCAAGATCGAGCGCGCCATCATCATGTTCGGGCGCGACGTATTCGGCATAGGCGCCATCGAGCACGAGCAGGATATCGGGACGCAGCCCCGCATGAAGCCGCGCGATTTCTTCGCGGGGGAGCCAACTGCCGGTGGGGTTGTTGGGATTGGCCAGAAACACCACGCGCGTCCGCTCGGTCACGCAGGCCAGCAGCGCATCGACATCGGTGCCAAAATCGGCATCGGGCGCAACGACGGGCGTGGCCCCGCAGCGGCGGGCGGCAATATCGTAAACCGAAAAGCCATAGCGCACATAAAGCACTTCATCGCCCGGCCCGGCATAGGCCTGCGCGGCAAGGTTGAGCAATTCGTCAGACCCGGTGCCCATCACGATCCGCGCAGGCTCAAGGCCGTGGACCGCGCCGATGGCGGTGCGCAGGTCCTTGCTGTCAGGATCGGGATAGGTCGCAGGATCGGCCGCATGGGCCCGCGCCGCCAGCGCCGCAGCGCTGGTGCCCAGCGGATTTTCGTTGGCCGAAAGCTTGATCAGCTTTTGCCCGTCCTTGCCGGTCGATTTGCCGGGGACATAGGCGTGAATGCCCAGAATCCAGCTTTTCGGTTGCGGGGCGACGGGAGGTTGCGAAGCGTTTGCCATGGCTTTGCGCCTTAGGGATTGCACAGGTTTCCGGCAAGCGAACCGCAGACCCTGCATAAAAAAAGGGCATGAACAAAAAAAGGGCCGGAAGCGGGCTAGCGCTTCCGGCCTTAGTCTGTTCGCAGGAGGAACAAGGTTTGGCGGGGTGAGGGTTTGAGAGGGAGAGGATCCGGTACTCCCACCCCGCCAATTCGGTTGAAACTTACATGTTGTAGGCGCGCTCACCGTGCTCACCGAGGTCGAGGCCTTCGCGTTCGACTTCTTCGGTCACTCGCAGCCCGGTCAGAGCCTTGGCGACATACATGGCGATGACAGTGGCAACGCTGGCCCAGCCGATGGTGGTGACGACTGCCATGATCTGAACGACCAGCTTGGCGCCCATGTCATAGTCTTCTGCGCCGGGCCCGCCGAGCGAAGGCGAATAGACGACCGCCGTACCGATGGCACCGATGATGCCGCCCACGCCGTGGATACCGAACGCGTCCAGCGCATCGTCATAACCCAGCTTCGGCTTGATCACGGTGACCATGTAGAAGCACACGACCGAGGCAATTGCGCCCAGCACGATCGCACCGAACGGACCCGAATTGCCCGCAGCAGGCGTTACCGCAACGAGGCCGGCGATGATGCCCGAGCAGAAGCCCAGAGCCGAACCCTTGTGGCCCGAAGCACGCTCTGCCAGCATCCAGAACAGGCCTGCCGAAGCGGTAGCGACGAAGGTGTTGATCATCGCAAGTGCAGCCGAACCGTTGGCTTCGAGCGCTGAACCAGCGTTGAAACCGAACCAGCCCACCCACAGCAGACCCGTGCCGATGCCGGTCATGGTCAACGAGTGCGGTGCCATGATTTCCTTCTGGAAACCGATGCGCTTGCCAAGGATCAAGCACGCCACCAGAGCTGACACGCCTGCGTTGATGTGCACGACCGTACCACCGGCAAAGTCCAGCGCGCCCATATCGAAGAACAGGCCGCCAGCCGCCCACACCATGTGCGCGATCGGGAAGTAGGAAATCGTCAGCCAGACAGCGGCAAAGACCATGATCGCCGAAAACTTCATACGCTCAACCACCGAACCCAGCACCAGCGCCACGGTGATCGCGGCAAAGGTCATCTGGAAGCAGATGAACACGTATTCGGGGATTTCGACGCCAGCGGTGAATGTGGCAGCCTGGCTGGAAGCATCGACACCCGAGAGGAAGAACTTGCCCCAACTGATGAAGGCATTGCCTTCAGGTCCAAAGGCGAGGCCGTAGCCGAACATTACCCACATAAGCATGGCAAGGCATGCCACAGCGCCGATTTGGGTCATCGTGGCCACCATGTTCTTGGCACGCGTAAGGCCGCCATAGAACAGCGCGAGGCCGGGAAGGATCATCATCAGGACGAGAATGGTCGAAACCATCATCCAGGCGGTATCGCCCTTGTCGACGGTGGCGGCAGGTGCAGCCTCCTGAGCAAATGCGGCTGTGGCAGCGAAGAGCGAAGCGCCCGTTCCCACCAAGCCACCGATCATCTTGCGGATCATGTTGGTTCCCCTGAGGTCGGAATTGGAAGGTGCGCTCACAGCGCAGTGTCTCCGGTTTCACCGGTACGAATGCGGGTGGCAGATGCGAGATCGAGCACGAACACTTTGCCATCGCCGATCGCTTCGGTGCTGGCAGCCTGCTGGATCGTTTCCACGATCTGCGGCGCAAGATCATCGCTGGCAGCGATTTCGAGCTTCACCTTGGGCAACATGTTCGTCGAATATTCGGCGCCACGGTAGATTTCGGTCTGCCCCTTTTGCCGACCAAAGCCCTTCACCTCCGACACCGTCATCCCAGCCACGCCCAGCGCCGAGAGTGCTTCACGCACTTCGTCCAGCTTGAACGGCTTGATGATGGCGATGATGAATTTCATTCATGCCCCCTTTTCGTTGCCCTCAACACCGGACGACCCGCCGGCGTAGAACAATTAAGCAAAGGGTGTGCCAAATGCGGAAAGATACGGATCAGGCCGTTTACCGGAACCGATTTGACCGCTCGGCGGCTATCGACGCCCGAATCTTGTGCATGATATGCGCGATGCCTGTTTTTTAAGCAGCACAGTCTGCCTCAAATCACGGCAGAAGCAGGTTCGCCCAGACCGGCAGATGATCCGATCCCACTGCAGCAAGGGCGCTATGATGGACGCCGCTCGCTTCTACTGTCATGTCCTGGCTCACCACGATCCGGTCAAGTTGCGCAATCGGACGGCGCGCGGGAAAGCTGCGCCCTGGCGAAAGCACACGCAGCGGCGGCACAAAGGCCGAGAGCGCGCCGCCATTGGCCGACCATTCATTGAGATCGCCCATCATCACTGCGTGGCCCGCCCCGTCGCAGGCATCAAGATGATGGCAGACCGCACGCACCTGCTGTCGGCGGCGCAAGCCTGACAGATCAAGGTGCATGCCGAACACGCGCACCAATGCACCACCAATCCGCAGCGTTGCGCAGACCGCGCCGCGCGGCTCCACCGTGGGCAGCGGCACCGCACAGGCATCGACAATCTCGATCCCGCGCCGCACCAGCAGGGCATTGCCGTGCCAGCCCATGCTCGCCACCGTGCGTGCGCTGTCATAGTGCCCGAGTTCTGCCACGGTCCACGGGCTATGGTCATCCAGCGTTGCACGCGGGATCACCGCCTCACGCAGGCCAAAGCGCCGATCGGCCTCTTGCAGCGCAATCACATCTGCATCGATTTCGCGCAGAATGGTAAGAATGCGGTCAGGATCGCGCCGACGATCCAGCCCCACACCCTTGTGAATGTTATAGCTGGCAACCCTGAGCTTCAAAACGGCGCGCTCAGAGGAAGTCTTTCAGCGTGGCGATGAACTTGTCGAACTGGTCATGGTGGACCCAGTGTCCGGCGTTCTCGAACTCGACCACCTGCGCATTGCGGAAATACTCGGCCATGCCGTTGCGCTCAGGATTGCCGGCCCAGGAATCCGCGCCGTTCAGCAGCAGCGTGGGGCAGGTGATGGCCTTCCACAGCTCATTGCGCTGTTCCACGCTGATGTCATAGGGCGCGCCGTCCACGTTCAGATGCGGATCGAATTTCCAGCTGAAAGTGCCGTCCTCGTTGCGGTTGATGCCATGCAGCGTCAGATGCCGGGCTTGCACATCGGTCAGATAGGGGTTCTCGCCCTTCATGCGCGCATAGGCATCTTCGAGCGTGGGATAGCGACGCGGCAAGCGCCCCGCCGCCTTGCGTTTTTCCACGATGAATTCGCGCACGCGGCGGGCAAACGGCACGTTCTTCATCAAGGCTTCGCGGTCGGGCGTGGGGAACAGCCCTTCAATCGCCACTATCTTGCGCACGTTTTCGGGAAACAGCCCGGCATAGCGCAAGCTGGTATTGGCGCCCCACGAATGCGAAACAATGGTGACCGGCGCCAGATCCAGTTGGTGGATCAGCTGCGCCACATCGTAGACCAAGTCCATCGTGCGATAATTGCCATCCTGAGTCCACTGGCTGTCGCCGTGGCCGCGGTGGTCCATCGCGATGATGTGCCAGTCTTCGCGCAGCGCCTCTGCGGTCCAGTCCCACGACCGGCAATGGTCGCGCCCGCCATGAACGAGCAGCAGCGGTGGCTTGTCGGCATTGCCCCAGTCCACATAGTGAAGCCGCAGGCGTTGCGAGATGAACGTATTCGAAGTGGGGCCGAGTAATTGCATGGGCCGGTAACTGCGCCGGATAGCGCGCGGTTTCAACCCCGCAACGTCACCTTTCCTTGGTGGCAGAGAACACCAGTTCTGGATTGCGCTCTTGCTGGTATCCCACATCCCAGGCCGATCGCGCCATGAAAACGGGATCGCCATCGCGGTCCTTGGCCAGATTCGACATGTTGAAATCAGCAAACGATTTCAGCGCCGTATCGCTGCCCTTCACCCAGCGCGCGGTATCGAACGGCGATGGTTCAAGCACCGCCTCAACCTTGTATTCCGCGTCAAGCCGCGAAACGAGCACGTCCAGCTGCAACTGCCCCACCACGCCCACGATCCATTGTGAACCGATCTCCGGGTAGAACACCTGAATCACGCCCTCTTCTGAAAGATCGTCCAGCGCCTTGCGCAATTGCTTGGTCTTGGTCGGATCTTTCAGCACCACCCGGCGCAGGATTTCCGGCGCAAAGTTGGGCAGACCGGTAAAGCGCAAGTCGTTCTTTTCCGACAGCGTATCGCCCACGCGCAAGGTGCCGTGGTTGGGAATGCCGATGATGTCGCCCGCCTCGGCCGTATCGGCAATCTCGCGGTCCTGCGCAAAGAACAGGATCGGCGAATGCACCGCAATCGCTTTGCCGCTGCCCGAAGGCGTCAGCTTCATGCCGCGCTTGAACGTGCCCGATACCATGCGCATGAAGGCAATGCGGTCGCGGTGCTGCGGGTCCATATTGGCCTGCACCTTGAAGATGAAACCGGTCACATCCGCCCGCTCGGGGTCCACGGTGCCAACGCTCGACGATTGCGGACGTGGCGGCGGGGCAAACTTCGCAATCGCCTCGATCAAATCCACCACGCCAAAGTTCTTCAGCGCCGAGCCGAAATAAACTGGCGTCAGATCGCCATTGCGATAAGCCTCGATATCGAACTCGGGATAGCCCGCGCGGGCCAGTTCAATCTCTTCGGCGATGTCAGCGGGAATATCGACAGCCGGTTCGATCTTGCCCAGAAACTCGCGGCTGTCGCCTTCGGGACGCGCAATGGTTTCATCGGCAAAGCTCATCACGCCCTGAAACACGCCGCCCATGCCGATGGGCCATGACATCGGCACCACATCCAGCGCCAGCGCATCGGCCACTTCATCGAGCGTTTCGAACACAGACCGGCCTTCGCGGTCCACCTTGTTCACGAAAGTGATGATCGGCACCGAGCGCAACCTGCACACCTCAAACAGCTTGCGCGTCTGCGGCTCGATGCCCTTGGCCGCGTCGATCACCATGATCGCCGAATCGACTGCCGTCAGCGTGCGATAGGTGTCTTCGGAAAAGTCCTCGTGCCCCGGCGTGTCGAGCAGGTTGAAGACGATGCCGTCCTTCTGGAACGTCATGACCGAGGACGTCACCGAGATCCCGCGCTGCTGCTCGATCTTCATCCAGTCAGACCGCGCCCGCCGCGCCGCGCCACGCGCTTTCACTTCGCCCGCCAAGTGAATCGCCCCGCCTTGCAGCAGCAGCTTCTCGGTCAGCGTGGTCTTCCCGGCGTCGGGGTGCGAAATGATGGCAAAGGTGCGGCGATTGGACATGACGGCGCGGTTAGCGCGGCTGCACGCTTACGTCCATGCGGAAGCTGCGGGTTTCGCGCGGGGGGAGCAGCACGACGCCAGGCTTTTCGCGGAAATCGCCGGTAAAGCCCTGCGGGTCCGAATGGCCCTGCCACGGCTCGATGCAGATATAGCGCGCGCCGGGCACCTGCCACACGCCCAGTGAGGTCGTGTCTGGAAACGCAAAGTCAAGCTGGCTTCCACCCTCCGCGCCATAGGACAGCGCGTTGCTCTCCGTCCGCTCCCAGATCAGCGCATCGGCGCGGAACAAGTCTTCATGCAGCGTAAGCTCGCGCCCCTGAACCGGGCTGGGCACCGTGGCCGGAAGCAACACCCCGGTGCCCGGCGCAACCTGCCGCAGCACAGGCGCCTCATCGCCTGCAAACACCAGCTTGTGCGCGTGCTTGTCCGCCCCTCCTGGTAGCGGCCAGGCAAAGGCCGGATGGAAACCAAAGCTGAACGGCAGCGGCTCCGCATTCGGATTGAACACGCTGACTTCGGTATGCAGCGTCATCCCGGCAAGGCGGTAGGCCACCTCCAGCACGAAGCCGAACGGATAGACCGCGCGCGTATCGGGCGAATCGGTCAGCCGAAACCGCGCCTCGGCCCCTTCGGCATGAACCGGCGCAAAGGCGCTGCGACGGGCAAAGCCGTGCTTGGACATCGTATAGGCCTGCCCATCAATCCGCAGCGTATCGTCCACCAGCGCACCGACAATCGGGAACAGCAGCGGCGCATGACCACTCCAGAACGCCGGGTCGGCATCGGTCATGTATTCGCGCCCGTCCGCATCGGTCAGCGACCACAGTTCCGCGCCGAACGGATTGATCCGCGCGGTCAGTTCGCCGTTCGTGATCGTGACCAGATCGTCGCTCATCCCCGAAGTACCGCCCCCTGCTTGGCAGCAGCGGCAACCACCTTGTCGGCAATCGCCTTCAATGCTGCCTCGTCATACGACTTCTCGACAGGCTGCAGCGTCACCTCGATGGCCAGGCTCTTCTGGCCCTCGGGCACGCCCTGCCCCCGGAAATCGTCGAAAATCCGCGCGGCAGTAATCGCCTGCTTGTCAGCCCCTTTCACCGCGCGCAGCAGATCGCCCGCAGGCAGCGCGGCATCGACCAGAAACGCAAAGTCGCGCGTTACGGCTTGCAATGCGGGCGGCGCAAAGTGCGGACGGGCAAAAGTGCCCGCGCCCTTTTTCGCCGGAATCCGATCAAGAAACAGCTCGACCACGGCTACCGGGCCATCGAGATCAAACGCCTTGGCAGTCGCAGGGTGCAGCATGCCGAACCGCGCCAGCACCGTCTTCGGCCCCAACCGCAGCGTAGCCGACTGTCCGGGGTGAAACTGCGCTCCCGCCTCGCCCATCACCTGCAGGTTATCAACCGGTGCGCCTGCTTCGGCCAGCAAAGCCATCGCTTCGGCCTTGGCATCGAACGCATCGAACGGCTTGGCCTTGCCAGTTGCCCAGCCACGCGGAGTGCTGTCGCCTGCCAGCACCACGGCAAGGCTCAGCCTCTCGTCACTCGCCCCGCCCTCACCACGCAGATAGCGGCGGCCAATCTCGAACAGCCGTACCGAAGCCGCACCGCGGTGCAGATTGCGCTGCGCGGCAGAGAGCAGGCCCGGCAGCAGCGAAGGCCGCATAACCTTCAGGTCCTCGGAAATCGGGTTGGCCAAGGCCCAAAGCCCGCCATTGCCATCGGCGAACGAATCCGCCTCGGCCTGCGGCAAAAACGACCACGTAATCGCCTCGTTCAGCCCCCGCGCCGCCGCTGCACGGCGCACCCGCCGTTCCAGCATCTGCACCGGCGTAGCAGTCGGCTTGGCCACACCATCTGCGCGCGGCAGTGGCGTGGAAGGCACCGCGTCCAGCCCATGAACGCGGATCACTTCCTCAACGATATCGGGCGCACCGTCCACATCAGGCCGCCATGTCGGAACCGTAACCGCCCAGTCTTCACCCACGTCAAAGCCCAGCGCGGTCAGAATGCGCTTCTGCTCGCCCGCGCCCACATCAACGCCGCCAAGGCTTCCCGCCAGCGCCGTGTCATAGGCGACGGTCTTGCGCGCCACTGGCGGCTCTCCGGCACGCACCACTTCGCTGGCCTCACCACCGCAGATCTCCAGAATCAGCGCAGTCAGCAGATCCAAGCCGGTATCGAGGAATGCCGGGTCCACCCCGCGCTCGAACCGTCCGCGCGCATCTGATGCCAGCGCCAACGCTTGGCCGGTGCGGGCGATGCTGGGCGGATTGAAGTAGGCCACTTCCAGCAGCACGTCGGTGGTCTCTTCGGTGCAACCAGAATGCTCGCCGCCCATGATCCCGGCGATGTCGTGCACGCCGCTGTCATCGGCAATCACCGTCATGAACGGCTGCAGCGCATATTCCTTGCCGTTGAGCGCAAGGCAGGTTTCGCGCTCGCGCGCCTTGCGGGCAACCACCGCGCCGTTCAGCTTGGCCAGATCATAGGCGTGCGCCGGACGGCCATAGCCGAGCATCACAAAGTTGGTCGCGTCCACCAGCGCCGAAATCGGACGCTGGCCTGCACTTTTCAGGAAGTCCTGCAGCCACTTCGGGCTGGGGCCGTTCTTCACCCCGCGAATGACGCGGCCATAGAACGCAGGGCAACCCTCAGGATCATCGGTGCGCACTTCGACCGGGCAAGCGAAGCTGCCCGCCACAGGCTGCGCCGCAATCGGCTTCAGCACGCCAAGGCCAGCCGCCGCCAGATCGCGGGCAATGCCGTAAACGCCCATGCAATCGGGCCGGTTGGGCGTAATCGCCACGTCAAACACCGGATCGGAGCCCACGTAATCGGCAAAGCTGGTGCCGATCGGCGCGTCTTCGGGCAGTTCGATGATCCCGTCATGATCCTCGCCCAGGCACAATTCGCGCGTGGAACACATCATTCCGTTGGATTCGACACCGCGAATGGCCGACTTCCTGAGTTCCATGCCATTGGCCGGAACCACTGCGCCGGGCAGGCCCAGCACGCCGATCATCCCCGCGCGCGCATTGGGCGCACCGCAGACGACTTGCAGCGGATTTCCATCCCCCAGATCGACCGACAGCACTTGCAGTTTGTCAGCCTGCGGGTGCTTCTCTGCCGTCAACACACGGGCCACGCGGAACTTGGTCAGTGCCGCCGAGGCATCCTCGACGCCTTCGATTTCCAGCCCCAGCGAGGTCAGCTTTTCGGCAATCGTGCGGGCATCGGCCTTGGTATCGAGGACCGACTGCAGCCATGAGAGCGAGAACTTCATGCGCGCACTCCCACGCCGCCGGAAAGGGTCGGCACGTCCAGCGCGCCAAAGCCGTAGTGGCCCAGCCACCGCGCATCGCCATCAAAGAAGGCGCGCAGATCATCCAAGCCGTATTTGAGCATGGCCAGCCGGTCCACACCGGTGCCAAAGGCAAAGCCCTGCCATTCATCCGGGTCCAGCCCGCCAAATTCGATGACCTTGCGGTTGACCATGCCGCTGCCCAGCACTTCCATCCACCCGCCATTCTCTGCATCGCCGCTGCCGCCGACGACCCGCTTCCCGTTGATGAGAGTGTAGCCAACGTCAACCTCGACCGAAGGCTCGGTGAAGGGGAAGTAGCTGGGGCGCAGACGCAGGACGATGTCGTCACGCTCGAAGAAGGCCTTGAGAAAAGTCTCAAGCGTCCACTTCAGGTGACCCAGATGAATGCCCTTGTCGATCACAAGGCCTTCGATCTGGTGGAACATCGGCGTGTGCGTGGCATCGCTATCCGAACGGTACACACGGCCCGGGGCGATGATGCGCAACGGTGCGCCTTCTTTCAGCATCGAGCGGATCTGCACCGGCGAGGTGTGCGTGCGCAGCAGCATGTCGCGGCCTTGCGCATCCTTGTCCGGGAAATAGAACGTATCGTGCATCGCGCGCGCCGAGTGGGTTTCGGGCATGTTGAGGGCCGTGAAATTGTGCCAGTCGTCCTCGATCTCCGGCCCGCTCGCTACGGCAAAGCCCATGTCGGCAAAAATTTCGGCCAGCTCGTCCATGACCTGCGAAACCGGATGCACCGACCCGCGCGGCGCCTCTGGCGCAGGCAGCGACAGGTCCACCGTTTCCGCCGCCAGCCTTGCTTCCAGCACAGCGCTTTCCAGCGCGGCCTTGCGCTCCGCCAGAGCCACCGTCACCGCTTCGCGCGCTGCGTGGATCTTCGGCCCTTCGCTCTGCCGCTGCTCAGGCGTCATCCCGCCCAGCGATTTGAGCAGCGCGCTCACCCAGCCCTGCTTGCCAAGGGCAGAAACGCGGATCGCCTCCACCGCTTCGGGCGTGGCCGCCGCTGCAATCGCGCCGAGCGTCTCGGCCTGCTGTTGATCAAGGTTTTCCATGCGCGCAGCCGCTAGCGGCAAATACACGAAAATCAAAGTGTGGAGTTGCGCGGGCTCACCCTTGAGGAACCGGGGAATGCAGTGCTTGCACCGCGCTGCCCATGAACTCGTGGCGCGCGCGCATCACCTCTGTCAGGATCGGCTTGGGGGTGGCGGCATATTCGCTCGGGCTCATGCCCATGAAGCGGTGAAAGTCGCGCACGAACTGGGCCTGATCGTGATAATGGCTGTCAATCGCACCGATCCAGTGCAGCGAGGGATCGAGCAGGTATTGCACCAGAGAGCGCATGAAGCGCTGGCGGCGCAGCAGCAATCGCGGGGTAAACCCGAAGTGGCGGCGGCACACCCGCTCCAGCGTATGCGCAGGCAGCCGTGCTGCCTCTGCCATATCGGCCACGGTCGCGATTTCGGGATCGAGCAGCGCCGTGTGGCAAGCAATGATGCGCTGATCGTCCTCGTTCGGCCCTGCTGCCAACGCGCTCAAGAAAAAGCTGTTGATCCGCGCCAGCTCGGCGTCTTCATCGGGCGCGGGCCCGAACAGGCTGGTGATCAGTGGCTGAAGATGGGTGAGAAATCCTTGATCCGCAGCAGGATAGATCGCATCGGCGTGATCCTTGGCCGGCTGGCCGATAAACCGCGCCCAGCCCAGCGGTAGAATGCCAATACCCCAGATGCGCGATGTACCGACCGTAAACTTCAGCGCCAGGCTGGTTGGTCCCGTAAAGTTGGCGAGGCTTCCGGGCAGAACCGGCTGGCCCGGCAATTGCGAGTCGGGAAAGTCGCCCGAGAAGACGCGCAAATTGGCCCATTCGGGGTGGAGATGATCGGTCACCCGCCCGCCATTAGGCCCCCCATCAGGAACGGTGACCTCGGTCACGTAAAAAGTCGTGAAATAACGCGCCAGCGGCGCAGGTGGCCGATGGAATCGAACCCGGACTGTGCAGCCCCCGGTCAAGTGTTGTGCGCCCCGCTTATGTGTTTCTCGTGTGTATTAGAGACACAGTGCAGCGCAGTTGCACGAGTCGCAACCAAAAAGGGGCGGGTTTCCGAAGAAACCCGCCCCTTTTTCAGGTGCAAGGAACGCAACCAGCCTTTAGGCGGGCAGTGCGGCCTTGGCTTGTGCGATCACCGTGGTGAAGATCGCGCCCTCGTTCATGGCGAGGTCGGCCATCGTCTTGCGGTCCAGTTCGATCCCGGCCAGCTTGGTGCCGTGGATGAACTGCGAATAGGTCAGGCCTTCGGCGCGGACAGCAGCGTTGATGCGCTGAATCCACAAGGCGCGGAAGCTGCGCTTCTTAACCTTGCGGTCGCGGTAGGCATACTGTCCGGCCTTTTCAACGGCCTGACGGGCGACGCGGATCGTGTTCTTGCGACGGCCGCGATAGCCCTTCGCCTGATCCAGAATCCTCTTGTGCTTGGCTTTGGTGGTAACACCACGCTTGATACGGCTCATAACTCAGTGCTCCTTACAGCCCGTAGGGCGCCCACTTCTTGATCACCTTTGCATCTGCATCGGAGATCACGTCGGTGCCGCGGTTCTGGCGGATGTACTTGGCGTTATGGCTCATCAGGCGGTGGCGCTTGCCGACCACGCCATGCTTCACCTTGCCGGTGGCGGTGAGCTTGAAGCGCTTCTTCACGCCGCTCTTCGTCTTCATCTTGGGCATTTTCGTCTCCTGATTGCGACGCGTCCGATCCGCCTTGGCAGCCCTTGTGGCCAGGCCGATCATCGAATCCGTGTCGGTTGAAGGAAGGGCCGTTAGGCGAAGCCCGTCACAATTGCAAGTTGCGCTTCAAATTCCAATATCCGCCACATCATAAGGCGTGGTCTGATAAACCTCGTTCACCCAGTTTCCATAAAGCAAGTGCCCATGCCCGCGCCAGGTATTGGCAGGCTGCGCTTGCGGATCATCGCCGGGGAAATAGTGCTTCGGCAGATAGCCACCCTCATCGCGCGCATATTCGCCTGCCAGCGTCAGCGTATCGTATTCCAGATGGTTGAACATGTGCAGCGTGCGCGTGGCCGGATCATCAATCAGGCACAGGCCCGTCTCGGCGCTGTCGGCCAGCACGCTCAGGCCCCGGCCCTCTGGCAAGTCCTCGCGCCGCACTTCGGCCCAGCGCGATACGGGCACATCGAACACATCTGGCAGCCCGCGCATCAGCGGGCTGGCAGGCGCATGGTTACGATGCTGGAACACGCCCGATGCCTTGGCGGGCAGGTTGTGCTTCTCCACGCCATGATAGTGCTGCAATGCCGCCATCGCGCCCCAGCAGATCGAAAGCGTGCGATGCGCATTGGTCTGCGACCAATCGAAGATGCGCCGCAATTCGTCCCAGTAACTCACCTCTTCGAACGCAATCGTCTCGACAGGGGCACCGGTCACGATCAGCCCGTCGAACTTCTCGGGCCGCACGTCCTCCCACGGGCGATAGAACGCCGAGATGTGGCCCGCCGACGTGTTCTTGCTCACGTGATCGGAAATGCGCAGCAGTTCCAGTTCCACCTGCAGCGGCGTTGCGCCCAGCAGCCGCGCGATCTGCGTTTCGGTGGTGATCTTGTCCGGCATCAGGTTGAGCAGCGCGATCCGCATCGGGCGGATATCCTGCCGCGCGGCTTCGGTCTCGCTCATCACGATCACGCCCTCGGCTTCCAGCGTGCGGCGGGCGGGCAGATTGTCGGCAATTCTGATCGGCACTGTAGTGGCGTCTTTCTTCAAACCTGTAAGGATTGACGCCCCGAAGTGCCCGTGTCCGTTTGGTTGCCGGATCGGCCACATCCCTTATCCATTGCTGGATCAGGTACCACCTTGCCCGGATCGGCAGGTTGGCGTTGGAGCGTCAGCCCAACTCTCGATGTGCTGCAATATGTAGTGCGCCCGACGCACCTTTGCAACTTGTGCCACTCACTGCAATCGGCCTTGCTATTGCGATCTAGTCGCATTATTACTGCGAATCATTGGCAAGATCATCTGCTGAAGGATTGCCCGCATGTTCATTTGCATCTGCAATGCCATCCGCGAAAAAGACATCCGCAGCGCCGCGCGCTGTCATGCCGGTGGGGCCGAAGATATCTACGGCCAGATGGGCTATCGCCCGCAATGCCGCCAGTGCCTTGAAGATGCAGAAGATATCATCACAGATGAACGGGCGTGCGCTGTAGCTTGAAGAGCCGCGAGCCATTCGCAAAGCAAAGCGTTCGCATTACTACCTGAATTGTAAAGAAACATTGCATGCCCGTGCGAGTCGTTCGCGCTTGGCCAATGGGCTTTGCGCGCCTAGAATCGCGGCATTTCCAGCAATCAGAAAGTGTCCAAGATGAAGGGCGATGCAACTGTCATCGAATATCTCAACAATGCCCTGCTTAACGAACTGACCGCCATCAACCAGTACTGGCTGCACTACCGCTTGCTGGCCAACTGGGGCGTGAAAAAGCTCGCCGAGTATGAGCGCCATGAATCGATCGACGAAATGAAGCATGCCGACATGCTGGCCGATCGTATCCTGTTCCTCGATGGCCTGCCCAACTTTCAGGCGCTGGGCCGACTGCGTGTTGGCGAATCGGTCGAAGAAATCCTCAAAGCCGATCTTGCGCTCGAAATGGACGCCCTGCCCCTGCTGAAGGACGCCATCGCCCATTGCGAAAGCGTGCGCGATTTCGTCAGCCGCGATCTCTTCGCCAAGATCCTCGAAAGTGAGGAAGAGCATGTCGACGTGATCGAAAAGCAGTTCGACATGATCGAACGCATGGGGCTTGCCAACTACATCCAGCTCAACAGCGAAGCAGCAGAGAGCTGAGGGCACCAGCTGATCCGTCACAAGCCTGTTACCCCACGCTTCCTCCGGATTTGAATGCACATCCAGATGAAGCGTGGGGCGACAGTAAAAAGGGTTGGCGCATACTGGCGTCAGGCGACTAGTTTCACCTTCCATGCGTTACACTCTGATCACCGCCGACCGGAACTATTCAAGCTGGTCCTTGCGCCCGTGGATGCTGATGAAGGCGCTGGGCATTGAATTTGACGACCGGATCGAACCGTTCACCAAGCCTTCGAACTACGATGAGTTTCGTGCCTTCTCACCCACAGGCCAAGTGCCGGTGCTGATCGATGGCGACCGCACCGTGTGGGATTCGCTGGGCATCACGCTCTATTTGGCTGATCGGCACGCTGGCGTGTGGCCTGCCGATGAGGCCGCACGCGCTTTTGCGATGTGCGCGGTGACGGAAATGCATGGCGGCTTTTCCGCGTTGCGCAATGATTGCACGATGAATGTGGGTGTGCGGGTGAAGCCCCGCCCGATGAGAGCGGCGCTGCTGCGCGATGTGGCCCGCGTGCGCGAGATTTTCGAAGAAGGGCTGTCGCGCTTTGGCGGGCCATGGCTGGCAGGCAATGCCTTCACTGCGGTCGATGCGTTTTTTGCGCCGGTTGCGTTCCGCATCCGCACTTATGGGCTGGACGTAGGCACCGGGCAAGCATGGGTCGATCACGTGCTGGCCCATCCCGCCATGCTGCAGTGGGAAGCCGAAGCGCTGGCCGAAAGCTGGCGCGAGGAAGGGCACGAGGCAGAACTGGCTGAATGCGGCGAGATTCTGGAGGATTACCGCCGCGCCTGATCTGCAACCGTATTCGCGGTTGCGTCTGCCTCTGCTTACGGCAACATCGCGCGCTGCAAGAATGGGGATCGAGGGGCCTGATTTGTCAACGCTATCACTGAAAATTCGCCTGTTCATCATGATGGCGCTGCAACTTGCCGTGTGGGGGGCATGGGCGCCTAAACTGTTTCCCTACATGGGCATGCTGGGCTTCAGCGCGGGCCAGCAAGGACTGGTCGGCACATGCTGGGGCATCGCCTCGGTGCTGGGCATCTTCTTTTCAAACCAGTTTGCCGATCGCACGTTTGCCGCGGAAAAGTTTCTGGCCGGAAGCCATGTGATCGGCGGGCTGGCGCTGCTGGGCGTAGCCTTCAGCACCAGCTTCGTGCCGTTTTTCGTATGCTATCTGATCTACAGCCTGGTCTATGTGCCGACGCTTTCGGTGACCAATACCGTGGCTTTCACCCACCTGCCTAATCCGGCTGAGTACGGCTCTGTGCGGTCGGGCGGCACGGTGGGCTGGATCATGGCAAGCTGGCCGTTCATCTTCATCCTGAGCGCTGAGGCCGATGCTGCCCAGGTGCGGATGATCTTTGTGGTGGCCGCTGTGATCTCGTTCGTGATGGCCGCGTTCTCGCTGTCGCTGCCGCATACGCCCCCAAAGACGGGCGGAGAAGTGGACAAGCTGGCATGGCGGCGTGCGCTGGGCCTGCTGAAGACGCCGGTGGTGGCGGTGCTGTTCCTCGTCACTTTCATCGATTCCGTGGTGCATAACGGCTATTTCGTGCTGTCCGATGCGTTCCTGACCAACCGCGTAGGCATTGCCGGAAACCTCTCGATGGTGGTGTTGAGCCTTGGGCAGGTGGCCGAAATCCTGACCATGCTGGTGCTTGCCAAAGTGCTGGTGCGGCTCGGCTGGCGCTGGACGATGATTGTGGGCATTCTGGGCCACGCCGCGCGCTTCCTCGCCTTTTCGTTTCTGGCTGACAGCATCCCGGCGATCATCGCGGTCCAACTGCTGCACGGCATCTGCTATGCATTCTTCTTTGCCACCGTCTATATCTTCGTGGACGAGGCCTTTCCCAAGGACGTGCGATCATCGGCGCAGGGGTTGTTCAACCTGCTGATCCTGGGCGTGGGCAACATGGTGGCAAGCTTTGCCTTCCCGGCCCTTGTGGCGGGGCTGACTGACGCGCGGGGCGTGGTGGATTATACCACGGTGTTCCTTGTGCCCTCGGCGCTGGCAGCGCTGGGTGCGCTGCTGCTGCTCGTGGCGTTCCGCCCGGCCACGCACGGCCCGGCCAATCCGCAGGAGATTCACTGATGTCGCAAAGCCTGATCAACCGCCGTTCGCTGCTGGCTGCACTGGGCGCTGCTGGTGCCGTGGCCATGATCGAAACCCCGGCCCTTGCAGGCTTTTCGATGCGCAAGCGCGATACGCCATTCTTCCATCGCATCGGCAAACCGATCGGGCTGCAGCTTTATACGCTGGGCGATCTGCCGGTGAAGGATATGGACGGCACTTTGGCCAAGCTGGCGGCGATTGGATTTACCGACATCGAACTGCCGGGCCTATACAACCGCACACCAGCTGAGCTGCGGGCGGCGGCTGAGAGGGCGGGCGTCCGCTTCAGTGCCATTCACCTTAACATGCCGCGTCCCACTGCTACGCCGGAACTTTCGCTGATGAGCGCGCCGCAAGCGATTGTCGATGTGCTGAATGTGCTGGGCATCTATCAGGCTTATCTACCGCTGTGCCCCCTGCCCGATGGCTTTTCCGTGCCTGAAGGCAAGACGTGGCCTGTTGCGGTAGGTGAAGCATTGCAGGCGGCGGGCGCTGATCACTGGAAGCGCACAGCGGCGCTTCTCAATGAACGCGCCAGTGCGCTCAAGCCGTTCGG
>JBEQBV010000054.1:0-16837 GCA_041639635.1 Novosphingobium sp.
TCCAAGTGAGTCCATGACCGGACAAGGCGGCCTGCCTGATAATCGAGATGGGCCAGTTCGACCTGCAACCGGCCTTCGGCCGTGGCGGCGCGTTCCCCGAAGATTTCGAGGATAAGGCCGGTGCGGTCGATGACCTTGCGCTTGAGCTTGTCTTCCAGATTGCGCTGCTGGATGGCCGATAGCGCGCCATCGATGATGACCAGTTCGGCATCGGACTGGTTGCAAGCGACGCCGATGCGTTCAACCTGCCCTTCCCCGAACAGTGTGGACGGGCGCACCGCGCGGATGGGCAGGATAAAGGCATCGACCACTTCGATGCCGATGGCGCGGGCAAGGCCCTGCCCTTCTTCAAGCCGTGTTTCTGCGTCTGCGCCGAGGCCCCCTCCCCGCTGTTTGATATCGGGGAGGACGACGACGGCGCGCGCGCCACGGGTGACTTCACCGGCTATCTCGCCGGTATTGTTGCCAAATTCAAACGTGCTCAGGAATCCTCGCCATCCCAGTCGCCGGTGAGATCAACGTGACCGGCGGGCTGTATTGTTGAAACGGCATGCTTGTAGGCGAGTTGGACATAGCCCTCACGCTCAAGCAGCATGCAGAAGAGATCGTAGGAAGCGACGCGGCCCTGAAGCATGACGCCGTTGACGAGGAACATCGTGACCTGCACGGCAGCATCGCGCACGCTGGACAGGAACACTTCCTGCAGCAGACGCGCTTTCTTGCCGTTCTCTTCGCCGCCCGACTGGAAGTGGGCCACCGAAAGCTGAACGCCGGGCATGATCGTGGAGATTGCGTGCTTGTAGACTAGTTGCGACTGGCCATCACGGCGCAGCAGGATCGAGAAATTGTCAAACCAAGTGACAATGCCCTGCAGCTTTACGCCTTTCACGAGGAACATCGTGACCGGAATCTTGTTTTTGCGCAGGTGGTTGAGGAACAGATCCTGGAGGTTCTGCCCTTTTCCGCCGCTGGGGCCCGTAACGGGTGCTGGTGCCGGTGCTTCTGCAGCGGGGGCCGGTTCAGCTTTGAGCCGAGGGCGGGCGGTGAGCGTTTTGCCGGTCATTTCTTGTGACTCCGTTTTCTATTGGCTTGGCCCCTTTAACGGGGCTTCGCGATCTGGCCTTCGTGCGCAAACACTCTGGCCGGGTTCGTCTTGAAGTTTACGCATCTGTGTCATCCCCGTAAACACGGGAATTGCCACATGGTTCCGCCTTAATGCGTATTCACAGCGCGAAATGCAAGATCAGTCCTCGTCGTCTTCATCCTTGCGGTCGGCCATGCCGAGCAGCTTGAGTTTGCGGTGAAGCGCCGAGCGCTCCATGCCGATGAAACTGGCGGTTTTGGAGATATTGCCGGAGAAGCGGCGGATCTGGACCTTCAGATATTCCCGCTCAAAGTTTTCACGCGCCTCACGCAAGGGCACACCCATCAGGGTCGAGCCGCCCGATTCGCCGCCGATGGGCGTGGCAACGATCTCGGATGGCAGCATATCGGCGTCGATCCGCGCCAGACGATCGCGCGGGGCGAGAATCACTGTGCGTTCAACGACATTGCGCAACTGGCGCACGTTGCCGGGCCAGTCATAGCTTTGCAGTGCGGCCATGGCTTCGGGCGAGACGGCGGGCGGCGTTACGCCCTGTTCGCTGGCGTGACGGGTGAAGAAGTGATCGACCAGTGCGGGGATATCGTCGCGCCGGTCCATCAGCGAGGGGATTGCCACGGGCACGACGTTCAGCCGGTAATAGAGGTCTTCGCGGAAGCGGCGTTCGGCGATTTCCTTTTCCAGCGGGCGCGAGGAAGAGGAAACGACCCGCACGTCCACCCGCAACTGCCGGTGGCCACCGACGCGGGCGAAGGACTGCTCAGTCAGCACGCGCAGGATGCGCGCCTGACTGGACGGTGGCATGTCGGAGACCTCATCGAGGAACAGTGTGCCGCCATCGGCCATTTCGAGAAGGCCGGTGCGCACCAGTTTGCCGTCGACTTCTTCGCCGAACAGTTCCTGTTCGAAGCGTTCGGGCGTGATGCGGGCGGAGTTTACCGTGACGAAGGCGTTTTGTGCGCGCGGGCTCCACGAATGGAGCAGGCGGGCGGCGACTTCCTTTCCCGAGCCGGCCGGGCCGGTGATCAGCAGGCGGCTGCCGGTGCTGGCCACGCGCTTCAACGTGGCGCGCACCTGATTGATGGCAGAGCTGTTGCCGGTGAATTCCTCGGCCATGGCAAAGCCCTGGCGCAGGCGCTGGTTTTCGCGGCGCAGGCGTTCGGTTTCGGTGGCGCGTTCGACCAGCAGCAGCAGGCGTTCAGCCTCGAACGGCTTTTCAAGGAAATCCATCGCGCCGCGGCTGATGGCGGAGACGGCGGTATCGATGTTGCCGTGGCCCGAGAAAATGATCACCGGCAGTTCGGGTTCGCGCTTCTTGATTTCGTCGAGCACTTCAAGCCCGTCCATCGGGCTGCCGTGGAGCCAGACATCGAGCAGCACGAGGCTGGGGCGGCGTTCATCGATGGCTGCGAGCGCTGATGTGCTGTCAGCCGCGAGGCGGCAGCCATAGCCTTCGTCAGACAATACGCCTGCGACCAGTTCGCGGATATCGCGTTCATCGTCCACGATGAGGATGTCGAGTGCCATGGTGGGGTCCTGTCAGTCCTGTTCGGCGTAAGCGGGGGAAGTGGAAACGGGGTCGCGGGCAAAACGCATGGTCACGCGGGTGCCGCCGCCCGGTTCGGGCACGAAGGCCATTTCGCCGCCGTGCTCTTCGACGATCTTGTGCACGATGGCGAGGCCAAGGCCGGTGCCCTTTTCGCGCGTGGTCATGTAGGGTTCGAGAATGCGGTCACGCTCTGCAGGCAAGCCTATGCCATTGTCTGTGACGCTGACCGTTATGGTCTGGTGATCGCCAGCCAGCGTGACCGCGATGCGTCCGCGATAATCGAGTTCTTCCATTTTGGAACGAGATTCAATGGCTTCGACAGCATTCTTGAGGACATTGGTCATCACCTGACCGAACTGATGGCGATCGCACTGGATCGGCATGGACGGTTCATCGCAGGCGAAGCTGAAGTCGATCATGGCGTGAGCGACTTCCTGCAGGAACAGCGACTGACGGACCAGATCGCTGGCGTCCTCTGCCCGGAACACAGGCTTGGGCAAGCGTGCGAAGGAGGAGAATTCATCGACCATCTTGCGCAAGTCACCTACCTGCCGGATGATTGTGGCGGTCAGTTCCTCGAACAGTTCGGGATCGTTTTCGATCTGGCGGCCATAGCGACGGCGCAGGCGCTCAGTTGCGAGCTGGATCGGCGTGAGCGGGTTCTTAATCTCGTGCGCGATGCGGCGGGCAACATCGGACCATGCGGCACGGCGCTGATCGAGCAGTTGGCGGGTGATGTCTTCGAAGGTGATGACATGGCCGTTGCTGTCTTCGGCAACGCGGACGGCCAGCGTGCGCAAGTCTCCATCAAAGGGGTGCTGGATGACGTTGTTGGGCTGGCCCGAGTTGACCAGTTGCGCGAAAGTGGGAGACAGTTCGGCCAATGGCCTGCCGATGGGGCTCACGCCATCTTGCGGCACCAGCACGCGCAAAGCGGATGAATTGATCAGCTGCACCGTGCCATCGCGCCCGATCGACAGGATGCCGGCGGTGATCGATTCGAGCACGGCTTCGATAAAGGCGCGGCGCACTTCGAGCTGGGCATTGGCGGTGACGAGGGCCTGGGTCTGGCCTTCAAGCTGCTGAGTCATGCGGTTGAAGGCGCGAGCGAGCATGCCGACTTCATCGGTGCCGCTGCTTTGCACCACGCGCATGGCGAAGTTACCGCTGCCGATGGTGCGCGCAGCCGAGACGAGTTCGACCAGCGGGGCAACCTGTCGGTCAGCAAAGCGCAGCGCGGCCCAGACGGCGACGGCCACGAGCGCGAGACTGACGCCGAAAAGCAGCAGGTTGAAGCGCAGCTGGAGCGCTCTGGCCCGCGTGGTGAGCATGTCGTACGATTTGAGGACGGTCTGCGCGCGTTCCCACTGTTCAAGCGCCAAGGCGTTGGAGGTGCGGGCCGCGTAGAGATAGATGCCGCGCTGTTTGTCGACCGGAGTGATCGCCTCGATCCGTTCGGCAGAGGCGTTCACCACCACCATTTCGCCTGAATCGAGGCGCTTCAGGTCCTGATTGGTGACGCGTTGCTGGCGTTCGGACTTTTCGGGATCGACGATGGCGGCGGTGCGCAGGGAGCCATCCGGCATACGTTCCAGAATGGCGGATTCGTTCATTTTCCGGCCGAGGACCTGATAGGAATAGCCTTCGGCAAATTCGGTTGAGGTGATCGGGGCCTGATCGAGGTAGTCGCGGATGTCGCCCGCCATGGCGATGGTTTCATTGCCGACATCGCGCAGCTTGTCTTCGTAATAACCGCGCGCCAGTTGGTTCGCGTTTTCAAGCATGCCGCGCGAATTGTCGGAGAACCAGAATTCGACGCCTGACTGGAACAGTAGCGACGCGAAGACGACGACCAGCAGCGTGGGGATCGCCGCGATCAGCGAGAACAGCCAGACGAGGCGGACGTGGAGTCTGCCGCTCGACCCAAGGACGCTGGTGGCGGCGCGGCGGATGGCGAGACGGCGGCCGGCGAGCACCAACAGCGCCATTGCCGGAACCAGCGTTCCGATCAGGAGGCTGGAGGTCAACCGGGACGGCAGTATCTGGCCCTGAGAACTACCCCCGGTCAGCGTCAACCAGCTGACCGACAACATCAGGACGAGGATGGTGGATGCGGCAATTTCAAGCAGGAAGAACACGTTGGCGCGGCGCATGCCAAGGAGCATGCGGCGATACCAGCGCGGCATTCGGCGGACAGAGGCTTTGCCGACCTGTTGCATAGTGGCCAAGTCACAACACCCCTGTTGCATAAATGCAAGAGGAAACCGACACCCGCACGTTCAGATTGGAGTAAACAGTCAAGCCCAAGCGGAAAACCGCTCAATCAATCGTGCCGGGGCACATCGTCGAGCTTAACAGCCAGATCAGACAGGCGTTTGCGCAAAGTGTTGCGGTTAATCCCCAGAATCTGGGCCGCGCGTAGCTGATTTCCGCCAGTCTGGCCCAGAACCTTCAGAAAGAGCGGACGTTCGAAAGCGGCAAGCGCAGCGTCATAGACTGTGCCGGGCTGCGGCGCGTACATGGCCATCCAATGATCGACCGCACTGGCAAAATCCGAGTACGCGGCGGGTACCGGGACTTCGGCCAAGGATGATGCCGTGCCCTCAGCCGGGGCCAGCAGCGGTTCAATGGCCGATGCATCGATCATCTCTTCGCGCGCAAGCAGGGCAAGCCGATAGATGAAATTGCGCAGTTCACGCACGTTGCCGCGCCATGGCAGGCGAGACAGCAGATCGGCGCCCGCTTGCGCCAATTGGCGGCGGGGCAGCCCTTCGGCGGCGGCCTTGGCGAGGAAATGGCGCGAGAGTGCGGGAATATCGTCAGCACGCTCACGCAAGGGCGGCAGTTCGATGGGGACGACGGCGAGCCGATAGTAGAGGTCTTCGCGGAAGGTGCCCGCGGCAATCATCGGCAGCAGATCGCGGTTGGTGGCCGCCACGATGCGGCAATCGACCTTTATTTCGTCGCGCCCGCCGACGCGGCGGATGCGGCCTGATTGGAGCGCGCGCAGCAGGCGAGTCTGCGCCTGCATCGGCATATCGCCTATTTCATCGAGGAACAGCGTGCCGCCACTGGCCTGTTCGAATTTGCCGATGGAGCGGGCGACAGCGCCAGTGAAGGCGCCGCGTTCATGGCCGAACAGTTCGCTTTCGATCAGTTCAGCCGGGATTGCGGCGGTGTTTACGGCAACGAATGGACCGGTGCGACGGTTGCCCAACTGGTGGATCGCTTCGGCCACCAGTTCCTTGCCGGTGCCAGATTCGCCCAGAATCAGCACAGTCAGATCATTGCGCAACACGCGCGTGATCATGCGATAGACCGCCTGCATCGCCGCGCTGCGCCCGACCAGCGGCAAACCTTCGGGCACGTCCTGCGGCTGATCTGGCTCACTGGCCTCAGCCTTGCCAATGGCCTGCGTGACCGTGCGGATCAGTTCTTCGAGATCGAAGGGTTTGGGGAAATATTCAAATGCGCCGGTTTCACTCGCGCGCACAGCGGTATCGAGCGTGTTCTGCGCCGACAGGATAATGATCGGCAGCGATGGATGGACCGCCAGCACGGGCTCCAGCGTTTCGATACCATCGCCGTCGGTCAGCATTACATCGGTGAGCAACAGGTGATACCTGTTCCCAGCGAGGAAACGGTCGCGCCCGGCGATGGAATCGCAGTGGTCCACGGCAAAACCCTCGGCTTCCAGGGCGGCGGTGATGACCATGGCAATCGAGGCGTCATCCTCGACCAGAAGGACACGCTTGGTCATTCTTGCGCGGCCCCTTGCTGCACCGAACCTGCAACCGGCAAATGGATGCGGAAGTGCGTGAGGCCCCTCGCCTCGTCGCGGTCATGCGTAATACGCCCGTTCATTTCGCGGACGAGCTTTTGCACGAGCGCAAGGCCAAGGCCCTGCCCGTTCTTCTTGCCGGTAACGAAAGGTTCAAAAATGTGATCGCGCAATTTGGGATCGATTCCTGGGCCATTGTCGGTCACGCGCAGTTCGATGGGCAGGCGCAGCGGCTTTCCCCCGGGGCCGGCGTGCAGTTGGATGCCGCTGGCAAAGCGCGTGCGCACGGTGATGCGCGCTGCGGTGTGGTTCTGGCATGCCTCGCGGGCATTGCTCATCAGGTTGAGCAGGACCTGCACCAGTGAATCGGGATTGGCCATGATCGGCGGGAGCGAGGGATCGAACTCTTCCTCGATTGCCAAGGTTGAGGGGTGAGCCGCCGTGAGGACGGCCTGAGCACGGCGCACCGCTTCGTGCAGGTTGCACGGCTGAGCAGGTTCGGCGCTGCGGCGCGAAAGCGACTGCATCTGATCGATCAGCTTGGCAATGCGATCAACCTCGGCGGTGATCAGGCCGGTCATCGCGCGATCGCGTTCAGAGAGTTTGCGATCAAGCAGTTGCGCTGCACCACGAATGCCGGCGAGCGGGTTCTTGATTTCATGCGCAAGGACCTCAGGCGCGCGCAGGGCGACGCTCTCGCCTCCCCCTGCCCCGCTACCATCGCCCGTCAGCGCCTCAACCCCAACGCCTTCGTGGAGCATCAGCAATTGCCAACCGGGGCAGTGCGTGATCGGGCTGGTCATCACGTCAAACCGGCGCGGGGGCTGGCCCATGATGCGCACGCGCACGCTGCGTGCGAACAATTGCGCCTCACCATCTGCTAATCGCCCAAGGATAAGCGGCTCTTCAAAATCGAACAGCTCCGCCACGGACTTCCCTACGATTCGGCGATAGCTTTGGCCCATAAGCTGTTCGGCGGCGGGATTGACGGTGGCGACCACCAGATCGGGATCAAGCTGCAGCAGCGCCAGCGGCAGGCTGGCGATAACGCGCTTCGGGTCCGGTTTCTGGCCCGGTTCGGACCGCCGCCAATCAGAAAGTCCGATCATGCAGCGGCGCGCTGACCGGTTGCCTGCGCTGCTTCCAACTGGTGTTCGATGGCGCGACCATAGAAATCTGCAAGGCTTGCCAGCACCGCTTTGGGATCATCAATGAAGTTGACCTTGTTGCGGAAATCGGCCGAACCATGCAGGCCCTTGGTGTACCAGCCAAGATGTTTGCGGGCCATGTTGACGCCCGTGACTGTGCCGTAGTGTTCCTGCATCGCGTGATAGTGTTCAACGATCAGTGCGTACTGTTCCGGCAAGGTCGGGTCGGCCAGACGTTCACCGGTGTTCAGCCAATGCATGATCTGGCCCAGCAGCCAGGGACGGCCGTAGGAGCCACGCCCGATCATCACGCCATCGGCACCGCTCTGTTCAACCGCGCTGGCAACGTCTTCGATGCTGCAAATATCGCCGTTGACGATGACGGGAATCGAAACCGCATCTTTGACGCGGCGCACGAACGCCCAGTCGGCCGTACCCTTGTAAAGCTGGTTGCGGGTGCGACCGTGGACGGTGATCATCTTTGCACCAAGATCCTGCGCAATGCGTGCAAGTTCTGGGGCGTTCAGGCTGTCATGGCACCAGCCCATGCGCATCTTGACGGTGACGGGCACGTTCACGGCCTTAACCGTGGCGGCGATCAGGCGGGTGGCGAGCGGAATATCGCGCATTAGCGCAGAGCCTGCATCGCCATTCACGACCTTGCGGACCGGGCACCCCATGTTGATATCTATGATCGCCGCGCCCTTGTCTTCCGAAAGCTTCGCAGCTTCGGCCATCTGATCAGGTTCGCAGCCCACAAGCTGCATCGACACCGGCTCTTCGATCGGATGCCATGCGGCCTTCTGGATCGACTGGCGCGTTTCGCGGATGGCGGCGGGGCTGGCGATCATTTCGGTCACGTTCAGGCCCGAACCGAAGCGGCGCACGATAGTGCGGAATGGCAAGTCCGAAACGCCCGTCATCGGTGCCAGCACGACTGGGCAATCAACCGTGACGGGGCCGACTTGAATGGGCTTGAGCGAGGGCGCAGAGGGAACTTCGGACATGGACGATAATCTGCCTAAAAAACAGGCAGCGCATAGTCGATTGCGGATGTCACGGCAAGACTGTTGCTCCGGGCGGGCAAGCGCTGGTAGAGGCGCGAGGAATGGTCGCATCCTCTTCTTCAGAAACAGAGCGCAGGGTTGCACCGGCTGCTGCTATTGTAGTTGCCGCTGGCAAAGGGTTGCGCACCGGCGGCGCGGTGCCCAAGCAGTTTGTGGTCTGGCGAGGCAAGCCGCTGGTAAGGCATTCGGTGGAGGCATTGATTGACGCGGGGCTGTCCCCGGTCGTCGTGGCAATCCCGGAAGACTGGCGTGCGGTTGCTGCCGAGGCTCTGGCCGGGCTTGCCGGAGTGCGCCTTGTTGCCGGAGGCGCGACGCGGCAGGATTCGGTCCTGGCTGCGCTGGAAGCTTTGCACGATGATGCTCCGGCACGGGTGCTGATCCACGATGCGGCAAGACCCGGCTTGCCGCGCGCCGTAATCGACCGGTTGATAGGTGCGCTGGAAGGTGACGTGGCGGCCATTCCGGTGCTGTCGGCGGTGGACAGCATGGTGCGGGGCGAGGCCGGAGCGATGGCGCATCCTGTGGCGCGCGAGGATCTGTATCGGGTGCAGACGCCGCAAGCCTTTACCTATCCGGAAATACTGGCTGCACACCGGGCCTGGCCGGGAGAGCGCAATGCCGGTGACGATGCACAAGTGGCCAGAGCGGCGGGGCATCGGGTCTTGCTGGTTGAGGGTGACGAAGGCTTGCGCAAGGTCACGTTTGCGGCCGATCTGGAGGAACAGGAGATGAGCGGCCACGCGCGCACAGGAATGGGCTTTGACGTGCACCGCCTGGCAGAAGGCGAAGAGTTGTGGCTGTGCGGGGTGAAAATCGCGCACGACAAGGGGCTGGCAGGCCATTCCGATGCCGATGTGGCGATTCATGCACTGGTCGATGCGCTGCTCGGCGCCATTGCGGCCGGCGACATTGGTGATCACTTTCCGCCGTCAGACCCGCAATGGAAAGGAGCTTCGTCCGACCGCTTTCTGGCCCATGCCGCAAGCCTTGTGCACGCTGCCGGTTTCGCGATCGGCAACGTGGATGTGACGATCATCTGTGAGGCGCCGAAGATCGGCCCGCACAAACAGGCAATGCGCAGTGCACTCGCCCGGATTCTCGGGATTGACACCGGCGCGGTATCGGTGAAGGCGACAACGACAGAGCGCCTCGGTACAACCGGCCGGGGTGAAGGCATCGCGGCGCAAGCGGTGGCGACGATTATCCCCGCAGGCCAAACCCAATAACGTGTTCAAGCGATAACGTGTTCAGGAGCATTCCGCAGATGACAGCGTTTCGATCCACATTTGTTGCCGCAGCCGCGCTGGCTTTGTTGCAAGGACAAATGGCGCAAGCGGCTACAGCATCTGCGCAGTGCATCAGCGAAAATGAAATGACTGGCCTTGTCGGATTTGCCCTGCCTTCGGCGTTGGATGGCGCGATGAAGGGGTGCAAGCCGCATCTAGCCACGACCGGCTATTTCGCTACGCGCGGAAACGAGTTTCTTGAGCGTTATACCGCGCGCAAGGATGCCAACTGGCCAATGGCGAAGGCTGCGTTCCTCAAGTTTGGCGGGAGCGGGGATGCCAAGATGAAGGATACGTTCGCCAAGCTTCCCGACGAGGCGGTCAAGCCCTTTGTCGAGGCCATGGTGAGCGAATTGGTAGGCAGCGAGATCAAGCCGGATCAGTGCAAGGCGATTGAACGCGGTGTGCGGTTATTGGCCCCGCTTCCCCCGGAAAATACCGCTGAACTGGTAAGTTTCATTCTGGCTTTGTCTTCCGGCAACAAGGGCGCAAAGACATCAAGCCTGCCGATCTGCAAGGCAGCGGGTTGAGCCGATGGACAGCGTCCTCCCCAATGTGATTGGCGATTTGGCACGCCGGGTCATAGAACAAAATGCCGCGATTGGCCGCAAGGTGGCTGTGGCGGAAAGCTGCACCGGCGGACTGGTTGCGGCCGCATTGACCGAAGTGCCCGGAAGTTCTGCGGTGCTCGACCGAGGATTCGTGACCTATTCGAACGAAGCCAAGCATGAAATGCTGGGCGTTTCGGAGGATCTGATCGACACATTTGGCGCGGTGTCGATTGCGGTGGCGTGGTCCATGGCGCAGGGTGCTTTGCGCAAATCGGGTGCGGACGTGGCCGTGGCAATCACGGGCGTTGCCGGGCCAGATGGTGGTTCCGACCAGAAACCGGTGGGCACAGTGGTGTTTGCCTGTGCCAAGCGAGGCGAAGATCCTGAAGAGACGAATGCCGAACTCAAGCTGTTCGACACCGCCAGGACCCGCGCCGATGTGCGCCTTCAGGCGACGTTGACGGCGCTGGAACTGCTGCTGCCGTAAAGCTGTTCTGCGCGCTTCTCGAAAGCGGCGACCATCTTGCGGAAGGCGGCGTCAATATACTGCCCGGCCAGTCTTTCAAAAATGGCGTTGCGGAACGTGAAGTCCACCGAGAAACCGATGGTGCAGCCGCCATCGGGATTGGGCGTGAAAGTCCAATCATTCTCAAGCCGCTTGAGCGGGCCATCGATGTATTCTACCCGGATTTCCGATGGCCTGACCTTGTGCACGCGCGAGGTGAATTTCTCGCGCAGGGCGCTGAAGCCGACCAGCATGTCGGCGATCATTTCGCTCTCGCTGTCCGATTTGATGCGCGTGCCGACAACCCATGGCAGGAATTCGGCATAACGGCGCACGTCGGCGACCAGATCGAACATCTGCTCTGCCGACCACTGCAGCGTGCGGGTTTCGACGATCCGGGGCAAGTTCAGCCCTGCACTTCGGCTTTCCGCGCCTGCTTTGCGAGCTGCTCATCACGGGCAGCGCGCATGGCACGGAAATCATCGCCCGCATGATAGCTTGAGCGGGTGAGCGGCGTGGCGGCGACTTGCAGGAAGCCCTTGGCGCGGGCGATTGCGCCATAAGCCTCGAACGCCTTAGGCGTGACGAATTCCATCACTTTGGCGTGCTTGGGCGTGGGCTGCAGGTACTGGCCCATGGTCAGAAAATCGATCTGGGCCGAGCGCATATCGTCCATCACCTGGTGCACTTCGAGCCGTTCTTCACCCAGCCCGAGCATCACGCCCGATTTGGTGAAAATGCGCGGGTTGTGGCGCTTGACCTGTTCGAGAAGGCGCAGCGAAGCGTAGTAGCGCGCGCCGGGGCGGATTGTGGGATAGAGTCGGGGCACGGTTTCAAGATTATGGTTGTAAACGTCTGGCCCGGCATCGACGATCGCTTCGATCGCGGCTTCCGCCTTGTTGCGGAAATCGGGCGTCAGGATTTCGATTGTGGTGTCCGGCGTCATTTCGCGCAGGGCCTGGATGACCTTCACGAAATGGCCCGCGCCGCCATCTGGCAGGTCATCGCGGTCAACCGAGGTTATGACGATGTGCTCAAGGCCCAGCTTGGCTGCAGCCGTTGCAACGTTCAGTGGCTCCATAGGATCGACCGCGCGGGGCATCCCGGTCTTTACGTTGCAGAAGGCGCAGGCGCGGGTGCAGACATCGCCCAGAATCATGACAGTGGCGTGTTTCTTGGTCCAGCATTCGCCAATATTCGGGCAGGCCGCTTCTTCGCAAACGGTGTTCAGACCAAGATCGCGCATAAGCGCGCGAGTCTCGCCATAGCCTTTGCTGGTGGGGGCTTTGACGCGAATCCAATCAGGCTTGCGCTGGCGTTCCGGGCGGGGGTTTTGAGCCAAGTCGTTCATCCGGCCCAGATAGGCTGTTCCGACGGCACTTGAAAGACCCTATCGTTGCGACCATTAGCACAGGTGATGACCCAGAAAACACCAGAACTCGAACACCTGCTTGCAGGATACCGCCGCTTTCGGGAGACCGGGTGGAATCGCAGGCTGGATCGCTGGCGGGCCTTGAACGAAGGACAAGAACCACAAGTCATGGTGATCGCCTGCTCCGACAGCAGAGTGGATCCTGCACAGATCTTCGATGTTGATCCGGGCGAGATTTTTGTCGTGCGCAATGTGGCAGCGATGGTGCCGCCGTTTGAAACAGCGCCAGGGCATCATGGCGTTTCAGCCGCGCTGGAATTTGCAGTGCAAGTGCTGAAGGTGAAGGAAGTGATGGTCATGGGCCATGGCATGTGCGGCGGCTGCAAGGCAGCGCTGACGCAAAGCCTGAAAGGTACAGCGCCCGGTGATGGCGGATTCGTGACCGACTGGATATCGCTGCTTGACGACGTGCGCGAAGAAGTGGTGCGCGAACATGGCACGACAGGTCGCGCGGCCGAACAGGCCATGGAGTTTGCAGGCGTGCGGCAAAGCATCGCCAATCTGCGGACGTTCCCGTTCGTGCAGCGCAAAGAGCAGAACGGCGAGTTGCAGTTGCGCGGCGCGTTCTTCTCAATATCGGATGGCCTGCTGCACGTGCTCGACAAAGCGAGTGGGGAGTTTTCTCCGGTCAGCTGACAGCGGGCAAACTCTCTACCAGATTGAAAAAGGGCGGCCCCGATGGGACCGCCCTTTTCCTTTCAGATGTCAGCAACGCCTCCGCTCAGGGGCGGGCCTGAGTGGTAGCGAAAGCGGACCACAGGCGCGCAAGCGCTGTGCGAGGGCCGGTCACCTGCGCGAAGCTGGCTTTGGCCTCTTCGAACTTGTCCTGATCAACTTGGGCGATACCAAGGCGCGTCAGTGCACGATCCTTGTCAATCGCACCCTTTTCGAGAGCCATCTTGTACATTTCCTCGGCCTTTGCCGGTTCATCGTACGAGAGATAGGCATCGGCCATAGCTAGCGCAGTCTTGCCGTCCTTGCCGGCGCGGGCTTCACGATCAAGACCGGGGAGCGATGCCTTGTCGGCCGCGATGCGTCCCTTTGCCTGCGACAGCGCATCGGACACGAATGCATCGTTGGCCTTCAGCACGCCTGCCTTCACGCCCATGTCGGCCACTTTCAGCACTTCACCGGGAAGGCGGCGCGGGTCGGCGGCTTCGATGTATTCGACGTATTCGCGTTCGACATACTTCGGATCATTCTGGAACCCGCCCGAACGCAGCAGCAGCCGGCCAAGATCGACCGATTCCTGATTGGTGAACTGCCCAAATTCGCGCACCAGCTGTGCAGCGCCGAGCCAGTTCAGCGGGGTAGGATTCGCCTCAACCATCAGCGTCGACCATTCGATAGCCTGAGGCCCAAGGCGGTTCTTGTAAGCAATCAGGTTCGCGCGCTTGAACCAAGCTTCAGGCACTTCACCTCCAGCTGCCTTGCGCGCTTCGAGCGCAGATTTCAGCGCAGCGAGCGCTTCGGCATTCTGACCCTGCTGCGAGTAGGAATCGGCCAGTAGTTCTGCTGCGGTATCATCCTTGTAGTTGGCGGCGACGGCTGCGCTCAGCGCCTTGATAGCAGTAGGAAAGTCCTTGTTCGAATAAGCGAAGTTTCCGAGGTAGAACTGGTACTCGGTCACGTTGGCCGCAGGAACCTGGCCGCTGTCCAGCATGTTCTGGATGCCGCGCTGACGCATGGCAACATCGTTGAGTGCGCCACCAATGCTGACCGCCCAGCCACCTGAGGCCATGCGATCAAGCGGGGTCTTGATCGCGGCTTCGGCTGCTGCCAGTTCAGCAGGGGCATTGGCCAGAAGGGCCTTTTGCGCAGCGGCATCCGCGCCCTTCTTGCGTGCTTCTTCATAAGCGGTGACAGTCTTCTGGATCGGGCCTGCTGCTGCCACGAATTCCTTCGAGTAGCTCGGCTTTTCAGCCTTAGCTTCCTTTTCCTTGGCGAACGCAGCGGTGTTACCAACCGTCAGCGCGCCCGTGGACAGGGCAATGGCCAGAGCCGTCTTGCCGATCATGCTGCCCGTAACACGCTTGAAAGTAGCACGCATAGAATTGCTCTCCTGTTTGACCGTATGCGGGGCCGCCGGGCGTCTTTGCCTCAGGCCTTCGCATCCATGGTCTTCTCACCTCTGGGCTGTTCCGCTAGTGGCGCGGAAAATTCCCCTTTGCAACGGTTTGTGCGCTATCCTTGTTCCGCTGAACGCGGATTGAATGACGCCTCGTCCGAATATTCATTCATCTGGTCGCAAGTGTGGAAAACCAGAGCGTTTCGGGGCCGATACGGCCCTGATTGCTGGTCTTGGGCGGGCAATGGGTCTAGGGCCATATTTCACCATTTGTCATGATAACGAAAAGCGGTTCCCGTGAGCGACGACACCACCATCATCGATCCCCCTGCCCCCTTCCCAGAAGGTGAATTCCAGCGGATCGACATCGTCGACGAAATGAAGACCAGTTATCTCGATTACGCGATGAGCGTGATCGTAAGCCGCGCTCTGCCCGACGTGCGCGATGGTCTGAAGCCGGTTCACCGCCGCATTCTGTGGACCAGCCACGAAAACGGCTTCGTTTCGACCAAAGCCTATCGCAAGTCTGCCCGCATCGTCGGCGATTGCATGGGCAAATATCACCCGCATGGTGACAGCGCGATCTATGACGCGCTGGCCCGTATGACGCAGGACTGGTCGATGCGGCTGCCGCTGATCGATGGGCAGGGCAACTTCGGATCGATGGACCCCGATCCGCCGGCATCGATGCGTTACACCGAGGCGCGTCTGGCCAAGGTTGCGGACTCACTGCTTGCCGATATCGACAAGGACACGGTTGATTTCATCCCGAACTACGATGGTTCGGAGCATGAGCCGCAGGTTCTCCCCGCGCGCTTCCCCAACCTGCTGGTCAATGGCGCAGGCGGCATCGCCGTGGGCATGGCGACGAACATTCCGCCGCACAATCTGGGCGAAGTGATCGACGGCTGCCTTGCCTATATGGACAATCCGCTGATCACGGTGGACGAACTGATTCAGATCATTCCGGGGCCGGATTTCCCCACGGCACCGCTGATCCTTGGCACGGCAGGCGCGCGCAAGGCTTACCACGAAGGCCGCGGGTCGATCATTATGCGCGCGCGGCATGAGATCGAGGAAAGCCGGGGCGACCGCCGCTCGATCGTGCTGACCAGCATGCCTTATCAGGTCGGCAAGTCCGGCTTGGTCGAAAAGATTGCCGAAGCCGCCAAGGACAAGCGGATCGAAGGCATTTCGGACATCCGCGATGAATCTAACCGCGAAGGCGTGCGCGTGGTCATCGACCTCAAGCGCGATGCGACGCCTGAGGTTGTGCTGAACCAGCTGTGGCGAAACACGCCGGCACAATCGAGCTTCCCGGCGAACATGCTGGCGATCCGTGGCGGGCGGCCTGAGGTTCTGAACCTCAAGGATATCATCGAAGCCTTCGTCCGCTTCCGCGAAGAGGTTATCACCCGCCGCACCAAGTTTGAGCTGAACAAGGCGCGGGACCGCGCCCACATCCTGCTCGGGCTGGTGGTGGCCGTGACCAATCTGGACGAAGTGGTGCGGATCATTCGCGGATCGCCTAACCCGGCGGTGGCGCGCGAGGCACTGATCACGCGCGAATGGCCGATGGGCGAGATCGCGCCTTACATCAAGTTGGTGGAGGCCATCGAGGACATCGGTTCGGCCGAATCCGCAACCTATCGCCTGTCCGAAGTACAGGTCCGCGCCATACTTGATCTGCGTCTGCATCGCCTGACCGCGATGGGTCGCGACGAGATTGGCGAAGAGCTTGAAGGCCTGGCCAAGACGATTGCCGCGTTGCTGGAAATCCTGGCGGACCGGGTGAAGCTGTTTGCCGTGATGCGTGACGAACTGATGGCGGTGCGCCAAGCTTTTGCCACGCCGCGCCGGTCGGAAATCACCGCGCCTGCCGATGGCATCGAGGACGAGGACCTGATCGAGCGCGAGGACATGGTCGTCACGATCACGCTCGACGGCTATATCAAGCGCACGCCGCTCTCCACCTTCCGCGCGCAGAACCGGGGCGGCAAGGGCCGCAGCGGCATGGCGACCAAGGAAGAGGACGCTGTGGCGACGATGTTCGTCACCAGCACGCACACGCCGGTGCTGTTCTTCTCTACCGCAGGCAAGGTCTATCGCCTGAAGGTCTGGCGCCTGCCGGAAGGTGGGCCGACCACGCGCGGGCGTCCGGTTGTCAACCTCCTGCCCGCGCTGGACAAGGACGAGACGATTGCCACCGTGCTGCCGCTGCCCGAGGATGAGACGGAATGGGGCAAGCTTTCGGTCGTGTTCGCCACGGCCAAGGGCAACGTGCGCCGCAATTCGATGGACGCCTTTGCGAATATCCCGACCAACGGGAAGTTCGCGATGAAGTTCGA
>JBEQBV010000055.1:0-16835 GCA_041639635.1 Novosphingobium sp.
CACCGAAGAGGTGACGGCGTGAAGTTCGCAGGCAAAGTTGCGGTCATCACCGGATCGGGCCGCAAGCAGGGTCTGGGCGAGGCGATTGCCCGCCGCTTGAGCCAAGAAGGCGCTATCGTGGTCATCGGCGGCTCGCGCGATTCGGCCACGCCCGATGCGATGATCGGTGCCGAAGCGGAAATGCGCGAAGTGGCCGAATCGATGCCGGGTGCTGCGTCCACCTTTTCTTGCGATGTGCGCGATCCCGATCAGGTGCGGGCGTTGGCGGCCCATGCGGTTGCAACGCACGGCTCGCTCGACATTTGGGTGAACAATGCCGGCATCGGCTATATCATGAAGCCGCTGGGCGAAGTTTCGCCCGATGACTGGCGCGCGGTGATCGACGTGAACCTGACCGGCACATGGTTCGGCCTTCAGGCAGCTGCAGAAGTGATGATTGGGCAAGGGCGGGGCGGGCGCATCGTCAATATCGCCAGCCAGGCCGCGAAGTCCGGCTTCATGCACGCGCAGGCTTACACTGCGTCAAAGCACGGTCTTGTCGGGCTGGTGCGCTCGGCTTCGATCGAACTGGGCGCGCATGGCATCACGGTGAACAACGTTTGCCCGAACCATGTCACGACCGGCCTCGGCAAATGGCAGAACGAACACTTCGCAGCCGTGCAGGGCATCAGTGTCGAGCAATACCTCAAGAACATGGCAGGGCGCATTCCGCTGGGCCGTCCCGGACTGCCTGAAGACACTGCAAATGCCGTTGCCTTCCTGTGCTCGGAAGAAGCGTCGTACATCACTGGTGAAAGCATGAACGTTTCGGGCGGGGAGGAGCCGCACTGATATGGATGGTGCCGCAAATCCCGCGCATGTCTTGATCGACCATGCGCTTTCGCTGCGCTGGGCAGACCTGCCCGATGAGACGAAGGCGCGGGCGACGACGTTTCTGCACGATTCGCTCGCAGTCGGCGTCGCGGGGCGCAATGCCGCCCATGCTGATGCGGTTTTGGCGATGGTGCAGGGCTGGGGCGCGGGGGAAGTAGCGGGCGTGCTGGGGCGTCCCGGCCTGCGGCTGCCTGGGCCATCGGCAGCCTTCGTCAATGCCTTTCAGATCCACGGGCAGGAGTATGACTGCGTTCACGAACCGGCGGTGTTGCACCCGATGGCCACGGTCCTCGCGGCCCTGCTGGCCGAACTGGCGCGGGGCGAAACGGTGGACGGTGCGCGTTTCCTGACTGCCATCGTTGCCGGTGTGGACGTGGCGGTAACGCTGGGCATCGCCGCGCCCGATGCGCTGAAGTTCTTCCGCCCGGCAACCGCAGGCATCTTCGGCTGCGTGGCGGCGATTGCCTCGCTGCGCCAGATGCCGCGCGCGCAGGCGCTCGATGCCTTCGGGCATGCGCTCGCACTCGTATCGGGGACGATGCAGGCGCATGTGGAAGGCAAGCCTTCCTTGCCGGTGCAGGTGGCCAATGCGGCGCGGGGCAGCCTTGTCGCCATCGACCTGGCGCGGGGGGGAATGCCCGGTGTCACGCGGCCGCTGGATGGCCCGTTCGGCTACTTTGCGCTGATGGAAGTGCGCGAGGCTCTTGCGCCTGCGCTGGCGCGTCTGGGCCACGGCAACCGCATCACTGAAGTCAGCTGGAAGCCATTTCCGACGGGGCGGGCAGGGCATGGCGGCATCGTTGCCATGCAGAAGCTGCGCAGCGAACAGGGGCTTGGTGCCGACAATCTCGCCAGCCTCGAATACCATGCGCCGCCGCTGATCCACCGCCTTGTGGGCCGCCCGGCTCATGCAGGTATGGAGCCGGGCTATGCGCGGCTGTGCATGCAATACCTGATGGCCGTCACGCTCCTGCGCGGAACGGTGACTCTGGCCGATTTCGGACGCGATGCGCTCGACGACGGCAAGGTGCTGGAACTGGTAAAGCGCATCATCGTGATCAACAATGGCAACCCTGATCTCGCCGCATTCGTCCCGGCGCAGGCTATTGCCCGGACCACGGATGGTCGGGAACTGGTGAAGGCCGTCTCAGCGCAGCTCGGCTCACCCGAGTGGCCGCTTACGCCTGAGCAGCATTTGACCAAAGCTTTCGGATGCCTTGAATTTGCAGGCCTTGCCGATGCCCACGATGCACTGGCGCAGGCGGTTTGCGGGCTTGAGTACGAGAGCGATGCCCTGTCTGCGATCATCGGTAGTGGTGTGCTGTCATAAACGCTTGCATTTGTATTATATCTATATCAATTAATTTCCACAAAGCGAGGAATCACCATGACCTTATTGAAGTGCGCCACGCACGTTGTGGGCGATATTGACGATGCTATCGCCCGTTATGAACGCTGGATGGAATATCGCACGGTCGAGCAGGGCCAGGTACCCGCCGATCTGGCTGCCGCATGGGCTGCGCCTGCCAGCGCCGGACGCCGCTATGCCGTGCTGCAACCCGCTTCGGGCGCCGCAGTGTTCCTGCGCTTTGTCGAAGGCGATCCGGTGCCCGAATATGCACCGATCCGCACTTATGGCTGGGCCGCGATCGAACTGTGCGTGACCGATGTCGAAGCCGTGAACGAGAAGATGCTGCAAAGCCCGTTTGAGGTGATCGGCCCGCCCAAACCGCTCGATGGCTTTGCCACGGTCAAGCCGATGCAGGTGCGCGGGGCGGATCAGGAAACGGTCTACCTTACGCAGATCCTGCAGCCGGGGCCGGAAACTGGCCTGCCCGAACCCAAATCGCTGGTCGACCGTCCTTTCATCATGGTGCTGGCCTGCCCCGATCTGCGCAAGACCGCGCAGTGGGTGAAGGATGTGCTGGGCCTGTCGATGATTAACCCGGTGGCCATCCGCTATTCGATGATCGAAAAGGCGTTTGGCCTGCCTGAAACGGCGAAAACCGAACTGACCACCGCGCGCGGCGGTGGGCAAGTGTTCCTTGAACTGGACCAGTATCCCGAAGCGGCTACCGAACGCCCGCGTCACGCAGGCGCTCTGCCGCCGGGCGTTGCGATCACCACGATGCTCTATCCCGATTTCGACCGGCTCGAAGGCCACTGGGCCAGTGCACCCGTGGTGCGCGAAGGCGCGGTCTATGGCGGCAAGCGCAGCGGCGTGCTGGTGACGCCCGAAGGCGCGCTGCTTGAAGTGGTCGAAGGGGGCGAAATCTGATGGTAGCCACAGCAATCAAGCGCGGCTTTGTGGACGTGCCGCACGGCCAGATGCACTATCGCTATGCGGGCGACAGTGGCGAGCCGCTGCTGATCCTCCACGCATCGCCCGGCAGTTCACGCCAGCAAGTGCGCCTGATTGAAGACTTCGCCGCCGAAGCGCGCGTCTATGCGCCTGATACGCCCGGTAATGGCGATAGCGACGCGCTGTCTGATCGGGAGCCGACGATCCCGGACCTCGCCGCTGCAGCGCTGGCGTTCATGGATGCGGTGGGCCTGCAAAAGGCGCGGGTTTATGGTTCACACACTGGTGCTGCGATTGCCGCCGAACTGGCGATCCTTGCGCCAAGCCGTGTCTCTGCGCTGGTACTGGATGGCGTAAGCCTGATGGAGGGCGAGGAGCTGGAAGAGATTCTCGCCACTTATGCCTTTCCGTTCGAGCCGGACCTTGATGGCGCCTATCTTGCCCGCCTGTTCCAGTTCTGCCGTGACCAATACGTGTTCTTTCCGTGGTATCGCCGCACCCGCGCGGGCCGCCGCGATGGCGGGCTTGGCAGCGCGGCGGACCTCCACGCATGGATCGTGGAAGTGATGAAGGCCAGCACGACCTATCATCTCAATTATCGCGCCGCGTTCAAATGGCCTGCGGACAAGCGGATGGAGTTGATTGCGTGCCCGACGCTGGTGACAGCGGCGATCAACGATCCGCTGTATGATTCCAGCGTGGCGCTGGAAAAACTGCTGGGCGATGGCGCGTTTGTTGAACTGCCGCGCCTTGATGCCGCCGAATTTCGCACCGCGCGGCATGATGCGATGGCGGCATTCTTCGCCGAAAAGGCCTGAGCCATGGACATCGGCCTTTCGCTGCTGACGCTGCTGCACATCCTGATCCCGGTCTATTGGCTGGGGGGTGATCTGGGCGCGTTCTACAGCTCTCGCTTTATGATCGATCCGGCACGGTCCGTGCCAGAGCGCATGATGGCGCTGAAAATCCTCAACAACATCGACATGGCCCCGCGCACTACGCTGATTCTGGCGTTTCCCACCGGTTTCGGCCTTGCCGTGGCCAAGGGCTGGATCGACGTTTCAGGTTCTTCTGCGCTGCTCGTGTGGGTGCTTGGCCTTGCCTGGCTGGCGCTGGCGTGGGCGGTTCACCTGAAGCACGGGCCTGCGGGCGCGGGCTATAAGCGCGTGGACATTGCGGTGCGTTATATTGTGCTGGCCGGGCTGATCGGCAGTGGCATGGCGGGCCTTGCAGGCGTGATCGTGCTGCCATTGTTCATCTCGCTCAAGCTGCTGGCGCTGGCCACGTGCATTGCCATCGGCCTGCTGGTGCGCCGCCAACTGGTGCCGCTGTTCCCCGCGATCATCGCCCTGCGCGAAAATGGCCCCACGCCTGAAGGCGACAAGGCCATTGCCGGGGTCATCGCCATTACCCAGCCCACCGTGATGGTGCTGTGGGTCGTCGTGCTGATTGCCAGCTTCCTCGGCATCGCCACCCCCGTCTGAATTATACGAAAAGGGAGATTTCCATTGCAGAAGCATCGCACCATCAGCGGCAAGGTTCTCTACACCTCACGCAAACCCGGCCGCGAAGGCGAAGAGCGTGGCCGCGAGGAGTTCACGTGGACGCACCACACCGATGGCAAGCGCACCCTGCGCGCGCGTTGCGAAATCGACGAACCGGCACCGACCGTCCACCGCGATATCGTGTACAGCCTTGATGAGAACGACCGCCCCATGGACTGCTTCGTGCGTCTGGTGATCGGTGACGAATTCATGGGCGCGGGCCTGTTCATCATCAACAAGGACACCGTGGAATGCGAAAGCTATGGCCCTTCGATTGGCCGCATTTCGCAGACGATGGTGATTGATGCACCGTTCGATGGCTTTGGCACGCACCCGATCGTGGCAGACGCCTATATCACCCGCAAGATGGACCGCAGCAAGGGGCCGCACAAGCGCAAGTTCCCCTGCTTCCTGCCATCGCCCGACCACCGTGGCGCAACCCCGCCGCTGATTTCGAAGTCGGAAATCAACCTTGCCTTTGTTGGTGAGGAAACTGTCACCGTCCCCGCAGGCACGTTCGATTGCTACAAGTACGAGTTCTCCGACGAAGACGCGAGCATGATCTCCATCGGCGGCGAAGCCCACCCGCCCTATCAGGTCTGGGTGACGGCAGACGATGACTCGATCTTCGTGCAGGGCGGTGTCGGCGGCTACATGCAAACGTGGTATGAACTGGTTGAACTGACCCGCTGAGCCGATTCACCGGTTGGCAAGTTGGTGGTGCCCGCATCGAAAGGTGCGGGCATCTTTTTTGGCTTTACCAGTCTGACGAAGCAGGCATCGCAGCGGCCCATTCGGGCGGCGTGCCATGCGGCAGAACCGGGCGATAGGGTGCATTGATGGGCAGGGGGCGATGGACATCGCTCCAATGCGTGATGATCGCATTCGCGCCGGGTGAACGCATGATCTGCAAAAAGCCATATTCCGAAATGTGCGGTCCGTGCAGAATCCCGGGCGGGCGGTAGAAGTATGCGCCTGTGCCCATGCGCCCCTCGGGCGCCCACATCGCGCCCTGCAGCATGAACATCTCTTCGGCATGATCGTGCATTTCGGCGGGCAGCATGGTGGCGTCTGCCGGAACGCCGTGGGCGATGCCAGTCAGCAGGAATGTGCGCCCGCTGTTGTTGGGACCAAGCCGCAGGACTTTGCGGGCAAGGCGAAGGTGGATCAGCTTGGGGTCATAAGTCGAAACGTCCCACGGCATGGCGGGCGTGTGGAGCGCGATGGCTTCGGCTGTCCCGGCCATTGCGTTCGGATCACCTGCGGCATGGCGGAACACCAGCAGCACCGCCCCTTGCGCCGTGTGACGCGCACCAAGGCCGGAGCCTTGCGGCAGAAAACCATAAGCATGGGCGCGGCGCTTTTCTCCGTCGATGTCTATCGCGCCATCCAGCACGAAAAACTCTTCCGCGCCGCCTGTGGGCGAATTGGCCGCGGCGCGATAGCCGGGCGGATAGCGCACGATCAGTGTGGCTTCGGCAGACAGGGGATCGGCGTTCAGCACCTTTTCTTCTGTCCCATCTGCGCGAGGTGTCCAGCCCACGTTCTGAGCGTGGACGAATTCGATATGCGGGCGGGCCATGCTGTTCCCTTCCAGCGGTCAGGAATGGTCAAGCGCGGCGGTCGCCGCGCGGAAGCTGCGGCGGCTGGCCATCAGGATCAGGAACGCGGCTAGCCCGCAGCAGAAGAACACGCTGCCCAGCGACCACGAAATCCCGGTGTGTTGGGTAAACACCGTATCGGACAGGAAGCCGACAATGAAATTCCCAGCCGTCAGCGCAATCAGGCCCGATGCGATGGTCTGCAGGGCCATGACTTGCGCGCGCAGGGCATTGGGTGTGATCTGGGCAAAGCCGGTATAGACTGCCGAGGTGTTCCAGTTGAGGAACAGCGCATTGAGCGCATAGCCCAGCAGCGCCAGATTGCCGTTGGGGGCAAGGCAGGCCAGTGTGCCGAAGACCACCATCGATGCGGCGCAGCCCATCGCGCAAAGGACAGGCGCGTCGGCATGTCCACGCCGGTTCAGCCACGCCATGACCCAGCCACTGTTCACCGCTGCAAAGATCGAGATCGGCAAGCCCACCATGCCCAGAATCTTGCCGGTCTCTGCCGCGGTCCAGCCATGCGTGCGAATGAACAGCGCGGGAAACCAACCGACGATGGCATAGACGCACACGAGGTTCAGCACCGATCCCAGCATGAACAGCCCGAATGCGCCGGGCCGTTCGATGAACAGGCGAACCACGGGGCGCAGGCTGATGGGTTCGGTGGCCACGCTGCCGCCCTGTCGCGCCGGTTCGCGCATCGTCAGGATCAGAACGAGCGCCAGAACCACCCCCGGCGCTCCGCACAACACAAAGACCACCTGCCAGGGTTGCATGGCACCAAACAGGCCCGGCATTCCGGCAATCAGCCGCTCCGCCCAATCAAGGAACAACCCGCCCAACGCCATGGCCGCCGCTGTGCCCAGCGAACTACCCGTCACAAACACGCCATAGGCCTTGGGCCGAACTTCGGGCGCAAAGTAATCCGCGATCAACGAAGTGGCGACCGGTACCAGCGCCGCCTCGCCCACGCCCACCAGCATTCGGGCGATGAACAATTCGTGGAAATTGCTGGCGAAGGAGCAGCCGATCGTGGCCGCGCTCCACAGCATCAGCCCGCCAAACAGCAGCGTCACCCTCCGCCTGCGGTCTGACAGCATCCCCAGCGGCAGGCCCAGCACGCTGTAGACCACGCTGAAGGCCATGCCCTGCAGCAGGCCGAACTGCGTATCGTTGATGTCCAGCGCTGCTTTCAGCGGTTCGATCAGCAGCGCGATGGACACGCGGTCAAGGATCGCGAGCGCATAGGCGAGCGTCAGCAGTGACAGCACGTACCAGGCATAGGACCGGCGCGGCCAGGCGGGGGAGGAAATCGCGTTCAAATTGTCGAAACCTCTTTGCCGGTAGATTGATCGGCCTCTGCAATCGCTGCGTGCAGCGCAGCGGCAGCCATTGCGCGATCATCTGGCAGCATGATCGCCGCTCCAGTGGGCAACAGGTCGATCAACGCTGTTGCCTGTGCGGTGAAGGGATCACTTCCCACTGCCACCAACGTGCGGGTCTGAACCGATTGCCATAGTGCAGCGTCATGTGCTTCCAGTCCGGCGGCAATGGCGCTGCCATAGGTTGTCCGCTGCGTGAGCATTCCCGTCAGCGAGCGATGCAGTGCGTGGGCATCGGGCAAATCCGGCGCGGGTCGGGCTGCAGCCGGGGCCGCGGAATACCATGGCCACTGCACTGCACCATCGCGCAGCATGTGCCAAAACTGGTGAAGGTGCGATCCGGCCAATGCGTCGAACGCCACCGGCGGCAACAGCGCAGTATCGGCTATGGCATCGAAGGGCGGCGCTCCGATAACCGTCAGCATGGCGACCAGACCGGGCCTGCGCGCAGCCATCATGGCACCGATGGGTGCGGCAAGGCCAATGGCGAGCACATTGCAAGCCTCGGGCTCCAGCCTGCCGATCAGCGCGGCCAAGGCATCGGCAATCGCTTCTGCGCTCGCATCGGAAATCGCGTCAGAATCGCCAAAGCCGGGGAGATCGGGAACGATGACCGGACGGTGCGCGGCCAATGCTTCGGCCCAGGCCATGGCTTCCAGCGTGGACGGCCCGGAAAGGATCAGAACGGGCCGCTGTCCGCCTGTTACGGGGCCGGAAATGCGTTGCCAATGGACCTGCCCATGATCAAGCGTCACATAGCCCCGCGCCGCATCGGTCTGCGTAGGGCGCGTGGGGTTGGAAATGCTGCCGAATTTGGCCAGCCGGTTTTCAATCCATTTTGCCCACGCGGTCCGGTCTGCGCCCAGCCGTTCTACCGCCAACGCAGGGTTTGCGGGGCAGGGTACCTTGTCGAGGTGGGGAAAGAGCACATCGTCGCTCCGCGCGCCAACGATGGTCGGCACTTTCACCGCATGCAGATCGTCCAGCGGATTCCAGCGCATTGCGGCGGTATAGGCATCGGCATAGTGCGGCCCGGCGCAGAACAGGTCGATGCCGTAATCCTCCATCCATGCGGGCGTGGGCGGTTCCATCGCGATGCGGTGTTCGGGGCGAGTGGCGAACCACGGGAACCAGCGCAACATGTCGCGCGTGCGGCTCCACTCCGCGCTCAAGAACGCACCCGAAGGTTCCGGCACGAAGGGGCGCATATAGGCAGCGATGAAATCGTCTGACGCAAGCTGATCGGGGATCGACAGGCCATCGAGCACCAGCAGCGGCATCTGCCCACCGCGCACGGCCAGAGCGAGCCCGATCTTGGCACTGGTGTGTGTGGCATAGATGGGCGCTTGCGCCAGCCCCAGAGCATCGAGCGCTGCGCCCAGCGCGCGTGCGAAATCGGGAATCGTCGGCGCGTCCAGCCCGATGGGATCGGAATTGCCATAGCCCGGCGTATCCAGTGCAAAGACGCGGAACCGCCTGCCGAGCACTTGCATCAAAGGCACGTGAAGCCGCGAAGATCGGGGAGAATCGTGCAGCAGGACCACCGCCGGCCCGCTGCCGCAGCAACGATAATGCACCAGCTTGCTACCACCGCAAGGCGATGCAATGCCAACATAGCCACGTGTAATCTGGGCATCTTCGTCCGAAATCATGCGTGCTGCCTGCCCTGCGATGATTTGATATATGAATATGACTATTGATGTGCCATCATTTCGTCATTGTCCAGTCCCTTGAACGTCGCACGAACGGGAATCAGCATGGCCACAGCAGTTGAAAGCCGGTCCTCCATCGCGCCGCTTCCCGCGCGTGACAGCCGCGCCGGGTGGGTTGTTGTGGCTGCATCGATGGTCGGTCTGGCGATGGGGTTAAGCCCGCTGCCGTTCTATACCATCGGCATGTTCGCGCCGGAGCTGCAGCAGGCGTTCGGCTGGAGTTTTGCGGCCTTGATGGGCTCCATCACCGTGCAATCGGTGGTCGTCATGGCCACCGGGCCAATGGCAGGCTTTGCGGTGGACCGTTATGGCGCAAAGCCGGTCGCGCTGATCTCGCTCGTCCTCTTTGGCCTTACCTACATGAGCCTGGGCCTGAGCGGCGGGAACATCTGGATTTACTACGGTCAGTGGGTGGTGATGTCGATCGTGGGGGCGGGTACGCTCACGGCCACGTGGATGCACACGGTCAACGGCTGGTTCGAAAAGCATCGCGGCCTTGCCATCGGCATCGCCAGCACCGGCACGGGCATCACCGGCTTTCTGGTAAAGCCCTTTGCCGCATGGCTGATCGGCACTTATGGCTGGCGCACGGCGTTCTTCGTGATCGGTGCCTTGCCCATCGTCATCGGCGTGCCGATTGTGGCGCTGCTCTTCCGCGAAAGACTGGCACAGGCCGGGCGTGATAGTGGCATGAAGACGGCAGCACCTGAGGTCGAAGCGGGGATGACCTTGCACGCGGCCCTGCGCCATCGCCGTTTTTGGATCATGGCGGTGGCCTTCCTGCTGATCGCCTTTGCGCTCACGGCGCCCACGCCCAATCTGGAAAACATCCTGCGCACGCAAAAGTTTACCCTGCCACAGATCGGTGCGATCACGGCTGGGTTCGGGCTTTCGGTCATCGCCGGGCGCATTGCCGGGGGCTGGCTGCTTGATCGGTTCTGGGCACCGGGCTGTGCCGTGGGAATCCTGATCCTGCCTGCCATCGGCAGTTTCCTGCTGTCGCAACCGGCCATCGGCGTGACCGAGGCAACTCTGGCCGTTGTGTCGCTGGGCCTTGGCGCGGGTTTCGAGTTTGATCTGCTGGCCTATCTGATCGCGCGGTACTTTGGCCGTCGCGCCTATGGCACGATCTATGGCAGTTTCTATACGGTGATTGCGTTTGGTGGGGGCATGGGGCCAGTGATCTATGGGCGGGTGTTCGATCAGACGGGACGTTATGACCTTGCGCTGGTAACGGGCGTTGGCTGCCTGCTTGCAGGTTCGCTCGCCCTGTTGACGATGGGGCGCTATCCGGACTGGACGGAGACGAAAGCGTGAAAAGCCTGATCGAAAGTGCTGGCATCGGTTATGTTCTGGGGGAAGGCGATGCACCGACCGACTTGACTAAGCGTGGCCGACCCCCGAAGACCGGCGGGACCGACAGGCAAATCGTCACATCGGCGATCCGCGCGGCCAGCGGGAGGGGAATCGTGCTCGATCGTGAAGGAGCGGTGCCGCTCTATCACCAGATCTATCTCAGCCTGCGTGATGAAATCCTGTGTGGCCAGCGCCCCTACGGCAGCGTTCTGCCGACCGAGCAGGAATTGTCCGATCACTATCAGGTATCGCGCATCACCGCGCGGCGCGTGCTCAATGATCTGGCTGATCAGCATTATGTTGAACGCCGCCGCCGCTTGGGCACGCGCGTTATCTTCAAATCTCCGGCAAAACCGATCGAGGCGAATATCGATCAGGCGGTGGACAGCCTGATGGCGCTGGGCGAAGGCACCACCGTCAACGTCATTTCAGTGGAGCGCCGCCCGGCGACCGACATCATCGCCAATGCGCTCCAGATTGATGAAGGCGCAGAAGTCATCCGCGCAGTGCGCGTGCGCTGTCTTGAAGGCATCCCGCTGGGTTACATCGTCAGCTATGTGCGGGGTGATCTGGCAAAGGTCATTTCGGAAAGCACCCTGCCGCGCGCGCCGCTGCTGAAATTGCTGGATGAAGCAGGCTTTCACGCCGAACGGGCCGAACAGACCATCGGCGCAATGCTGGCCGACCCATCGCTGGTCGAAGCGCTGAATGTGGAGCCGATGTCGGCTATCCTGCGCATCACCCGCACGGTCTATGACCGCAACAACGTGCCCTTCCTGCGCACTTATGCGCACTACCGGTCAGACAGGTTCCACATCCGGCTGGATTTGCAGAACCCGACCTCTGCCTGATTGGCCCGACTTTTGCACTGCGCGGCGAACACAGGTTTGCTCGTCCCGTCTCGTCACCCTGAACTTGTTTCAGGGTCCATTTGTCGACCGAGAGACTTGGCCTGATCGGCAAAATGGATCTTGAAACAAGTTCAGGATGACGACAGCGTGTGCTGTCAGATGGGCTTGGTCACGAAACCTTGATCAGCACCTTGCCAAGGTGCGCGCCCGATTTGAGGTAGTGGCAAGCCTCCACGGCCTCGTCGAAAGCGAACACCCGGTCCACCACGGGGGCAAAGCCGGTGGCTTCCATCGCGCGGACCATGCGGGCGAGCATGGCGCGGCTGCCTTCGGCAATGCCTTTGAGCGTGATGTTCTTGCCGATGATGCCGCCGTAGTTTGGCAGCGGACCTTCGGCTGAGCCTACGCCGATGATGACGATGCGGGCGTTGACCGCGCAGGCGTTGATCGATTGCGGCAGGGTGTGCTGGCCGCCGGTTTCCACCACGATATCCGCCCCGCGCCCGCCGGTCTGGCGCTGCAGTTCGGCGGCCCAATCGGGGTGTGTGGCGTAGTTCACGGTATAGTTCGCACCAAGCTTGCGCGCCTGCTCCAGCTTCTCGTCGCTGGACGACGTGATGGCAACGAACGCGCCATTGGCCTTGGCAATCTGCAGCGCAGCCATGGCCACGCCCCCGGTGCCGAGCGCTACCACAAGGTCACCAGCACGCACTTGGCCAACCTCTACCACCGCATGCCATGCCGTCAGTGTCGCGGCGGCGAGCGGGGCGGCCTGCTCGTCGGTGATCGCGTCGGGAATTTTTACTAGCGCAGCGGCAGGAACCTTCACGTATTCGGCCATCCAGCCATCAAGGCTGGTGCCAAGGTCTGCGCCGAAATAGCGCATTTCGAACGGCCCATCGATCCACGAAACGAAGTGGGGCAGCGTTGCGCGGTCGCCCACGGCGATGCCGGACACGCCTTCGCCGACCGAAACGACTTCGCCCACGCCTTCAGAGAAGGGAATGCGGTCTTCGGCCTTCTTCGCGCCGTAACGGCCTTCAAGAATTTGCAGGTCGCGGTTGTTCAGGCACACATAGCGGACTTTCAGAACCGCTTCGCGCGGACCTGCGACCGGATCGGGCCGCGTGGTCTGGTTCAGCGATTCAAGCCCGTTCTGGGGGCCGAGTTCATAGGCTTTCACATCTGGCTCCTGTAGGAATCGAGAATATCGCAGCCGCGCGCAAACCATGTGGCTTGGCGGGCTTTCAGATTGGCCAGCAGACGCTCGAAGGCGTCCATGCGGTAAGGCAGGCCGATGATGTAGGGCGTGAGATGCAATGGCAGCATCCGCCCGCCCTGTTGCGCAGCTTCCGTCGCCAACCAATCATGCGCATCAAGCATCTGCTCGGCATAACTGTCGACCGACTGCTGCTGCACGTTCAGGATTTGCCGGTCGGACAATTCGTGGTTGAGCGGCAGGTTCACCAAGCCGTTGGCGAAGGTCCACGGCACTTCGTCATTGGCCCAGTCGCAGCAGTATTCGATGCCCGCTTCCAGCAGCAGATCGGGCGTGGCGAAGCTTTGCGAACGGGCGATGGAGTGCCATCCGCGCGGGGCACTGCCCATGACGTCAGACAGTGCGGCGATGCTTTCGCGGATCAGCACACGCTCGTCCTCTATCGGCAGGGTCGAAGCGATTGTGCCATTCATGTCGGTGGAATGGGCAATGATCTCGTGCCCGGCGTCCACGATATCGCGGATGACCGATGGATAACGCTGCGCGATGGCGCCGTTGGCGGCAACCGAGACCGGCACGCCCGCCTTCGCAAAGGCATCGAGCAACCGGTAGAAGCCGATGCGCGTGCCATATTCGCGGGCGGTGTAGTGGCGATAGTCCGGGTAGGCCGTTTGCATGTGCCCGGGCGCGTGGAACGGTGTGTCAGACGGCGTGATTGGAAACCATTCGAGGCTGACGACGATCCACGTCGCCACGCCCTTGCCATCCGGCCAGCTGAGCGGCTGGCGCGTCGGCATCGCCGAGTAGGCATAGAGATCGTGATCATAGCCCAACCTGCGGCGCGGATATTCAAGGTAGGCGGGATCTAGGCTCATGCGGCGTCTCCCGTTTGAACAGCGCGCCAGGCATCGGCGATGTCGCCCGCGCGGGTGATCCACGCCCGCCCATCGGCGGCGATGTGGCGCAAGACTTCCTCGAACGCGCCGATGCGATGGGGCTGGCCGATCAGGTAGGAATGGAGCGGGATGCACATGACTGTGCCCGACGGCTCATCTGCCAGTCTTTCAAACTGGCGGATCAGCGTGCGGGCATATTCGCGCGGGCTCATGTTGTAGATGAAGAAGCCGTAGTGGTCATTGACCTCAAGGCTGTAGGGCATCGAGATCAGATCGCCGGTGTCTGTCTTTACTCGCTGGGGCTGATCATCGTGATAAAGGTCGCAGGTGTAATCCAGCCCGTATTCGGCAATCAGGTCCAGCGTTCGCGGGGTGTGGGTAAGGGCAGGGGCGAGCCAGCCGCGGATCGTCTGGCCGGTTGCCTCACGCACGGTGCGGATCGAATCCTCGATGATCGCGCGCTCCTGTGCCTCGTCCATACCGTAGGAATAGCGGGTGTTGTAGATGCCGTGGCTGAAGAACTCCCAACCCCGCGCATTAGCATCGGCGACCACGTCTGGATGGTGCTGGCACAGCGCGACTGACAGGCTGACCGAGCCGGGAAAGCCATGCTTGCTCATCACTTCGGCCATGCGCCAGTGGCCGACGCGGTTGGCGTGATCGCGGTGGGCATAGCCGACCACGTCGGGGTGCGGGCGGCCCCATGACTTGCGGTGCGGGTTCGCTGGCGGATCGATCTCGTAATATTCAAGGTTGGGCGAAACCCAGACGGCGACCTTCTTCTCACCCGGCCATGAGAACGGCTTCCGCCCGCGATAGGGCGAGAAGTCATAGAGGCCGGGGTCGGCTTCGCCTTCACGCATCAGCGCGCCTCCAGCCAGTCGATCACCGTCTGCACCGGTTCGACGTCGGCATACTTGAGCTGAAGGTCGGTGAGATTGGCGAAGTGGTAGGACTCGTGCTTGTCGGCGCAGGTTTCAATGGGCACGATCGTGCGATAGCCGCGGCTCAGGCTGTCCACCGCCGTCGCGCGCACGCAGCCCGAGGTGGAGCCGCCGGTAATCACTACCGTATCGACCTTGTGCCACACCAGCAGGCTCTGCAGCGGCGTTTCGAAAAAGGCCGAGGGCATCCGCTTGGTGTAGATCGTGTCCGCTGGATCGATTTCGCAACGCTCGTCAAATGCGTGGCGGTCTGAATCGTATTTGATGTTCTGCAGGCTGTCGGGCGTGTTGGTGCGCGTACCCCAGACGCCCGCATCGCTGGCGTCCTCAGCATAGGCAACGTGCGTCCAGATCACCGGCATGCCTTTGGCGCGGGCAAGGCGCGAGATCGTGTTGGTGTGTTCGATCTGGCGCGGATCGGTTTCGTAGGCGGTCTTGTAGCGGTCGATCCGGGTATAGGCGTTCTGGAAATCGACGTTCACGATGGCTAGCTTCTCGCCAAAGCCGAACTTGGTGCGGGCCGGGTTGGCCATGACCTCTTCGAAGATCTGCCGTGCGGTCTTGCCATCGCAGACCATCTTCGTGCCGATGATGCTCATTTCTTGCCCACCATACCTTCTCGTTTGGCCGCCAAAGCCCGCAGGCGAAGTTCGCCTGCGGGCTTGTGATGCATTGGTGCCATGCGGCGGCAGGACAACGTGCTCTGCCGCAGCAACTATTCGCACGCCGGTCAGATCTTGAACTTGATCCGCCCGGTGAAGCGACGCGGATCGCCCGGGAACAGCGACAGGAAGTTCGCCGTCACGGTCCGCTGGTCGGTAAGGTTCGAGACTTCAAACGAAATCCGGTAGCTTCCGTCGTCCGCTGCGAAGCTGATCGCAGCATCGACGAAGTTTTCCGTTGGCGCGGTTGTAGTGTTGAGTGCCGCCACCCAGTATGGCGAGTTGTGCCGCCACGTGACGCTTGGCGTGAAGAAACCGCCCAGCGAGCTTGCGGGGATGTCATACGAAGCGCCGCCGTTGAACTGGAAGGTCGGAACGCGAACCGGGGTCAGCGTCGTGCTCAGCGTCGTCGCCAGTGGCGAGATGTAGGTGTATGACCCGTTCATGTAAGAAGGGTTGGCAAAGAGGCTGAGATTGCCGAACTGAGCCGTGGTTTCCAGTTCAAGACCGTAGACTTCAAGCGTGCCTGCGTTGAACGGCAAGCTGGCCACCACGCCAAGCGAATTGGCCACACCTGCAGTGACCTGCAGATCGGTCGTCCTCGCAAAGTAGCCCGTCAGGTTGAAGCGCAGCTTGCGGTCGAACAGTTCGGATTTCACGCCTGCTTCATAGGACCAGGTCTTTTCGGGACGGAAAGTGACGGCGTTCTGCGGCAGGGATGCCGTGCCGTTCCAGCCGCCGGATTTGAAGCCATTGGTGGCCGAAGCAAACAGCATCACGTCCGGATTCACCTTGTAATCCACGGCAATGCGCGGGGTGAAGCGCTTGACCGACTGCTGTAGGGGATTGCCTGCGGCAAGCACTGCGGCATTGTCGTAGGAAAGCGTCGGGTACTGAGTTGACCTGGTATAGCTGAGCTTCTTTTCCTCCCAGGTATAGCGCCCACCAAGCGTGATGGTCAGCTTGTCGGTGGCGTGGAAATCGGCCTGCGCGTAATAGGCGGCAGTTTCCACCTGGTGCTTGTAGATCGCGTCCTGAATGGGCCGGAACGCGGTGGTGCCGCCGGTAAAGCTGGTCTGCCGGTCGTTCGACGTTTCCTTGAGGTAGAATATACCGGTAACCAGATCGACGACATCGCCAAACGAATAGTTCAGCTTCAACTCGTGGCTGTGCTGTTCGTGAATGGCGTTGTCGGCGATGATGTATCCGGCATAGCGGTTGGGCTGCGATGCGTTGTATTCGTTGATATAACCCTGATCGAGGTGACGGTAACCACCGATGTAGGTCAGCGAGCCGTTGTCGAAATCGTAGTTGATGTTGCCGCCGATGGCAAAAGTCTCAGAGAGGTTGCAGTTGCCACGCTCGGTCGTCAGCAGGCGGGAGACGTTGTCATCCCCGCAGCTTCCTTTCGGCAGGCCAGCTGCGCTTTCGTAGAACACGGGACGGACAGTGGCGCCCTTTACATAAGGGCTGGCACCCGGTTCATAACG
>JBEQBV010000056.1:0-16673 GCA_041639635.1 Novosphingobium sp.
TCACGGCGGTGTAGCCATTGCGCTGGGCAATGCTGACAGCTTCCAGCGTTTCCGTAAGCGTGCCGATCTGGTTGACCTTGACCAGCAAAGAGTTGGCCAGCCCCTTGCCAATGCCCATTTCGAGGCGACGTGGGTTGGTCACGAACAGATCGTCACCCACGAGTTGCACGCGCTTGCCAACCTTGGCGGTGATCGCAGCCCAGCCTTCAAAATCGTCTTCGCTCATGCCATCTTCGATCGAGATGATCGGATAGGCATCGCACAACGCAGCAAGGTAATCGGCCATAGCTTCAGGCGACAGCGACAGCCCCTCGCCGCTGATCTCGTACTTGCCGCCCTTGAAGAATTCGGTGGCGGCGCAATCAAGCGCGAGCTTGATGTCGGTGCCCGGCTTGAATCCGGCCTTTTCAACCGACGCCATGATGAAATCGAGCGCATCGCGCGTGCTGGCAAGGTTGGGGGCAAAGCCGCCTTCATCGCCCACAGCCGTGGCGAGGCCCTTTTCGTGGAGGCCCTTTTTCAGCGTGTGAAAGATTTCGGCGCCCCAGCGCACCGCTTCGGCCAGCGAAGGCGCGCCGACCGGCATGATCATGAATTCCTGAAAATCAATCGGATTGTCAGCATGTTCGCCGCCATTGATGATGTTCATCATGGGCACCGGCAGGACATGGGCAGAAACGCCGCCGATGTAGCTGTAGAGCGGAAGACCACGTGCATCAGCTGCGGCCTTGGCAACAGCCATGCTGACGCCGAGGATGGCATTGGCGCCAAGGCGGCTCTTGTTCTCGGTGCCATCAAGGTCGATCATCGCCAGGTCGATGTCGCGCTGATCTTCGGCATCAAGCCCAAGGATGCATTCTGCAATGTCGGAATTGACGGCGGTGACTGCCTTGGTCACGCCCTTGCCCAGATAGCGCGCCTTGTCGCCATCGCGCAGTTCCACTGCTTCATGCGCGCCAGTCGATGCGCCCGACGGGACGGCGGCGCGGCCAAAGCTGCCGTCTTCCAGTAGAACATCGACTTCAACGGTGGGGTTGCCGCGGCTGTCGAGGATTTCACGGGCATGGATATCGATGATCGCAGTCATGGTCTGCTCCCTGCAAAGCGGCGGCAAATGGTGCGCCGGGATATGGGCCCGAAATTCGGGCTACGCTTTGGCGCGGCTCCTATCGGCTGGAACCATGGCAGGCAAGCCGCGTTTGCAGTGCAACATACCTATCCGAACAGAACTATCGGTGCTTGGCACTTGCAAACCGCCATTCAGGTCTAGCAAGATGTGCGGTAGAGCCCATATTTAGACGACACCACAATTCACGCGCGAACTGCCGAAGGGAAACGAGACATGGCCGACACTCCGATGACCCCCACCGACGCTCCAAAAAAGCGCGCTGCGAAGAAGAAGATCGAAGAAGCCGTTGCATCGGTCGGCCCCGCTGTCGAGGAAGCAACCGCAACCGCGAAGGGCCGATTCAACAAGGCAATTGAAGAAGCCAAGGCCGGAGCCGAGGCGCTGAAGGGCGAAGCGCTGGAAAAAGGCGCTGCCTACAAGGCGAAAGTTGCTGGCACGACGTCCGACTGGGTTGGCGAAGCCAAGGTCTATGCCGGGCAAGCCAAGGAAAAAGGTGCCGAACTGGCTGTTGAAGGCAAGGCGCGCGCCAGCGATGCTCTGGCCACGCTGGGCAAGACCATTTCCGATACTGCCCCGACCATCGATGAAAAGCTGGGCGCACAGTATGGCGATTATGCCCGCACTGCTGCTCGGACCATTCAGGAAACGGCAGCAAAGCTTGAGGCCAAGGATCTGGCCGAACTGGGCGATGATGTGAAGGAATTCGTGCGCAAAAGCCCGGGTGTTGCCATTGGCGTTGCAGCCGTTGCAGGCTTTGCCATTGCCAAACTGCTTTCAGGCCGTTCGGACGATTGAGCCCCCTCCTATTACGGGGGCGACAGAAGCCTGATGAACGAAACTGAAAACACCAGAATGGTCGATGAGGCGCCTGCCGATGAAGGTATCGGCGGCGCGGTCAAAGCCCTGATCGAAGACGGCCAGACCCTGCTTGAAGCAGAAATCGCCTATCGCAAAGCCCAGGCCTCGTATGGTCTGGGCGAAGCGAAAGTGATCGGCCTGCTGCTGGTGCTGGGCCTGACCTTTGGCTTTTTCATGCTGCTGGCGCTGGTTGTCGGCCTGCTTCTGGCCGTGGCAACGGTGGCAGGCGTCTGGGGTGCGCTGGCGATTGTTGGCGGCGTGCTGGCTGTTCTGGCCATCCTGTGCCTGTGGCTCGCCGCAAGGCGCATGGGGCGGGCCAAATCGGTGCTGGGCAGCGATGTTGGCAAAGGCGCAAATGCCGGAGGTGCAGCGTGAGTGACGCCAATACCCTTTCCGGCGCGCGCGCGCTGCGTGATGAAGCCCTAGCCGTGGTCAAAGGCGACATCGAAATCGTCAAAAAGGAGATTTCTCCCGGACGAATGAAGGAACGCGCGCTCGACGAAGCCGTTGAGATGATCGACACCGCGCGCGACATTGCGCGCGAAAACAAGACCGTGATTGGCGCGGTGCTGGCCGCCTTGGTTGCATGGCTTCTGCGTAAGCCGCTGCAGCATCTTGGCCGCAGTGCCCTGAACACGGTCCGACGCGGAGATTGAAATGGAAGATGAACTGAACACGATCGAGCAAGCAACGCTGCGCGAAAAGGTGGATGCCGCAAGGAGCCGTCTGGTGGAACGCACCGCCTCTGCCAAGCCCGTTCAGACCGTCAAGGGCTTGATCGAGGAACATCCGGTGGCTTCTGTTGCGGCAGGCATCCTGCTCGGCGCGCTGATCGCCAAGGCACTGCCATCAGGCAACCGTTCTTCGGCCAAAGTCGATGAGGCAACGAAATCCTTGCGCAAAAGCGCCGCTGGCCTTGCCACGGTCGCTGGCAAGATGGCGCTCGATTATGCCACGCGCGCGCGCGATCTGGGCCGCGAAGGGCTGCATAAGGCAGAAGACATGGGCAGCACTGTTGGCGGGAAGCTGGCCGATGGGAGCGACGAGGCCCGGCGCAAGGCCATCGACTTCGCTGACATCGCGCGCAATGCCATTATCGATGCCAGCGAAGCCGCGCTGCAAAAGATCAATGACCTGAAGCCGCGCAAGTAAGGTGGCTTGATCAGCCCAAATCTGCGCGAATACGACTTTAGCCGACTTGCGCAGACAGCTGCTTTTTGTCACTGGCGACAGACCATTCCTCCCCAATGGAAAGTCGCCAATGCAAAAACTGCACCTCGTTATGGGCGGTCGGGTCAAGGACCCACAGGGCCTTGAATTCTCAGACCTCAAAGCCATCGATCTTGTCGGCGTATTCCCTGATTACGCCAGCGCCGAAGAGGCATGGCGCAGCGCGGCACAGCGCACGGTCGACGATGCCGAGATGCGCTATGTCATCGTGCACATGCACCGGCTGCTGGAACCGGAACTGCCCAAGGCCTGAGATGCCAAAAGGCCCCGGAGCGATCCGGGGCCTTTTTCGGTTGTGGCTGCATGTGCTTCGACAGGCTCAGCATGAGCGGGCCTTGGGTAACATCCTCAGACCCCGCTCATCCTGAGCCTGTCGAAGGATGCAAAACCCCTAACCGCGTCAGATGAATTCAATCTTTTTGACAAGATAGAACTTGTCGCCCGAAGGCACCGTAACTTCGATCTCCTCATCGACCTTGCGACCGATCAGCGCCTTGCCCAGCGGTGAGTTGTAGCTGATCATGCCCTTCTTGGCGTCCGCCTCATAAGGGCCGACAATCTGGTACTTCACCGGCTTATCGTCTTCATCAAGCAAAGACACAGTTGCGCCAAAGATGATCTTGTCGCCGGAAAGCGTGGTCGGATCGACGATCTGCGCGCGGCTGATCCGGTCTTCAAGATCGGCAATCGTCGCCTCAACCTGGCCCTGGCGTTCCTTTGCTGCATGATATTCAGCGTTTTCAGACAGATCGCCATGGGCGCGCGCTTCCTCGATCGCGTCCACGATCAGGGGACGCTCATCGCGCAGCGCCTTCAGCTCGGCGGTCAGGCGTTCATAGCCTGCTGCAAGCATCGGCAGCTTTTCCACACTCGCCATCCGTAACTCTCTTTCCTGTCTCATGCCCCGATTGCCGTTACGGCAACTAAGGGAAAACTTGCCCTCACCGACCGGCACCGTGTGCGCCGAGCCGGACCATCACTTCAACGATGCCGGGAGTTATAAGGTTCAGCTATAATAGTCCTGCAATGACCGCACTTCAAGTTCGGTGGTCCGCAATGCCCCAATTGCCTCAACCGCCGCAACAGATGCCGCTGCCGTGGTGAAATAGGGCACGCGCGAATTGAGAGCGGAGGCACGGATGGAAGCCGAATCCTTATGGCTTTGCCAGCCTTCAGTAGTGTTGAAGATCAGCGCAATTTCGCCATCAATGATGCGGTCCACGATGTGCGGGCGCCCTTCGGCCACCTTGTTCACGCGCTCCACGATCACGCCTGCATCTGCCAGATACCGTGCCGTGCCGCCGGTGGCGACGATCTTGAAGCCCAACGCCGTCAGTTTGCTCACGGCAGGCAGGGTCATGGCCTTGTCGCTGTCCTTTACAGAGACGAATACGGTGCCGCCTTGCGGCAGCTTCGTGCCCGCCCCCAACTGCGATTTGGCAAAGGCCACCGCAAAGGTGCTGTCGATGCCCATCACTTCGCCGGTGGACTTCATTTCGGGCGAGAGCACCGGATCGACGCCGGGGAAGCGCGCGAACGGGAACACCGCTTCCTTGACCGCCATATAATCGATCTCGCGCTTGATCGGTGGCAGATCGGCCAGCTTTTCGCCCGCCATCACGCGAGCGGCAAACTTGGCGATGGGCGTGCCCACGGCCTTGGCCACGAAGGGCACGGTGCGGCTGGCGCGGGGGTTCACTTCGATGAGGTAAACTTCGCCGTCCTTGATCGCGAACTGGATGTTCATCAGCCCGCGCACGTTCAGACCGCGCGCCAGCAGCACCGCCTGCCGTTCCATCTCGGCGATAACTTCGGGCGATAGGCTGTAGGGCGGCAGGGTGCAGGCGCTGTCGCCCGAATGGATGCCCGCTTCCTCGATGTGCTGCATCACGCCCGCCACGGTCACGTCGGTACCATCGGCCAGAGCGTCAACGTCGCATTCGATGGCATCGCGCAGATACTGGTCGATCAGCACCGGGCTATCGCCCGAAACCTGCACGGCGGTGGTGATGTAATCATCAAGCTGCGCCTGGCTATCGACGATCTCCATCGCGCGGCCGCCCAGCACATAGCTGGGGCGCATCAGCACTGGATAGCCGATGCGGTTGGCCACGGCGACGGCCTCATCACGGCTGCGCGCGATGCCGTTCATCGGCTGCTTCAGGCCCAGTTTGGCCACCAACGCGGCAAAGCGTTCGCGGTCTTCGGCAAGGTCGATGGAGTCCGGCGTGGTGCCAAGGATCGGAATGCCCGCATCCTGCAGCGCCTGCGCCAGCTTCAACGGAGTCTGCCCACCAAACTGCACGATCACGCCGACCAATTCGCCATTGGAGCGTTCGATATCGAGAATTTCGAGCACGTCCTCTGCCGTAAGCGGCTCGAAGTAGAGGCGGTCTGACGTGTCGTAGTCGGTCGACACCGTCTCCGGGTTGCAGTTGACCATGATGGTCTCGAAACCCGCATCGCCCAGCGCATAGCAGGCGTGGCAGCAGCAGTAATCGAACTCGATGCCCTGCCCGATGCGGTTCGGCCCGCCGCCGAGAATGACGATCTTTTTCCGGTCGGTCGGCGCGGATTCGTTCTCCGGTTCGCCGAACAGCGCGCTTTCGTAGGACGAATACATGTAAGGCGTCACCGCCTCGAACTCGGCCGCGCAGCTGTCGATGCGCTTGTACACCGGGCGCACGCCCAGTTTGTGCCGCAGCGCGCGGACCTCAGCCTCACTGGTTGCTCCGGCCATCGCATTCAGCACATCGTGCAGCAGGCCAGACCGCTTGGCCTGCGTCTCGCCCATGCCGCCCGCAACGCCGATGCCGCGCACGGCCAGCGTGGCGAGGCGCTTGTCGGAAAAGCCCATGGCCTTCAACCGGCGCAGGCCAGCAGCGTCGTTGGGCAGGCCGTCCTTCTGGATGGTCTGCTCTTCGGCGATGATCTCGGCGATCTGGCGCAGGAACCATGGTTCGTATTTGGTGATCGCGTTGACCTCATCCACCGTGAAGCCCTCGCGGAAGGCCTGCGCGATGGCGAGGATGCGGTCGGGCGTGGCCTTGCTCAGCGCAGCGGTGATCTGGTCGCGGCTCGCGCCTTCCAGTTCGACCACGCGGTTGAAGCCGTCCAGCCCGGTTTCCAGCCCGCGCAGGGCCTTCTGCATCGATTCCTTGAAGTTGCGGCCAATCGCCATGACTTCGCCGACTGACTTCATCGCGGTGCCAAGGTTGTTTTCCGCGCCCTTGAACTTTTCAAAGGCAAAGCGCGGGATCTTGGTGACGACATAGTCCAGCGTCGGTTCGAACGCCGCAGGCGTCGCCCCGGTGATGTCGTTCATTATCTCGTCGAGCGTGTAGCCCACGGCCAGCTTGGCGGCGACTTTGGCAATCGGGAAGCCGGTAGCCTTCGATGCCAGCGCGGACGAGCGCGACACGCGCGGATTCATTTCGATCACGATCATGCGGCCATCGGCGGGGTTCACCGCGAACTGCACGTTCGAACCGCCGGTTTCCACGCCGATCTCGCGCAGCACCGCGATGCTGGCGTTGCGCATGATCTGGTATTCCTTGTCGGTCAGCGTCAGCGCCGGGGCGACGGTGATCGAATCCCCGGTGTGGACGCCCATCGGATCGACGTTTTCGATGGAGCAGATGATGATGCAGTTGTCGTTTTTATCGCGAACAACCTCCATCTCATACTCTTTCCACCCCAGCAGCGATTCATCGATCAGCACTTCGGTGGTCGGGCTGGCTTCAAGCCCGCCCTTCACGATCTTGACGAATTCGTCCTTGTTATAGGCAATGCCGCCGCCGGTGCCGCCCATGGTGAAGCTGGGGCGGATGATCGCGGGCAGGCCGGTGCGCTCCAGCACGGCCAGCGCTTCCTCGACCGTATGGGCAATGCCTGAACGCGCCGATTCCAGCCCGATCTTGTCCATCGCCTCGCGGAAGCGCTGGCGGTCTTCGGCCTTGTCGATCGCATCGGCATTCGCGCCGATCATCTGCACGCCGAACTTTTCCAGCGTGCCATCGTTGAACAGCGCCAGCGCGGTGTTCAGCGCGGTCTGCCCGCCCATCGTCGGCAGCAGCGCATCGGGCCGCTCCTTCTCGATGATCTTGGCGACGATCTCGGGCGTGATCGGCTCGACATAAGTCGCGTGCGCCATGTCCGGATCGGTCATGATCGTCGCGGGGTTCGAATTGACCAGGATGATGCGATAGCCCTCTTCCTTGAGCGCTTTCACCGCCTGCGTGCCCGAATAATCGAACTCGCAAGCCTGGCCAATGATGATCGGCCCGGCGCCGATGATCAGGATCGAGGAGATGTCAGTGCGTTTGGGCATGCGAAAGCCTGTTCGTTTCCGGTCGCGAAAGAAGCGACAATTTCAGATCGTTTTCTCCCCAGCCAATCGACTTGGGAGGTGCTGGAGTTTGAAGCTGAGCCAACCGATATCCCTGTGGCAAACGAGACTTCATGCAATTCTGTTGAGAGGCCGACAGCTCAGGAAGATAAAGCCGATCGGGCATCTGGGAGGGCGCGGCTACTGGATCGCCTGACAGATTGACGTATACATCAATGTACGATTCCTGGACCTTGCAAAGGTACGCAGTCCTCATGAGCACATGGCCATTTTCCAGATCATTCGTCACGGGATAACGCGGATCGTGTGAATGAGAGGAATTCAGAAAATTCATAGGATCACGACGCTGGCTAGCTTCCAAATCAGGCATATAGGCGACCCAAACTGCAACCATTTCGTGCTCACGCGTTTCCAAACGCCACCAAAGATAAGCAACATTCATCAGCAGCAGAACGGTTGCCGCAATCTGAAGGATGCGGCGTCGTTTCACCCCAACATCCCCACAAACTTCTCGAACAGATAAAAACTATCCTGCGGTCCCGGTGACGCCTCAGGGTGGTACTGCACCCCGAACGCGCGCTTGCCCTTTACCGCGATGCCGCAGTTCGAGCCGTCGAACAGCGAGACGTGGGTTTCCTCTACGCTGTCGGGCAGCGCGGTGTTGTCGACCGCGAAGCCGTGGTTCATCGAGGTGATCTCGACCACGCCGTCTTCCATGCGCTTAACCGGGTGGTTCGCGCCGCGGTGGCCTTGATGCATCTTGGTGGTGCGCGCGCCTGCGGCAAGGCCGAGCATCTGGTGGCCGAGGCAGATGCCGAAGACCGGCATGTCCATTTCCAGCAGCTTCTGTATCACCGGCACGGCATAGGCCCCGGTCGCCGCCGGATCGCCCGGACCGTTTGACAGGAACACGCCATCGGGCTTCAGTTCGAGGATCGTTTCCAGCGATGTCTGCGCGGGAACCACCGTCACGCTTGCGCCCGCCTTCACCAGATTGCGGAAGATGTTGTCCTTCGCGCCATAATCGATCGCCACCACATGCGGGCGGGCATCGCGAGGGCTACGGCCGAAGCCCTCGCCCAGACGCCAGACCGAACCTTCCCACGCCGCCTGCGCATCGCGCGAGACGACGCGGGCGAGGTCCATGCCTTCCAGCCCCGGCCACTCACGCGCGCGGGCGACCAGTGCCGGAATGTCGAACGCGCCATCGGGATCGTGCGCGATCACCGCGTTGGGTGCGCCAGACAGGCGGATGCGGCGGGTCAGCGCGCGGGTATCGAGGCCGGCGATGCCGATCTTGCCGTGCTTTTCCATCCACTGCTGGAATGCCCCGGCAGAGCGGAAGTTGGCAGGCGCGGTCACATCCTCACGCACCACGCAGCCCACGGCTCCGGGCACATCATGGCTTTCCATGTCTTCATCGTTGGTGCCGACATTGCCGATATGCGGGAACGTGAATGTCACCACCTGCCCGGCATAAGACGGGTCGGTCATCACTTCCTGATAGCCGGTCATCGCGGTGTTGAAGCACACCTCGCCCACCGCCGCGCCACTGGCACCGAAACCACGTCCCCAGGCAACAGACCCATCGGCAAGAACGAGGACTCCCGTAGCGCCGTCTGGCTTGGGCGCGTGCGAAAGTGCGGGGTCGGCCATGATATGGGGCGCTCCGTAGGCAGGGGTTCTGGCGATGTTGCTAAGGGGCGGCGGTTAGACCTCGAACCCCGATGCGTCAACCTAGCGATTCCCGAAAGTTTCGCTTACATGAGGCGTTTCCCGCTTTTATCGGCGGACAACTTCACAGGAAATACGAACCCATGATCCGCGACACCATCAAGGCCGCGCAGATTTCTGCCATGAAATCGGGCGACAAGCCCCGCCTCGCCGCCGTCCGCCTGATCCTTGCCAAGTTGAAAGACAAGGACATCGAACTGCGCACCGCGTCCGCAGTGCCCGAGGACGACGTACTGGTCACCGACGTGCTGCAGAAAATGGCCAAGCAGCGCCGCGAATCGATCACCATGTTCGAACAGGGCGGACGGCAGGAACTGGCCGATGTGGAAAAGGCCGAACTGGCCGTAATCGAGGAATTCCTGCCGCAACAGATGGCTGAGGATGACGTGAAGGCTGCGATTGTCGCGCTGATCGCGGAGACGGGCGCTGCGGGCATGAAGGATATGGGCAAGGTCGTGGCCGCGCTGAAGGCCAAGCATGGTACGCAGCTGGATATGAGCAAGGCGAGCGGGCTTGTGAAGGCGGCGCTGGCGGGGTGATGGAGCAATCTCCCCTCCCGCCTGCGGGAGGGGTCGGGGGAGGGCATGTTGGACGACGATAGCCAGTTCGACCGCGATTGGTTCCGAAATCACGACAAGGGCTATTCCAGGCCGACCGCCCGCTCGCGCGAGCTACGTCAGAATGCGACCGAACCCGAGCGCAAACTTTGGCAATATCTCTCCGCCCGAAAGCTGAAGGGGGTTCGCTTCAATCGCCAGTTTCCTGTTGGCCAGTTCATCTGCGACTTTGCCTCGCGTGAACGGAAACTGGTGATCGAACTGGACGGAGGCCAACACGCCTTTGCAGCGGACTACGATGTCGGGCGGACTCGCTTTCTTGAAGGACAAGGATATCGCGTCCTTCGGTTCTGGAATAACGAGGTCATGGATAACATTGACGGGGTTTTAGGGGTGATTGGGCAGACACTGGACAACATGCCCTCCCCCAACCCCTCCCGCAGGCGGGAGGGGAGTTTGTGGAACCGCCCGCTCCGCGGCGGCGACACTTCATGAGCCTCTCCCCCCAATGGCTTGATGAACTGCGCGCCCGCATCTCCCTTTCCGGGCTGATCGGGCGCAGCGTGCGCGTGACCAAGGCGGGGCGGGAGTTCAAGGCGTGTTGCCCGTTTCACAACGAGAAGACGCCCAGCTTCACCATCAACGACGAAAAGGGCTTCTACCACTGCTTCGGCTGCGGCGCGCATGGCGATGCCATCCGGTGGATGACCGATCATCAGGGTCTGCCTTTCATGGAAGCGGTGAAGGAACTGGCGGTGCAGGCCGGGATGGAAGTCCCCGCCCCTGATCCGCGCGCCGCGAAAAAGGCCGAACAGCAGAAGTCGCTGCATGATGTCATGGCAGCAGCGCAGGACTTTTTCGTGCGCTCGCTGGCCGAAGAGAAAGGCGAACAGGCCCGCCGCTATCTCGCCTCGCGCGGCTTTCCGGCGCAAATCGTGCGCGATTTCGGCTTCGGCTTTGCGCCCGACAGCCGCACCGCTTTGAAAGAGGCGCTATCTGCGTTTCCCGACGAAATGCTGGTCGAGGCAGGCTTGCGGATCGTGGTCGAAGGCAAAGAGCCCTACGACCGCTTCCGGGGCCGCCTGATGCTGCCCATCCTCGACCCGCGCGGGCGCGTGATCGCGTTCGGTGGCCGTATCCTCAGCGCTGAAAAAACCGACGCGCCCAAATACTTGAACTCGCCGGACACACCGTTGTTCGACAAGGGCCGCACCGTTTACAACCTGCACCGCGCCGGGCCTGCCTCGCGCCAGAGCGGGCGCGTGGTAGTGGTCGAAGGCTATATGGACGTCGTGGCCCTTGCCGCAGCAGGCATCAGCGAGGCAGTCGCGCCGCTCGGCACCGCGCTGACCGAACACCAGATCGAACGGCTCTGGCGGCTGGTGGAAACGCCGACGCTGTGCTTCGATGGCGATGCCGCCGGACAGCGCGCCGCGATGCGGGCCATAACCCGCGCCCTGCCCCTGCTCCGCCCTGGCCATTCCTTGCGCATCACCACCCTGCCCGCAGGCATGGACCCCGACGATGTGGTGAAGGCGCAAGGCCCCGCCGCCATGGAAGCCCTGCTCGATCAGGCGCGCAGTCTGGTGGACGTGCTTTGGCAGGTGGAACGCGATGCGGCGCCGCTTGCAACGCCCGAGGACAAGGCGGGCCTGAAGGCGCGGCTGCTGCAGCATTGCGAGACGATCCAGCATCCCGACATAAAGTCGCTCTACCGGCGCGAACTGACCGAGAGGTTTGGCGAACTCGCCTTTGCTCGCAAAGAACGCGCGCCGTTCCAGCCCCGAAAGGGCGACACCGGCCTGCGCGGCAAGGGCCAACCATGGAAGCCCGCCCCACCGCCGCTGGCCGAAGAAGACAAGGCGCGAATGCTGCGCATCGGCACTGGGCAGAGCAAAAGCCTGCTTGCGGCAGTGTTGTGTGGCTTGATCCTCCATCCCCACCATATTGTCCGCCACGCCAATGCCCTCGCGCGGCTGCAACCTGAAGATGCCGGGATGTGTGCGCTGATTGATGCACTGCTCGTCGAGTCCGACAGTGTGCAAGCGCTTGAAAGCGAGGTTCTGCGCACCATATTGCAGGAACGAGGGCTCCGGCTCCCGACGGCGCAGGATTACGCCGGAATGCGATTCGGCTTTCTCGTTGGAAGCGGTGATTCGGCAGGCGATGAACTTGCCGAAGCGGTTGCCCTTCTGGTCGAGTTACCGGCCGTGGAAGAGGCGCTCGAACATGCGACGAAGCGCCACGAAACGGACTTTTCCGACGAATCTTTCGCTGAACAACAACGTTTGCGCAAACGAAGGGTGGATTTGTTTGCTCGTTTGGAGCAAATGAACCGCGCTCGTGCTGCGTTATAATTATACAACAAGCGCAACCCGGGTCGCCCAAGGCCCGGCTCTCATATGGTGGTACCGGGGTTAAATGGCTTCGAACGAAAAGACCGACAGCGGCGACGCTCCTCTGATCGACCTCAACGATGCATCGGTAAAGAAACTGATCGCCCGCGCAAAGCGGCGCGGCATCATTACCTATGACGAACTGAACGAGGCCCTGCCGCAGGATCAGATGTCTTCCGAACAGATCGAAGACATCATGGCCGCCATCTCGGAAATGGGCGTCAACATCGTCGAAAGCGATGAAGACGCGGTTGACCCTGAGGAAAAAGCTCAGGACGACGAGCTGGACGAAGCCGAAACGGTTGAAGACCGCCCGGACGTTATCAAGCGCAAGGAAACCATCGAGCGTACCGATGATCCGGTGCGCATGTATTTGCGCGAAATGGGCGCGGTCGAATTGCTCAGCCGCGAAGGCGAAATCGCCATCGCCAAGCGCATCGAAGCTGGTCGCGACACCATGATCATGGGCCTTTGCGAAAGCCCGATCACCTTCCACGCCATCATCCAGTGGTCCGACGCGCTGAACGCCGGTGAAATGCAACTGCGCGAGATTCTCGATCTTGATGCGATGCTTTCCAAGGAACCGCAGCCCGAAAACCTTTCCGAAGACGGTGATGAAGCCGAGCCGGAAATCAGCGAAGCCACTGCTGGCCCGACCTTCAAGGAAGAAGAAGACGTCGAGGAAGAGGCTCCGGCTGATGACGAGGACGATGAACTGCGCGAACGCCGCGCACGTCCTGCCGAAGAAGAGGAAGAGGACAACACGCTTAGCCTCGCGCAGATGGAAGCGCAGCTTAAGCCTGCTGCACTTGAGCGTTTTGCAGAAATCACCTCGCTGTTCCGCCAGTTCGAGAAGATTCAGGCAGAGCGGCTTAACGCGCTTGGTTTGGGCAACGATTTTTCAGCGGCCAAGGAAACGCAGTACCAAAAGCTGCGCGAAGACCTGACGGCGCAAGTGGAATCGGTGCAATTCCACGCCTCGAAGATCGAATACCTTGTCGACAATCTCTATGCTTTCAACCGCCGCCTGACCACGCTGGGCGGGCAGATGCTGCGCTTGGCCGAACGGCATAAGGTGCCACGCAAGGACTTCCTCGACATGTATGTCGGGCATGAGCTTGATGATGGCTGGTTGCAGTCGCTGGCCGGCCGCGACAAGAAATGGGCCGCATTCGCCGCCAACGAGGCCACACCGGTTGAGCGCATCCGTGCCGAAATCGCCGATATTGCCGCCGCCACCGGCATGTCGCTGGGCGAATTCCGCCGCATCGTGAACATGGTGCAAAAAGGTGAGCGCGAGGCGCGCATCGCCAAGAAGGAAATGGTCGAGGCCAACTTGCGCCTCGTGATTTCCATCGCCAAGAAGTACACGAACCGTGGCCTGCAGTTCCTGGATCTCATTCAGGAAGGCAACATTGGTCTGATGAAGGCGGTCGACAAGTTCGAATACCGCCGCGGCTACAAGTTCAGCACCTACGCCACATGGTGGATCAGACAGGCGATCACGCGCTCCATCGCGGATCAGGCCCGCACGATCCGCATCCCGGTCCACATGATCGAAACGATCAACAAGCTGGTCCGCACCAGCCGCCAGTTCCTGCACGAGCAGGGCCGCGAACCGACGCCGGAAGAAATGGCCGAGCGCCTTTCAATGCCGCTCGAAAAGGTCCGCAAGGTGATGAAAATCGCCAAGGAGCCGATCTCTCTCGAAACGCCGATTGGCGACGAGGAAGATTCGCACCTGGGCGATTTCATCGAAGACAAGAACGCGATCATTCCGGTCGACGCAGCGATTCAGGCAAACCTCAAGGAAACGGTCACCCGCGTCCTTGCCAGCCTGACCCCGCGTGAAGAGCGCGTGCTGCGCATGCGCTTCGGTATCGGCATGAACACCGATCACACGCTCGAAGAAGTCGGTCAGCAGTTCTCGGTCACCCGCGAACGCATCCGCCAGATCGAAGCCAAGGCGCTGCGCAAGCTCAAGCACCCGAGCCGGTCGCGGAAAATGCGTTCGTTCCTCGATCAGTGAACAGAGCAAACAGTAACTTCAAAGCCGTCGGCGCTCTCGCGCTGACGGCTTTGCTGTATGCGCCAGCTGCAAATGCTCAGCCGAGCGAGGCTTTGCCCCCGGCGAATCAAGTAAACGCCGACCCTGCACGCTTGGTAATCGCGCGCGAAATTGTCGCTATCGCCTTCCCTGCTGACAAGCGCGAAGCGATTTTTGGCAATGCGATAGACGCCATGCTGGAACAAATGCGTGCTACGATGTTCAGTTCGATTAAAAACGATCCCGGTGCGGAAAAGATCGTCAATGGCAAGGTCGACGGGTTCGTTACCGGTAGCAAGATTATCCTGCGCCGCCATATTCCGTTAATGCTTGATGCTGTGGCGCAAGCTTACACCCGCGAGTTCAACGAGACCGAACTTGTGGAACTGCACGCCTTTGCCCGAACTGATACCGGCATGCACTTTCTGCAACGCAGTTCTGCGGTGATGAGCGATCCCAGTTTCAAAGCCGCAAACGAAGCTTACATGCGCGATCTGATGCCATCTATCGAAAGCATGCGCACAGATCTGCTCAAAGACCTGACTCGCTATTTTATGGAACATCCCCCCAAAGCCAGCACAGACAGCTAATCCTCGGTGCGGCTCAATCCACCCGCCAGACGCTTAACCGCACCGTATTGCCCACCTTGCCCCCGGTTGCGAGGAACAGTGCGCGGTTGACCCAGTCATAGTCCGGATGTCCGCTCTCAAGCCGGATCGATGTGCGCATGTAATACTCGGATGGATCAACCTCCTCTCCGCCCGCAATCCGCGCGTTGACCTCAAGCGAGGCATGACGGATGCCTTGGCTGATCAGTTCGACCACCGCGCCATCTGCGGTTTCAATGGCATAACGCGCGTCGAGATCAGCGATGCCCCCCGCCAGCACCGTCTGCCAATCCGCGCCGATAGGCAGGATGCGCCCGGATAGTAGCGGCCCTTGCGCGGTGCCGCCCACAATCGGGATGATTCGCCGCTTGCCCGCCGGGCTCTTGCCCATCTCGTGCGGGGGAGACAGTTCAACCACCAGATCAGTCGCATGGGTCAGCGCAATGGTCATGCCGGAACTCTTGCCACGCGCGCGCCTGCCGGGATCGTGGGCGGCGCCGTGTTCAGCTGCTCTTTGGCAAAGCCTGCCGCCTTCTGATAGGCCAGCATAAACGCCGCGCGTTCCTCTGCCGGGATCACATCGTCGATATCGTCAAACGTGCCGCCGCACCGCTCGTCTACCATGTTGAGCAGGCCGAACGGCCCCGCCCCCCGGTTGCGCATCGCCACCTGCCCGATGGGCCCGCAGAACGCTGCGTCAAATTCGGCCAGTGCCGCCGGGCTTACCCCCCGGTCCAGCATGATCCGCCCAATCTGCCGTGCATCCATGATGGCCTGCGAAGCGCCGTTCGATCCGGTCGGATACATTGGATGCGCCGCATCCCCGATCAGCGCCACCGGCCCATCCACCCAGTTCGGCAGAGGATCGCGGTCGATCATCGGGTTTTCATAAGCCAGATCGGATTTCGCCAGCAGCGCAGGCAGATCGAGCCAGTCATAAACGAACCCGTCGAATTCATGGGCGAACTCGCTCAACTCGACTGGACGGAACCAGCCCGACTTTGTCCAGTCGTGGTCGGTGTCATAAGTCTGTTCGGCGATCCAGTTGATGTCAGCCAGGCCATCGGCATCAGGCTGTGAGATCGGATAGATTACCACGCGGTGGCGGCTCGTGCCCAACCCCACAAACGAAGACCCGCTGCGGATCGGCACGCCTCTTGCCGTCCCGCGCCACATGATGGTCCCGCCCCAGTGGATCGGCGGCTGACCAGGGTGCATCTGCGCGCGGATGGCAGAATGGATGCCATCCGCACCGAACAGCAGCGTCCCTGCCACCTCCGCAACCGCCCCATCGCGATCCTCGACCTGCGCGGTCACCGTGCCATCGACTTCCTTGCGATAGCCGACAACCTTGCTGCCAAGCCGCACCGCATCCGGCCCCAGCCTTTCGAGCACCTTGCGATAAAGCATCATGTGGAATTCGCCGCGATGCACGGCATATTGGTGCCAGTTATAGCCCGCCAGCTTGCCGCGCGGTTCGGAATAGATCTCGCGCCCGTTCAGCCCCACCAGCGCCCATTCGCGCGCGGCAAGGCCCACGCGGTCCATCTCGTCCTCGCCGATGCCAAGGTCTTCGAGTTCGCGCACCGCATTGGGCTGCAGGTTGATCCCAACCCCCAAAGGTTTCAGTTCGCGCACAGATTCAAACACCGTGCACGTCACGCCAATCTGGTGCAGCGTCAGCGCCAGAGCGAGCCCGCCAATGCCGCCCCCGGCGATCAGCACGTGTTCCTGCGGCATCCCTTGTCCAATCCCTCGCGTTCCAA